>NZ_JBWPVO010000015.1:0-89562 GCF_056590155.1 Isoptericola sp. GX10416 | reverse complement strand
TTACCGATGTCGGTAGTTCGTGTCGAGATCGGCAGTGCGCACTGCCGATCTCGACACGAACTACCGACATCGGTAAAAGGGGCGAGTGGGGACGCGGTGGCGCGCCGACGGCGGTCGTGGGCGCCCGCCGTCGGGTTCGGCACAATCGGGGGGTGCCCTCCCGTCGCCCTGCCGCCCCGCGAACCCGCCGACCTGCTTCCCGGCCGGGGACCCGGACGGCGGCGCGTCCGGCGGCGTCCACGGCCCGCTCGCGGGCGACGGGCGCGAGCAAGGCCGCACCGTCGAAGAGCAAGAGCGCCCGCCGGCCTGCTGGTCCGGCGCGTGACGACCGGCGCCGCAGCCGGCTCGGCCTCGTGCTGCCCGAGGTCCTCACCGTCCGGTTGCTCGTGCTGTCCGTGGTGGTGCTGCTGGCGTTCGTGCTGCTGCTGCCGACGGTGCGCGGCGCCGTGCAGCAGCGTGCCGAGATCGACCGGCTGCAGGCCGAGCTCTCCGCGCACGAGTCGGAGCGCGCGAGGCTGGAGAACGAGCTCGGCCGCTGGGACGACCGCTCGTACGTGGTCGAGCAGGCGCGCACCCGGCTGAACTACGTGATGCCGGGCGACACGGTGTGGCGTGTCGTCGACGCGGACGAGGTGGCCGACGGCGGCACCCCGGCGGGGGACGAGGCGCCGACGGAGCCGGCTCGCCCTGCCGGCCCGACCGGTGCGCCCTGGTACCAGGCGATGTGGGAGTCGGTCCAGGTGACCGATGCGCGCGCCACGACGGTCGGTCGTGACGAGGGCGACGGCGTCGACGTGGAACCGGGTGGCACCGACGGGGGAGAATGACCCCGTGACCTCCGAGCCATCCGCAGACCTCACCGACGACCCGACCGCCGTGACCGACCGCGACCTCGAGGTGCTCGCCGAGCAGCTCGGCCGTGCGCCGCGCGGGGTGGTGGGCATCGCCGCCCGCTGCGTGTGCGGGCGCCCCCTGGTGGTGCGTACCGCTCCGCGGCTGCCCGACGGCACGCCGTTCCCGACCACGTACTACCTGACCCATCCGGGCGCGGTCGCTGCGGCCTCTCGGCTGGAGGCGGACGGCGTCATGCGGGAGATGTCGCAGCGGCTGACGGAGGACGACGAGCTCGCGGCGGCGTACCGGCGTGCGCACGAGCACTATCTGGCCCGGCGTGCGGAGCTGGGCCACGTCGAGGAGGTCGAGGGCATCTCGGCCGGTGGCATGCCCACGCGCGTCAAGTGTCTCCACGTCCTCATGGGGCACGCGCTCGCGGCGGGCCCCGGGGTGAACCCGCTGGGTGACGAGGCCCTGGAGCGGGTGCGTGACCAGTGGCGGCCGGACCGGTGCTCGTGCTGATGGTCCCGCCCGGGCGCGTGTCGGCCCCGGATGAGAGGGTGCGGTCGTGATGAGCAGCAGCACCCGTGTCGCCGCCGTGGACTGCGGCACCAACTCGATCCGTCTCCTGGTCGCCGACGTCGCCGGTGACGGCACGCTCACCGAGCTCGACCGGCGCATGGAGATCGTACGTCTCGGTCAGGGCGTCGACCGGACGGGGGAGCTCGCGCCGGAGGCCCTCGAGCGCACCCTGGCGGCCTCTCGGGAGTACGCGAAGGTGGCCGCCGAGCTCGGGGCGACCCGGGTCCGGTTCGTGGCCACCTCGGCCACCCGGGACGCGCGCAACCGTGCCGACTTCGCGGACGGCGTCCGTGCCGCGCTCGGGGTCGACCCGGAGGTCGTCTCGGGCGAGGAGGAGGCGCTGCTGTCCTTCCGCGGCGCCACGAGCGGGTCCGCGAGCGAGCATCCGGGCCCGTACCTCGTGGTGGATCTCGGTGGTGGTTCGACCGAGCTCGTGCTGGGGACGACGACGCCGGACGCGGCGGTCTCGATGGACGTCGGCTCCGTGCGGCTCACCGAGCGTCACCTGCACTCCGACCCGCCCGGGGCCGCGGAGACCTCGCGTGCCCGTGCGGACGTGACGTCGGCGCTCGACGCGGCCTCCGCCGTCGTGCCGCTGGGGCGGACGTCGACGCTGGTGGGCCTGGCCGGTTCGGTGACGTCGGTGACGGCGCACGCGCTGGGACTCGCCAGCTATCGGCGCGAGGCGATCAACGGCGCGGTGCTGAGCGTGCCCGATGTGCTGGCTGCCTGCGAGGACCTGCTGGGCCGGACGCGCGCGGAGCGTCTCGCGCTCGGGTTCATGCATCCCGGTCGGGCGGACGTGATCGGCGCGGGGGCCCTGGTGTGGTCGCAGGTCGTGTCGCGGGTCCGTGACGAGGTCGCGGCGTCGGGCGGCGCGCTGACGCACGTGGTGACCTCCGAGAGCGACATCCTGGACGGCATCGCCCTCTCCCTCGCCTGAGGGAGCGGTGACGGACCGTACAGCGGACCCGCGCGCGAGCGGGACGTAGTCGGTCGTAGACTGGGGGCCATGCCTCAGAACGTTCTGTCGACGGACACCCCTGCCCAGGACGCGGCCGCGCCCACCCCGCGTCCGCGCAAGGTCCCGCGCGTCGTCGTGCTCGGCGGTGGGTCCGTCGGGCTCTACGTGGCGCGACGGCTCCGCAAGAAGCTCGGGAAGCGGGAGGCGGCGATCGTCGTCGTCGACCCGCGGCCGTACATGACGTACGCGCCGTTCCTGCCCGAGGCGGGCGCCGGCTCGATCGACGCCCGTGACGTCGTGGCCCCGCACCGCATCGCCCTCAAGGGGATCGATGTGCTGCAGGGCAAGGTCTCCCAGATCTCCCACGGCGACAAGAAGATCACCATCCGCCCCGAGGTGGGGCCGGACTACGAGGTCTCGTACGACCAGCTCGTCGTGGGTCTCGGGTCGGTCTCGCGCACCCTGCCCATCCCGGGCCTGGCGGAGAACGCCATCGGCTTCAAGAACGTGGAGGAGGCCATCGCGGTCCGCAACCACGTGCTGAACCGCATGGACGTCGCCTCCTCGACGTGGGACGCCGACCTGCGCCGCCGGATGCTGACCTTCACGTTCGTCGGCGGCGGCTTCGCCGGGATCGAGGCGCTGGGCGAGATCGAGGACATGGCGCGCTACGCGACGCGCAACTACCCGACGATCGAGTCCGAGGACCTGCGCTTCGTGATGATCGAGGGCACCGGTCGCATCCTGCCCGAGGTCTCCGAGCCGATGGGCGAGTGGGCTCGTGAGGAGATGAAGAAGCGCGGCATCGAGTTCCACCTCAACACCTTCCTCAACTCCTGCGAGGACGGCCACGTGGTCACGTCGACGGGCGTCGAGTTCGACTCCGACACCATCGTGTGGACCGCGGGCGTGAAGGCGAACCCCGTCATCAAGGAGAGCTCGGACCTCCCGGCCGACAGGATGGGTCGCGTGACCGTGCGGGCGACGCTGCAGGTCGAGGACGAGAACGGCGAGCTGGTCCCGGACGCCTGGGCCGCCGGTGACTGCGCCGCGGTGCCGGACCTGCTCAACCCCGGCAGCTTCTGCCCGCCGAACGCCCAGCACGCGATCCGCGAGGCGAACCAGCTCGCCGACAACATGATCGCGCAGCTCAAGGGCAACGAGCTCGTGGAGTACAAGCACAAGAGCGTGGGCGTCGTGGCGTCGCTCGGCCTCTACAAGGGCGTCGCCGAGCTGTTCGGATTCCTCAAGCTCAAGGGCCCGCTGGCGTGGCTCGCGCACCGCGGCTACCACGTGATGGCGATGCCGACGGGCAACCGCAAGCTGCGCATCCTCATCGGGTGGGTCGGCCAGTTCCTCATGGGCCGTGAGATCGTCTCGCTCGGTTCGCTGCACGACCCGCGGGACGAGTTCCGCAAGGCGTCGGTGCCGCCGAAGCCGCAGGGCGAGAAGACCGAGCAGAAGGCCGAGTCGTCGGCCGCACGGGCCGAGAAGGGCTGACGCTCTTCGCATGACCCTGGCCGGGCGGCTCCGGTCGGCACCTTCCGCTCCGTTCGGTACCTTGAACTGCCGAGCGTGACGGGATGTGCCGACCGGAGCCGCCCGTTCGCGT
Organism: Isoptericola sp. GX10416; assembly: GCF_056590155.1. NCBI lineage: Bacteria > Bacillati > Actinomycetota > Actinomycetes > Micrococcales > Promicromonosporaceae > Isoptericola > Isoptericola sp. GX10416. The sequence continues at coordinate 85,570 of NZ_JBWPVO010000015.1, read as the reverse complement.
CTCCGGCACCCGCCCCCGTAGCCCAACTGGTAGAGGCAGCCGGCTTAAACCCGGTCCAGTCCCGGTTCGAACCCGGGCGGGGGCACCTCACGCGCCACCGCCGGGCCCGCCGTACCCGTTCTGCCCGTGGCAGAACCGGCGCCCGGACGGCGCGCGCACCCCGCAGGCACGCGCCCGCCCGGAGTAGCGTCGTCGTCATGACGGGCGATGACCGGCACGAGCCGCTGCTGAGACACCTGGTCGGGGCGATCCTGCGGCGTGCCCGACGGCGGCAGGAACGCACGCTGCAGGAGGTCGCCTCGGCAGCACGCATGTCGACGGCCTACCTGTCCGAGATCGAACGGGGCCGCAAGGAGCCGTCGTCGGAGGTGCTCGCCGCGGTGTGCCGCGCCCTCGACCTGCGCCTGGTCGACCTGGTCGCCGACGCCCATGCCTCGCTCGCCGCGGCGTCGGAGCCGGTGCGGGTCCTGACCTCGACGACGACGTCGGCCCGGCACGTCCGGGCGGTCGGCGCGCCGGGTATCGGCTCGCCGACCACGAGCGACGTGGTGGCCCTCGCCGCCTGACCTCGTCCACGACGCTCACGCGGCGAGCCTCCCGGGGTCGTGCTTGCGGGACGTCACGACGGCGTCGGCCACGCCGTACTCGACGGCCTCGGCCGCGGTGAGGATCAGATCACGGTCGGTGTCCTGGCGGAGCTGCGCCGCCGACCGGCCGGTGTGCCGGGCGAGGAGCGTCTCCGTCTCGTCCCGCAGCCGCTGGATCTCCCGCGCCTGGATCGCCAGGTCGGAGACGGTGCCCTGGCTCTGCCCGGACGGCTGGTGCAGCAGCACGCGGGAGTGCTCGAGCACGGTCCTCTTGCCCGGTGTCCCGGCGGCGAGGAGCACGGCCGCCGCCGACGCCGCTTGGCCCATGCACGTGGTGGCCACGTCGCAGCGCACGAACTGCATCGTGTCGTAGATCGCCGTCATGGCCGTCGCGGAGCCACCGGGGGAGTTGATGTACAGGTCGATGCCCGTGTCGGGGGACTCCGACTCCAGGTGCAGCAGCTGGGCCATCACGACGTTGGCGACGCCGTCGTCGACCTCGGTGCCGAGAAAGATGATGCGGTCGCGCAGCAGGCGGCTGAACACGTCGGAGGCACGCTCGCCGAGCGGGGTGCGCTCGATGACGCTGGGGATGGTGTAGCTCGACATCACAGGCCCACCTTCCGGCCCGGAGCCATGGGTCGGACGTCGTCGACGGACTCGACGACGCGGTCGACGAACCCGTACTCGACGGCCTCGGTCGCCGTGAACCAGCGGTCCCGGTCAGCGTCCTCGGTGATCTGCGCGAGGGTGCGGCCGGTGTGCTGCGCGGTGAGCTCGGCCATCACCCGCTTGGTGTGCTCGAGGTTCTCGGCCTGGATCGCGATGTCGATCGCCGTCCCGCCGATGCCGGCCGACGGCTGGTGCATGAGCACGCGGGTGTGCGGCAGGACGTAGCGCTTGCCGGGCGTCCCCCCGGTGAGCAGGAACTGGCCCATGCTGGCGGCGAACCCGACGCCGACGGTGACGACGTCGTTCGGCAGCAGGCGCATCGTGTCGTACACGCCGAGCCCGGCGGACACGGAGCCGCCGGGGGAGTTGACGAACAGGGCGACGTCCGCCGCGGAGTCCTCGGCGGACAGGAGCAGGAGCTGGGCGCAGACGCGGGTGGCGACGGCGTCGTCGATCTCGGTGCCGATGACGACGATGCGCTGGTGCAGCAGCCGGGTGGCGAGCTGGTCGTCGAACGGTGCGGGGGGCGGCAGGTTCTCCGAGCGGAGCGTGGTGGTGGTCATGGCTCCACCGTGAGCCGCCGGTGCCGCCGGGGGAACGGTGATCTGCCGTCAGCGCATCCGCTCCTGGCAGATCGCCGTGCCGCCGCCCGGGTCTGCCGGGTCGGCGTGATGGCGCCGCGCGGTGGCCGCGGCCGCGCGGACGACGGCGTCGAGCACCTGGCGCACGGCCCGCCGTCGGGCACGGTCCGGCCGCAGCACGGCGGAGATGTGCCGGTTCGCCGGGATGCCGGTCAGCGCGCGCAGCGTGAGGCGGTCGTCCACAGGCGTGGTGAAGCGGGGAAGGATCGCCAGGCGGTCGCCGGCCGCCACCAGTGCCTCGACGAGCCGGTTGTCGACGACGCGTTGCCGGACGTCGAGCCGGGTGCCGGTGGCCTGCTCGATGCTCTGCAGGACGGTTTCGAAGGGGTAGCCGTGCGGCACGCCGATCCACGCGGACTCGGTCACGTCGGTGACGTCGACCGTCGCCCGCGCCGCGAGCGGGTGGGCTGTGGACATGGCGACGTCGAGCGGCTCGACGGCCACCGGCACGACGACGAGCCCGTCCGTCCGCACCGGTCGCCGGCTCGTGAAGCTGTGCGCGAGGACGATGTCGTGGTCCGCCGTCAGGGCGCCGAACGCGGCCTCGGCGATGTCGACGTCGGTGTAGCGCAGCTCCACGCCGGTGCCGGCCAGCGCGCGCTCGACGTGAGGGAGCAGGAACGTGGCGGCGCTCGGCAGCGCCGCGAGGGTGACCGTCCCGACGGGTTCGTCGCGGAACGCGTCCCACCGGGCCTGCACCTCGGCGAGCGCCGTGACGACGTCGACGGCGCTGTCGGCGAGCAGCCGTCCGGCGTCGGTCAGCCGGACACCCCGGCCGGAGGGCTCGACCAGCGCGGCGCCCAGCTCGCGCTGCGCGGTGCGGAGCTGCTGCGAGACGGCGGACGGCGTGCGGTGCGTCGCGGCCGCGACGGCGGAGACGCTGCCGCGGTCCGCCAGCTCGCGCAGGAGCTCAAGGTGTCGGACGTCCATGTAGGCAGCCTACCGAGCAGGTGCAGAACATTTCGCTTGTCCTTCATCGAGGCTGGCCGGACGATGGCCGCATGCCGTTCCGACACTGTCTGCTCGCCGCCTCGGTCGCCGTCATGTGGGGGCTGAACTTCTTGGCCATCGACGCGTCGCTCGGGCACTTCCCGCCGATGTTCCTCGTGGCGCTGCGCTTCGCGCTGATCGCCGTGCCGACGCTGTTCCTGGTGCCGCGCCCCCGGGTGCCCGTCCGGTGGCTGATCGGCTACGGCGTCGGGTTCGGCATCCTGCAGTTCACGTTCCTCTACTGGGGGATGGCCGTCGGGATGCCGGCGGGCCTGGCGTCGCTGGTGCTGCAGGCGTCGGGGCCGTTCACGGTGGTGCTCGGGGCGGCGTTCCTGCGCGAACGAGTCGGCTCTCGCCAGGTGGTCGGCATCCTCGTCGCCGTCGCGGGCCTCACGGTGGTCGGCTGGCAGCAGGCGCAGACGGCGGCGCTCCTGCCGTTCCTGCTGACGCTCGCCGGCGCGCTGGGCTGGGCGGTCGGCAACATCTCCAACCGGCAGGCGCGGCCGCAGAACCCGCTGCACCTGACGCTGTGGATGTCGGTGGTGCCGCCGGTGCCGATGCTGGCGGTCGCGCTGGTGGTCGAGGGGCCGGCCGAGATCCTGAGGTCTGTGACGTCGTTCGACGACCCCGGCGCCGTCGGGGCGCTCGTCGGGCTCGCCTACACGGTGGTGGTCGGCACGGTCCTGGGCTCCGGGGTCTGGACGTGGCTGATGGCCCGGCACCCCGCCGGGGTGGTGGCGCCCTTCTCGATGCTGGTTCCCGTGGTGGGGATGACGGCGGCGTGGGTCGTGCTCGGCGAGGTGGTCAGCGTCCCGGAGCTGAGCGGTGCGGTCCTCGTGGTGGTCGGGGTGCTGTGGGGCGGAGCGCGGCGGCGGGAACGGTTCTCCTCAGGCGCGGTCGTCGCGGGCTGACGTCCTGCGGTCGAGCGCCGCGCTCACCACCGGGAACGCGTTGAAGTGGATCTGGACGGGGACCGCGCCGGGCACGTCCTCCTGGTCCTTCAGCGCCGCCAGCTGCTCGTCGATGACGGCGGTCACCGCGTCGATCATGCGGCCGAGCTGCTCCGCGGTGGCGAACGCGTTGGAGGTCATGAGCGTGACGGAGTCCTTCCACTCCGCGAGCTCGGTCCGTTCGGTCTTGACGTCCATGACGTTGAGGAGCTGCCAGATCTTCTCCTGACGGCCCCGCTCGAACTCGGCGTTCACCAGCGTCTTGGTGGTCCGCAGCCCGGCGTCGTCCTCGTCCTCCGTGGCGATCGAGAAGCCGCCGGGGGCGGCCTCCCACCAGCGCTCGCGGGCGGTGCCCCGGCCCTCGACCTCGCGGACGAAGTCGTGCTTGGCGAGCTGTCGCAGGTGGTAGCTGGTCGAGCCGCTCGACTCACCGAGCAGCTCGGCCAGACCGGTGGCCGTGAGGGCTCCGTGCACCTGCAGCAGGTCGAGGATCCGGACGCGCAGCGGGTGCGAGAGTCCTCGCAGTCGGGTGGCATCCAGCTTCTCGGGTCGCCGAGCCTGCTGGTCCGGGGCCTCGGGGCGCTCGCTCATGGCCACGACGGTACAGCGAGGCGGTCAGCGCAGCCCCAGCGGGTTGGTCTGGGCGGCGTTGTCACGCATGTGCTCGTCCGCGCGGCGCCGTGCCTCGGCGGCGTGGCGGCGATCCCGGGCGGCAGCGCGTGCGCCGGGCGTGCCCGTGGACGTCGCCGTGCGAGGTGCCGTCGCAGCCCGGGTGGCAGCCGTCGTTCGAGGCTGACGCTGGAAGATCCGGTCCAGGAGCTGACGGGCGGTTCGGGTCGGGGTGGTCACGGCGATCGGCATGAAGGGCTCCTGGGAGGGCTGACGAGCTGGCGAACAATCACCAACATAGCGCTGCAAAGAGGTCTTGGCAACACTATCTTTGCAAACGATCGTCGGGACATTTCTGCGAGCGCGCGAAAGGCCCGTGCCCGGCGGCGTGACGCGGTCGGGCACGGGCCTGATGGCCGGGGATCGGTCAGTGACGACGCCGCAGGCGCACTCCTGCCCAGGTCAAGGCCGTACCGAACAGGAGGAGCATCGCCGTGAGCGGCAGCAGCACGCCACCGTCGAACCCCGTGCTGACGAGCGCGGGATGGGCCGCCTGGTACGTGGGGCCCTGCGGGTCACGGTGCGGGGCGTCGCCCGGTGGGACGTCACCGGGGGAGGGGCCGGAGGCGTCGTCGCCGTCTCCGTCTCCGCCTCCGCCTCCGTCGCCGTCGCCGTCGCCGTCGCCATCGCCGCCTCCGTCACCGTCGCCGCCTCCGTCATCGTCCGACGGCGGGTCGTCGGGGTCGTCCGGGCCGGGATCGGCCGGCTCCTGGAACGTGCCGCCGCCGAGCCACGCCGTCGGGGTGTCGTCGGTAGCGAGGGTGGTGACCTCGTCCGGGTCCTGGAGCCTCGCCGGGAGCGTGGTGGCCGCGAAGCGTGCGGAGTCGACGGTGTCGGGGAGCCGCGGGTGCTCCTCCTCGAACCGTTCCGCGGGCATCGACTCGCGGGGGGCCTCGTCGAGGATCACCCCGCCCATGATCTCGAGGAACCACTCCTGTTCCCCGTGCGTCCACTCGTAGCGGTAGAGGGGCGTCTCCAGGCGCTCCATGTACTCGTCGTAGATCTCCTGGGGGTCCCACTCGGTGCGCGCGGGCCAGGCGGAGACGTCACCCGAACCGATGACGTCGTGGAACGCTCCGGGCCGTTCGGCGTCGCGGGTCCTGATCCACTCGGCGGCGACCCTCGCCGTGTACACGCGGCGCAGGTCCGCGTACTCAGGATCGTTGTTCACCGCCTCCTCGAGGATCGGTGCGTACGTGTCCGCGAGGAGCTCGTTGTTCCGGTCGACGACGTCCTGCGGGGCATCGGCGCAGAGATCCTCGCCGGGGTGCTCGTAGTCGAGCTCGATCGGCTCGATCTGTGCTCGCAAGGGCGCGTCGACGATGTACAGGTCGTCGCCGTCCTCGCGGACGGTCGCGGGCTCCGGATCCACCCAGAACCGGTAGGCGTCGTGGCAGACGAGCCCGTCGTCCGTCCGCTCGAGCGAGTCCCAGAACTCGGAGCCGACCTCCGTCTCCGGGTCCAGCTGCTCGGAGAGGGTGCGCTTGAACGCGAGGTCCGCCTCCAGCAGCACCCGGCCGGCGTCCGTCGTGGCGAACTGCTCGTCGATGATCGTCTCGGGCTCGTCCGGGTTGAGGTTCACCCAGAACTGGCTCGGATCGAGCGCCAGCCAGGTGAACAGGGCGTCGGACGACAGGTTGAGCGCGGACTCCCCGCCGAATCCGGGTTCCGCGTCCTCGGGGAGTTCGTCCGCCGCGAAGGAGTAGCCGAAGTCGTCGTTCTCCGGGTCGTCCGAGATGTACCGCAGCTCCAGCGACGTCCAGTCGACGCCCCCGGGACGGAACCCGCGGAAGCCGCCGAGGCGCCGTCCGTCCTGCCCGAGCCTCTGGTTGGCCTGCCGGATCTGGTTCGCCTCCGCCTGGTCGCGGCCCGACCGGAGGGCGAGGTTCTTGGCCGGTCCGCGGGTCGACCGCTCCGGGCAGGCCGTCGCCAGGGTGGTGAGCTTCGCGGGGTTCGCCGGGACCGCGCACCGTGGGTTCATCGTGTTGCTCGGCGACTTGGGCGGGTTCGTCGGCACCGCCGTCGAGCGCATCACGGTGTACCGGATCCCGTACTGCCGCAGCAGTCGGATCTGCCCCGGCTTCGGGTCCTGGCTGAACACGTAGGCGACGCGCCATCCCTGCCGCTGCAGCGCGCGGTCGGCCCGGAGCTGTTCGAGCTTGAGCTGCGAGCTCCCGGACTTCAGCTCGTAGGCGAGCTTGTGCTTGCGGTTCGCGGCGTCGTAGCGGCGGTCCTCCCGGACCGAGGTGTCCTCGCACATCCACTCGGCACCGCCGAGCTTGAGCCGTCTGGCGACGTTGCGGTGGAACCCGTCACCGCGGGCGTCCGCCGACTGGTTCGGGATGTACTGGTTCACCCAGCTCCGCCAGCTGAGCTGTCCGGACCCGTTCTGCAGGTAGTAGTTCCAGCGGCGGACCAGGCGGTCGTAGGTGCCCACCGGGTGGTTCTTGTAGTCGGTCCCGACCTTCTCGAGCTCCTCGGCCGACGGCGCCTTGCCGTCGTCCGCATACTCGCGCAGCTTCTCGGCCGGGTTCTCGTACTCGTAGTCGGCGATCCTCTCGGTGTGCCCGTCGGGCAGGCCGTCGTCCGGGCCGGGCAGCTCCGTGAGGTCCGCGATGCCCTCGATGCCCTCGATCAGCTCGTCGCACCGCACGTCGAAGCGCGGCGCCGACACCGCCTCCTCGGCCGGGAGCCACGTCGCGGACGCGCCGACGAAGGCGAGGGACGCGGTGGTGACCACGGCGACGAGGCGTGCCACGGTACGGCGCCATCGCCGGCCGGCCTCCCTCCGGGCGTGCTCGTCGGCAGCGGCGGGCTGCGGGTGTACCGGTGAGCGCACGACAGACTCCTCCGATCGATCCGGTGAGCAACCTTGCTCTACCGAGGGCCTCGGGATGACACCGCGAAAAACGTTAGAGGGCATCGCCAGGGAGTGCAGGCAGCATGAACTTGCATGGACCTGGGGGCACGGACCGGCCGGGAACTCTCGGCGAGTAGGCTCCGTTGTGCAGCCGTACGATGCCGCCGTCGTGCACCTCCCCTCACCGCCCCAGGAGTGTGTGTGTTCCGCCTTGCCCGCTTGTCCCTGGCCAACCGCGCCGTCGTGGCGCTCGCGACGATCGCGATCTTCGCCTTCGGCACGCTGAGCCTGACGTCGTTGAAGCAGGAGCTCATCCCGTCGCTCGAGCTGCCGGCGGGAGCCGTGGTCGCCGTCTACCCCGGCGCGTCGCCCGAGGTGGTGGAGCAGAACGTCACCGAGCCGCTCGAGGCCGCCGCGCAGACGGTGGAGGGCATCGAGTCGCTCAGCTCGTCGGCGTCCACCGGCATGTCCATGACCACGGTGGAGTTCGAGTACGGCACCGACATGGACGCAGCGACGCAGCGGCTCACCACGGCCGTCACCCGCACCCAGTCGCAGCTCCCGGAGGACGTCGAGCCGCAGGTCATCACCGGTTCGCTCGACGACCTGCCCGTCATCCAGCTCGCCGCGGCGGGGTCGGACGACGTCGCCGCCCTCGCGGACGAGATCGACACGGTGCTCGTGCCCGAGCTGGAGCGGATCGACGACGTGCGCTCGGTGGCGGTCACCGGCGGCCAGGCCGACCAGGTGCTCATCGAGGTCGACCCGGCCGAGCTGGCGAAGGACGGCCTCGAGCTGACCCAGGTGACCGACGTCCTGGCGGACTACGGCGTGGTGGTCCCGGCGGGCACCATCACCGAGGACGACGCGACCTACTCCCTGCAGGCGGGCACCCGCGTCGAGAGCGTCGAGGACCTCGAGGAGGTCCCGCTCGTCCCGACGCCCACCGACCCCGGTGCGGGCGACCCCGGTGCCACCGTGCCGGACGACGCCGCCGACGTGCCGCCGTCGGGCACCGGCACCGAGCCCGGCGCCGACGGCGAGGCGATCCCCGGCCAGGACGAGCTGTTGCCGGACGCCAACGCGCCCCCGGAGGTGCCGGAGCCTGTGCTGCTCGGCGACGTCGCCGAGATCAGCGTCGCGCCGACCGAGGCCGACTCCTTCTCCCGGCTGGACGGCGAGCCGTCGCTCGGCATCGCCATCACGAAGACCCCGCAGGGCAACACGGTCGACGTCTCGCACGCCGTCCAGCAGGTCATCGACGACAACGCCGCGGAGCTCGAGGACGCCGGCATCAGCACCGCCGTCGTGTTCGACCAGGCGCCCTTCATCGAGGAGTCCATCGAGGGCCTCGCGACCGAGGGCGGCCTGGGCCTGATCTTCGCGATCCTCATCATCCTGGTGTTCCTGCTGTCGGTGCGCTCGACGCTGGTCTCCGCCGTGTCGATCCCGCTGTCCCTGGCCACGGCGTTCCTCGTCATGGACGTCACCGGCTACACGCTGAACATCCTCACGCTCGCCGCGCTGACCATCTCCATCGGCCGCGTGGTCGACGACGCGATCGTCGTCATCGAGAACATCAAGAGACACCTGTCCTACGGCGAGGACAAGCGCCAGGCGATCCTCACCGCCGTCGGCGAGGTCGCCGGGGCGATCTCCGCCTCCACCATCTGCACGGTGGCGGTGTTCCTGCCGCTGGGGCTCGTCGCGGGCATGACGGGCGAGCTGTTCCGGCCGTTCGCTTTCACCGTCGCCATCGCGATGCTCGCCTCGCTGCTCGTGGCGCTGACCATCGTGCCGGTGCTCGCCTACTGGTTCGTCAAGGCGCCCAAGGGCGCCGTCGAGTCGGAGGACGGCGGCGAGGCGATCCGTGAGGCCGCCGAGGCCAAGGAACGCCGCGGCCTCTGGCAGCGTGCGTACGTCCCGAGCCTCGCCGCGTCGCTGCGCCACCCGTGGGTGTCGCTGGTCGTCGCCGTCGGCATCCTCGCCGGCACGCTCGCCCTCGTCCCGCGCCTGGAGACGAACTTCATCGGGGACTCCGGCCAGGACACGGTCTCGGTCACCCAGACCTTCACCGACACCGCGTCCCTCGAGGCGCAGGACGACGCCGCACGCGACATGGAGGAGGCGCTCGGCGACGTCGAGGGCATCGAGACCGTCCAGACCTCGGTGGGCGCCGGGGACGCCGGCGAGGCTGCGTTCTTCGGCGGCGGTTCCACACCGACCGCCACCTTCTCGATCACGCTCGACGAGGCGGCGGACCCTGTCGCCGTCCAGGCCGACGTCCGCGAGGCGGCCGAGGCGCTGGCCGGCGAGGGCCCGACGACGGAGGTCAGCGTCGCCGGGGGAGACTCCGGCTTCGGCTCCACCACCATCGACCTGGTGGTGCGTGCGCACGACACCGACGACCTCTCGACCGCGGCCGCCGCGGCGCAGGACGCGGTGACCGGGCTCGACGGCGTCGCGGAGGTCACGAACGACCTGGCCTCGGCGCAGCCGGTCCTGCAGGTCACGGTGGACCGCGAGGCGGCCGCCGAGGCGGGTCTGACCGAGACCCAGGTGGCCGGCATCGTCTCCGGCACGATGACCCCGGAGCAGACCGTCGGCGAGGTCGACCTCGGCGACGGTCCGGTGGACGCCGTCGTCGTCACCGGTGAGGCGCCGCAGTCGGTCGAGGAGGTCGAGGAGATCGAGGTTCCGACCGCCACCGGCACGGTGCCGCTGACGGACGTGGCCTCCGTCGACGAGGTCGAGACGCCGACGTCGATCAGCCGCGTCGACGGCGAGCGCTCGGCCACGGTGTCGATCACGCCGGAGAGCCAGGACCTCGGCACCCTGAGCACCGAGGTGGTCACCGCCGTCGACGGGCTCGACCTGCCGCCGGGCGCCACGGTGGAGATCGGCGGCGTCGCCGCGGACCAGGAGGAGGCCTTCGCCGACCTCGGGCTGGCGCTGCTCGCGGCGATCGCGATCGTCTACCTGATCATGGTCGCGACGTTCAAGTCGCTGGTCCAGCCGCTGATCCTGCTGGTCTCCGTGCCGCTGTCCGCGACCGGTGCGCTCATCGCGCTGCTCGCCACGGACACGCCGCTCGGCGTGCCCGCGCTGATCGGTGTGCTGATGCTGGTGGGCATCGTGGTGTCGAACGCCATCGTGCTGATCGACCTCATCAACCAGTACCGGCTGCGTGGCCGGTCGCTCGACGAGGCGGTGCGCGAGGGCGCCCGGAAGAGGCTGCGGCCGATCGTCATGACGGCGCTGGCCACCATCGGCGCGCTCACGCCCATGGCCATCGGCGTCACCGGCGGTGGTGCGTTCATCTCGCAGCCGCTCGCGCTCGTGGTGATCGGCGGGCTCATCTCCTCGACCCTGCTCACCCTGCTCATCGTCCCGGTGCTGTATGTGCTGGTCGAGGGTCGCAAGGACCGCAAGGTGGCACGGCGTGAGCGGCGTGCCGAGAAGCGGAAGAGGAAGCAGAGGGAGAAGCAGGACCGGCGGGCCGCTGCGCAGGCTGCGAAGGCGTCCCGAGAATGACCGGATCTGATTCCGGACGGATCACAGACCGGTCGGGAACGTGTCGGCCGGGTCGTGCGTTGCCTAGGATGATGTCCACGGCCAGCGACCCGGCCCTACTCGAGCGACGACCCGTCGTCGGGCACCCGGCAGCCGCGACCAGGAGGAGCCCATGAGCAACCCCGTCTTCTCGAACAGCGCCGTCTTCGGCGAGCCACGTCGCGGTGCCGGAGGTACCGCGACGGCGCCGGGCGGTCCGGCCGGCCAGGCCGGCCGTTTCGGCGCCCAGGCCGCCGACGCCGCGTCGCTGCAGAACATGTACAACGCGCCGTCGGCCTCACCGGTCGACACGAAGCGCCTGACCTACACCGACGTCATCATGAAGACGGCCGGGCTCCTCGCGCTGCTCGTGGTGGTCGGCGCGGCGACCTGGGCGATCGCCCCGGGCCTGTGGATCGTCGGCATGATCGTGGGCCTCGTGCTCGGTCTGGTCAACGCCTTCAAGAAGAACCCGAGCCCGGTGCTCATCACGCTCTACACCGTCGCACAGGGCGTGTTCCTCGGCGGGATCTCGGCGTTCTTCGAGACGGCCTACAACGGCATCGTGCCGCAGGCGATCCTGGCGACCCTGTCCGTCTTCGCGGCGGCGCTGGCACTGTTCAGCTCCGGCAAGATCCGGGTGACGCCCAAGTTCACGCGGTTCCTGCTGGTCGGCATGGTCGGCTACCTGGTGTTCTCCCTCGTCAACGTGGTCCTGACGTGGACCGGCGTGCTCGACGGTTGGGGCATGCGCTCCGGTGGCTGGGGCATCGCGATCGGCATCTTCGCGGTCATCCTCGCGACGATGTCGCTCATGGTCGACTTCGACTCCATCAAGCGCGGTGTCGAGAACGGCGTCCCGGCGAAGTTCGCCTGGTCGGCGGCCTTCGGCCTGCTGGTCACCCTCATCTGGCTCTACCTGGAGATCCTGCGCCTGCTCGCGATCTTCCGCGAGTGACGCCGTCGCGCCACGGCACGACCACGACGGCCGGCCACCCACGAACGGGTGGCCGGCCGTCGTCGTCCCGCAGCGCCCGGCTCAGCGCGCGGGTGCCAGCCGGACGGCCGCACGCGCTACGAGCAGCATCCCGACCGCCACGAGCACCCCGTGCGCGATGCGAGCCTCGGGCCCAGCCCAGAACTGCGGCAGCAACAGGACGAGGCCGACGGCGAGCGGGATCCCGGCCCAGCGTGGCGATACTCCGGCACGCCACAGCGCGACGGCGGTGAGCACGCCGGCCGCCGCGACCAGCAGCAGTCCGAGCCCGAACAGGACGACCGCCGTCGGCTGCTGACGCAGGACGTCGACCTGATCGAGCAACGACAGGTCCGCCTCGCGCAGTGCGGCTCGGGCGATGACGCGCAGGCCGAAGGTCTCCGCACCGAAGTACAACGCCGACAGTCCGGCGCCCGCCCAGGCCGTCACGACCGCCGCGGTGGCCGCGCCCTCGGCGGACGAACGGCCGGCGTGCCGGGCCAGCAGCGCGCGGAGACCGAGCAGCGTCGGCGCCAGCAGCCCGATGCCGAGGATCCCGCAGAGGTGCGCCGCCACCCAGCGGTCGGAGGCGAACGCCTCGGCAAGCGCCGCCGTCGGCACCGTCTCGTCGGGCCAGGGGCGCAGGACGGGGAAGAGCAGGAACGCGGCGGCCGCGCCGACGGCGCCGGCCGCGGTCCAGCGCGCGGTCCGGACGACGTCGCTCACGGGGAGTCCTGGTGAGCGAGTGCGGAGATCCCGGCCACGAGCATGTCGACCAGAACGTCGAAGCTACGGTCCACGTCCTGCGGCATCCGGAAACCGCCCCCGAGCTCGAGGGTGACGAAGCCGTGCACGGCGGACCGGGCGGCGCGGACGGCGTCGACCACGCCGTCCTCGGGCAGGTCGAAGCCGCGGAGCGTCGCCACCGCGACGGCGACGCTCTCGGCGGCTGCCGCGCGGTGCTCGGCGTGCGCCGGGTCGTCGGGGTCCGGCCCCACCTGGGTGGCGACGTACCGTCCTGGGTGCGCGCGGGCGTAGTGACGCCAGGCGTGCGCCATGGAGCGGACGGCGTCGGGCCCTGCCGTCCCGACGGTCGCGCGGGAGGCGAGGGCGGTGAGCTCGCGGACGGCGCGGACGGAGATCTCGCGGCGCAGCTCCGCCAACGAACCGACGTGCTTGTACAGGCTCGGTGTGGCCACGCCGGCCCGCGACGCGACCTGGGCGAGCGTCAGACCGGAGAACCCGTCCGGGCCGCCGTCGTCGACCACCTCGAGGGCCAGCCCGACGACGGCCTCGCGCGACAGCCCGGCCCTAGCCATGCCGACCACCCGCCGCGGGAAGCCCGGCGAGGAATCCGAGCACGGCCGGGACCACGACGTCGGGCGTCTGGTGCTGCGGGTAGTGCCCCGCGTCCGGGACGAGCACGCTGTGCTCCGACGGCACACCCAGCGCCTCGCGCACCCAGGCGAGCTCGGCGGCCGGGTCGGTGAAGTCGGGGTCGAGGGCGCCGACGACGGCGAGCGCCGGTGCCTGCACCTGCGCCAGACGGCGCTCGACGACGCCGTGGTCGAGCGCCAGGGCGAGGTGCCGGAACGAGCGCAGGCGGTCGGCGTCGGACATCGCGGACCTGACCTGCGCGACGTGCTCGGTGTGCCGGGGCGAGCGCCGGCCCTTGCTGATCATCGAGTAGTAGCCGGCCCACACGGCGGCGCCCCACGGCCGGGTGAACAGCACGCGGTAGGCCGCGTGCAGCAGCCGCTGCTTGCCGGGTGAGGTGGTCTCGCGCAGGAACGGGCTGAGCAGCACGAGCCCGCGGACGAGGTCGGGCCGCTCGGCGGCCGCCCAGGTGGCGGCGGACGCCCCCATCGAGCTGCCCATCAGGACGGCGGGGCCGGCGTCGAGGTGCTCGACGAGCGCCAGCAGGTCGGAGCCTGTGGCGTCGTCGCCGTGCCGGGTGAAGGTGGTGTCCGCGTCGCCGTGGCCGCGCAGGTCGGCGACCACGACTCGCCAGCCGGCCTCCACCAGGGCCGGGGTGACGTCGTCGTACGTGGAACGCAGGTCTCCCATGCCGGGGACGGCGACGAGGAGCGGGCCGCCGCCGTCGGCGGGGGACGTGTCGGTGTAGGTGAGGCGGCCCTCGGGCCGATCGAGGTGCCGGAGTGCTCGGCTATTGTCCATGCCCCTGAGGCTAATGGCATTAGCCAAAGAGGGCAAGAGGCGCGGCGCGTGCGATGCGCCACGATCTCGGCGGGCCGACTACTACCCCGGCTGGCCTGCCACGACCTCGGCGGTCAGGCGCCTCGGGGGGTACGGAACGCGCGGTGGTCCGTGGGCTCCTCCTCGGCCCGGATCACGTGCATGACCGCGTTGATGAGGGCCAGGTGGGTGAACGCCTGCGGGAAGTTGCCGAGGTGCCGGCCGGTGTGCGGGTCGATCTCCTCGGCGTACAGGTTCAGCGAGGACGCGAAGGACAGCAGGCGCTCGCACAGGGTGCGCGCCTGCTCGATCTCACCGATCTCGCACAGCGCGCTGACGAGCCAGAACGAGCAGATGGTGAACGTGCCCTCCTCGCCCCGCAGACCGTCGTCGGTCTCCTCGGTCCGGTAGCGCAGCACCAGGCCTTCCTCGGTGAGCTCGTCGGCGATGGCCAGCACCGTGGCGCGCACACGCTCGTCGTCCGGCGGCAGGAACCGCAGGAGCGGCACCAGCAGCAGCGAGGCGTCGAGCGCGTCGTCGCCGTAGCGCTGGGTGAAGACGCCGCGCTCGTCGACACCCTTGGCGCAGATGTCGGCGTGGATCTCGTCCGCGAGCTTCTGCCACTGCGCGGCGAAGTCCGGCTCGTCGTAGAGGCGGGCGAGGCGTGCACCACGGTCGAGCGCCACCCAGCACATCAGCTTGGACGACGTGAAGTGCTGCGGCTCGCCACGCACCTCCCACATGCCGCGGTCAGGCAGGTGCCAGTGCTTGGCGGCCTGCTCGACCTGGCACTTGAGCACCGGCCACAGGGCCTCCGGGAGTTGCTCCCGGTTGCGCGTGTGCAGGTAGACCGAGTCGAGCACCGCGCCCCAGACGTCGTGCTGGCGCTGGTCGTAGGCGGCGTTGCCGATCCGCACCGGACTGGCCCCCTCGTAGCCGCTCAGGTGGGACAGCTCCGACTCGGTGAGCTCTTCCTCGCCGCCCACGCCGTACATGATCTGCAGCTCTTTGTTGTCCTGGCAAACGTCCTGGATGAACGCGAAGAAGTCGTTCGCCTCGCGGTCCAGGCCCAGGGTGTACAGCCCCCACAGAGCGAACGTCGAGTCCCGGATCCATGCGTAGCGGTAGTCCCAGTTGCGCTCGCCGCCCGGCGTCTCGGGCAGCGACGTCGTGGCCGCGGCCAGCAGAGCACCTGTCGGCGCGTAGGTCAGGCCCTTGAGGGTCAGCGCCGAGCGCTGCAGGAAGATCCGCCACGGGTGGTCGGGGAACGAGCCCTGCGTGATCCAGTCGCGCCAGAACTGCTCGGTGCGCCACATCTTCTCCAAGGCCTCGTCCCAGGTCGCGGGAGCAGGCAGCGAGGACCAGGCGAGCGCCACGAAGTGTGTCTGCCCCTCCTCGAGGCGGGTGCGGGCGTGCGCCCGCTGCCCCTCGAGCCCGAACCGGAGGTCGGAGCTGAGGCGCAGGTCCGGGTTCTTGCCGCCCATCCTGGCCACGACCGAGGAGTAGCCGTCGTCCAGGTACTCCCACTCCGGCTCCCCCCGGGCGTAGTCCGGCTTGGGGGCGCAGACCACCTCGAGGTCGACGGTGCCCGACACACACTTCACGGTGCGCAGCAGGACGTGCTCGGTGTCGTGGTCGGTGGGCGTGCGCCGGTGCGTCTGCGAGCGCTCCTCGACGTTGTGCCACGGGCCCATGACCATCGCGTCCCGCACCACCAGCCAGCCCGTCGACGTCTGCCAGGTGGTCTCGAGGATCAGGGTGCCCGGCACGTACCGGCGCGCCACCGGGACGCGGGCGCCGTGCGGCCCCACGCGGAACATGCCCGCTCCCCGGTCGAGGATCGACGAGAAGACGCTGGGCGAGTCGGGCCGGGGCAGGCACATCCACTCGATGGCGCCGCTGGGGGCGACCAGTGCGTTGGTCTCGCAGTCGGACAGGAACGCGTACTCCGCGATGGAGGGGAAGGAGCTGCGGCCGTCGGTGCGCGGCGTCGGCTGGGCATCGAGCATCATGACACCAGACTGCTCTGCCCGGGGGGCCGGACGCCAGTCCGTGCCCCGTCGGGCCAAGAAGATTCACACACTTGTGACGTGACGTGTCGATCCCCGGGTTTCCCGTTCGACCTGGGGGTGAGAAGGTCCAGACGGGGCCACCACATCACGGGAGATGAGAAGAATGGCCAAGTACATGCTGATCATGCGCAGCACCGACGAGGCGGAGGCGGCGTTCGCCGACTCCGGCATCGACTTCGACGAGATGCTCGCGACCATGGGGCGTTTCAACAACGAGATGATCGAGGCCGGCGTGCTGGTGGCCGCCGAAGGGCTCGAGGAGGCCGACAAGGGCGTCGTCGTCGACTACTCCACGGACGAGCCGACCGTCACGGACGGGCCGTACGGCGAGACGAAGGAGCTGTTCAACGGCTACTGGATCCTCGACGTCCCCACCATCGACGACGCCGTCGCGTGGGCGAAGAAGGCCCCGCTGGCAGGCCCGGGCATGAAGTCCGAGATCCGCCGCATCCCCACGATCGACGAGTTCCCCGCGGACAACGAGTGGATCCAGGCGGAGCGCGCCTGGCGCGAGCGCACCGGCCAGCTCTGAACCGCACCACGCCGAGAACGTCTTTCGAGGAGGAACCATGCCGAAGTACATGCTGATCATGCGCGGGACCGACGAAGGTCAGGCTGCCTACGAGCAGACGGACTTCAACGAGGTCATCGCCGCCATGGGCCGCTACAACGAGTCCATGATGGACGCCGGGGTGCTCTCCGCCGGTGAAGGGCTCTCCGACGCGTCCGAGGGCGCCGTCGTCGACTTCTCCACCGACACCCCGGTGGTGACGGACGGGCCGTACGGCGAGACGAAGGAGCTGTTCAACGGCTTCTGGATCATCGACGTCTCCACCCGCGACGAGGCGGTCGAGTGGGCCAAGCGCGCGCCGCTGAGCGGCCCGGGTACGAAGCTCGAGGTCCGCCGGGTGAACGGCGACGAGGACTTCCCGCAGGACAACGAGTGGATCCAGAAGGAGAAGGAGTGGCGCAAGGACCTCGGGACCGAGTGAGCGCACCGCGCGGGGTGCCCGACGACGGCACCCCGGCTCCGGCGTCCGGTGTCGGGACCGACGATGGTCCCGACACCGGGCGCCGTGCGCTCGAGGCGACCTGGCGCATCGAGTCCGCGCGGATCGTCGGTGCGCTGGCCCGCTACACCGGTGACCTCGCGCTGGCCGAGGACGTGGCGTCCGAGGCCGTCGCCGAGGCCCTCGTGAGCTGGCCGCGCGACGGGGTGCCCCGCGACTCGACGGCCTGGCTCCTCGCCACCGGGCGCCGTCGGGCCATCGACGCGTTCCGCCGTCGGGCCGGCCGCGACGTGCGGTACGCGGCGTTCGCCCGCGACCTGGACGAGGGCGGCGTGCACGCCGGGGCCACGCCGTCGGGCGACGACGAGCCCGACCTGCTGTGGGACCCCGACCGCATCGAGGACGACAAGCTCGCCCTGATCTTCACCTCCTGCCACCCGGTGCTGCCCAAGGAGGCGCGCGTCGCGCTGACGCTGCGGGTGGTCGGGGGACTGACGAGCGAGGAGATCGCGCGGGCCTTCATCGTCCCCACCCCGACGATCCAGGCGCGCATCACCCGGGCGAAGAAGCAGCTCGGCGCGGCCCGGGTCCCGTTCGAGGTGCCGCCCGCGGACGAGCGGCCCGCGCGGCTCGGATCGGTGCTGAACGTGCTGTACGTGATCTTCACGGAGGGCTCCTCGGCGTCGGGCGGTGGTGACTGGATCCGGACGGACCTCGCCCGGGAGGCGATCCGGCTGGCGCGCGTCCTGTCGCGTCTGATGCCCGACGAGCCCGAGGCGGCCGGGCTGCTCGCCCTGCTCGAGCTGACGGCCGCCCGCTTCCCGGCACGCACCGGCCCGGACGGTGAGCCGATCCTCCTGGCCGACCAGGACCGGCGGCGGTGGGACGCCTCGGCGGTCCGGCGCGGCCGGGCCGCCCTCGCGCGTGCCGAGGCAGCCGGTCGGGGGCTGGGCCCTTACGCGCTGCAGGCGGCCATCGCCGAGCAGCACGACGTCGCGGACTCGGTGGACGGCACCAACTGGGCGCGGATCGTCCGGCTGTACGAGGCGCTCGGCCGGGTGGCGCCGTCGCCCGTGGTGGAGCTCAACCGGGCGGTGGCCGTGTCGATGGCGTCCGGGCCGGAGGCGGCGCTCGAGATCGTGGACGTGCTGGTCGGCTCCGGCGCGCTGGCCGGGTCCTACCTGCTGCCGAGCGTGCGGGGCGAGCTGCTGTCCCGGCTGGGGCGGCGTGACGAGGCCCGGCGCGAGCTCGAGACCGCGGCGCAGCGGTGCGGCAACGAGCGCGAGCGCGGCGTGCTGGAGGCCAAGGCCGCCGCCCTGGGCCCGCCGTCAGGCTGAGCTCGTCGCGGCGGCACGTCGGCGCCGGAGCGTCGGCAGGGTGGCCACCGCGACGCCCGCCAGGGCCAGGGCGCCACCGAGCAGCGCGGCCGGAGCGGGCACCTCCGCGAGGAGTGCCCACGACAGCAGGACGACGACGGCCGGCACCGCGTAGGTCGTGGCGGCGGTGCGCCCGGCGCTCGCTCGCGTCAGCACGTACCCCCAGGTGCTGAACGCGATCGCCGTGGGGAAGACCCCGAGGTAGACGATGCCGAGCACGGTCGACGTCGTTGCCCCGGACACCTGGCTCACCAGGCCCGGCAGGAACGGCAGGGAGGCCACCGTGCCGGCGAGGCAGCCCAGCCAGGTCATGGTGAGGGCGTCGACACGGGGCAGCAGCCGCTTCTGGAGCGTCGCGGCGCCCGCGTACAGGACGGCGGAGACGAGGCCCAGCACGACGCCGACGGCATCGAACCGGCCCGAGGAGGTCGTGGTGGCGATGACGACGACGCCGGCGAACGCCACGGCGATCCCGACCAGGAGCCGTCGAGGGAACCCCTCGCCCAGGAGCGCGCCGGCGAGGACGGCGACGAGCATCGGGGCGATGTTCACCAGCAGGGCGGTCGTACCGGCGTCCAGGTGCTGCTCGGCGGCGTTCAGCGTGAGGTTGTACGCGCCGAACCAGGCCACGCCCCAGACCAGGACGAGGAGCAGCACGCGTCCGCGCGGGACCGCCGTCCGCCCAGGGCCGGCCGGCACGCCGGTGGTGGCCGGCACGCTCGTGGTGGCAGCGCGGGCGCGTCGGCGGGCGCGCACGACGAGGAGCATCGCCGTCAGCGCGACGCTGCCCACGGCGACGCGGCCGAGGGTCAGGGGGCCGGGGTCGACGTCGTGGCCGACGGCGCGGATCGCGACGAAGGCCGAGGCCCAGAGCAGCACGGTGACGGTCATGGCGGCGGCCGTCAGACGTCCGGCGCGGCGGGTCGTGGCGCTGGGTCCGGTGGCGCGAGGTGCCGTGGCGCGGGGTCCCGTGGCGGGCGCGGTCGCTGCGGTGCTGCTCGTGGTCATGTATCGATGGTGGACCGAGCGAAGGTTCAGCACCAGTCCCGATATCTATCGCATCATTCAGTATCGCTGTATTGTTCATGGCATGCTGGACGTCCACCGCCTGCGCATCTTCCGCTCCGTCGTGGCGAGCGGCTCCGTGGCCGCGGCCGCCGCCAACCTCGGCTACACGCCGTCGGCCGTGAGCCAGCACGTCTCCGCCCTGCAGCGCGAGACCGGCCTGCAGCTCGTCGCCCGGCACGGCCGCGGCGTGCGGCCCACCGCGGCCGGCGAGGCGCTCGCGGCCCAGGCCGACGGGGTCCTCGCGCGGCTCGGCGAGGCCGAGTCGTTCATCGCCGACCTCCGCTCGGGCCGCACCGGACGGCTCTCCATCGCGTACTTCGCCTCCGTCGGGGCGGCCTGGCTGCCGCGCGTGGTCAGCACGCTCACCGACAGGTTCCCCGGGCTGCGCCTCGAGCTCGAGCTGCGCGAGGACGTGCCGACCGACGCTGCGCAGCGCGCCGACCTCCAGGTCGCCGTCGCCCGGCGCGGGTACGAGCCCGGCCAGGGCTTCACGGCGCACCACCTGCTCGACGACCCGTACGTCGCCGTCCTGCCGGTGGACCACCCGTTCGCCGGCCGCGACGAGATCGAGCTGGCCGAGCTCGCCGACGACGCCTGGATCGACAACGACTTCGCCCGCGGCTGGTGCCGCCGCAACCTCCTCGAGGCCTGCCGTGCGGCCGGGTTCAGCCCGGCGTTCCGCGTCGAGGCGCACGACTACCCGACCGCGCTGGCCTTCGTCGCGGCCGGGATCGGTATCACCGTGCTCCCCGAGCTCGGCGCCGCGCACCTGCCGCGGGGGACGATCGGCGTCCCCGCCGTGCGTCCCACCCCCTCGCGGACCATCTACGCGGTGGTGCAGGACGCCGTCGCCCACACGCCGCCGGTCCGCGCCGCGGTGGACGTGCTGCGCGAGGTGGCCGGCGACCCCGCGTAGGCTTGACGCGCACCTGCCGCAGGGAGACACGACCCGCGGCTCCCCGAGAACGGATGAGGTATCCCGTGACCACGCTCCCCACCGCCACCGGCTCGTTCGGCGACAAGCCCGAGATCACGTTCCCGGAGGGCGACGCGCCGACCGGTCTGCAGGTGCAGGTCCTCGCCGAGGGCGACGGGCCCGTCGTCGACGCCGGCCGCACCATCGTCGTGAACTACCTCGGCCAGACCTGGGGCGGCGACGTCTTCGACAACTCCTGGGACCGCGGTCAGACGATCGACTTCCCGATCGGCGTGGGCGCCGTCATCGGCGGCTGGGACAAGGGCCTCGTGGGCCGCAACGTGGGCGACCGCGTGCTGCTGTCCATCCCGGCCGAGCACGGCTACGGCTCGCGCGGCGTGCCGCAGGCCGGCATCCCCGGCGGTGCGACGCTGGTCTTCGTCGTCGACGTCGTGGGCGTGCGCTGAGCGTTCTTGGTTTCGAGCGGGGCGAAGGAACCCGTGCGAGCTCGCGTTCACGGGCCCCAGGGGGCCCTCCACTTCGGGAGATGACGAGCTCGCACGGCTTCCTTCGCCCCGCTCTTGTGTGTCCGGCTCAGCCTCGTCCACCACGCGAGGGGTTGGGGGTGTGGAGGGGTCAGGGCTTGCGGGAGCGGGTGACCGTGAAGCGGGGGTCCTGGGCCACGTGCTCCGTGGGGCCGACGGCGCGGGCCAGCGAGCCGCGGTAGCGCAGCTTCGTGTTGAACACGCACCACAGCTCGCCGCCCGGCCGCAGGATCCGGCCCGCGGTCGCGAACATCCGGTGCGCCGCGTCCGTGCTCACCGCCGCCCGGTCGTGGAACGGCGGGTTGAGCAGCACGAGGTCCGCGCTCGCGTCGGGCAGGTCGTCGCCCGCGTCGCTCCTCGTCACGGTGCCCTCCACGCCGTTCGCCGCCAGGGTGGCCCGGGCGGAGGCGACCGCCGCCGCCGAGCGGTCGGTGCCGATCACCCGGGCGTCCGGGTAGCGGCGACCCAGCACCACCGCGAGCAGCCCGGTGCCGGAGCCGAGGTCGACGGCGTCCCGCACCCGGGAGGCCGCGGGCCAGCGCCCTGCGGTGCTCAGCAGGAACCGGGTGCCGTGATCGAGTCCGGCGCCGGCGAAGGTGCCACCGTGCGCGACGACGTCGACGTGCTCGGCCGGGGCGGCGCCGTCGTGCGTGGGGGTGGCCGCCGCCAGCAGCTCGGGATCCGTGAGGCGCTCGCGGGCCGGGTAGAGCGGCGCGGCCGTACGGGCCTCGGGTCGTGGCGTCGAGGCGACCAGGGCGCGGGACTTGCTTCGCGCCAGGGTGGCGTGCACGGACTCGAACCGGTCGCCGAGCACGTCGTTCATGGCACGCGTCATGTGCTTGATGCGCCCGCCGGCCAGGAGCGTGACGTCGTCGGCGGCGTACCGGGCGACGGCCTCGGCGATCTCGGTGAGCTCGCCCAGCGACTTGGGGAGCTGCAGCAGCACGAGCCGGGCGCCGTCGAGCAGGGTGGGGCCGAGGCCGTCCGACGTTGCGATGCGGCCGTGTACGTCCTCCGGGCCGAGCGCGTCCTGCGACCGGGAGGCGTTGTGGAGCGTCGCCGTCTCGGAGTCGACCGTGTCGTGGTGGGCGCGGACCGTGTCGGCCCCGAGCGCCAGCGCGCCCAGCGTCAGCGCGCCGAACCGGTCACCGATGACGACGACGCCGCGCGGCCCGGCGTCCGCGACGAGCGGTGCCGCCTCGGTCAGCAGAAGACGGTCGGTGGCGTCCACGGCGACGGGAGCGTCGGGGCGCGTGCCGTCGTCGGGCCACGGGACCAGCCGGTCGAGCAGGGCGGTCAACGACGGTGCGGCGGGGGAGGTCACGGGACGACCGTAGTCTGGCCGCATGGACGAAGCCACGTCGTCGGACGCCCGGGTGACCGTGACCTACTGCACGCAGTGCCGCTGGCTGATGCGCGCCGCCTGGGTCGCGCAGGAGCTGCTGCAGACGTTCCGCACGCGGCTCGGCGAGGTCGCGCTCGTGCCCGGCACGGGCGGGGTGTTCCGTGTCGAGCTGGTGCGCTCGCCCGGCGAGGAGCCGGTGCTGCTGTGGGACCGCGAGGCGGAGGGCGGGTTCCCCGAGATCCCGCCGTTGAAGAAGGCCGTCCGGGACGCCGTCGCCCCGGACATGGCGCTGGGGCACACGGACCGGGTGGGCGCCGCGGATCAGGACGGCAGTTCGTGACCTGATCGGCAGTCCGGACTGCCGATCAGATCACGAACTGCCGACGAGATCAGCGGTTCTCGCGGGCTTCCTTCTTCGCGGCCTTCTCGGCCTCGGCCGCGATGCGCTCCTCCTCGGCGCGCACCTTCGCGGCGGTCTCGCGCTCACGCACCAGCCACGCCGGCGGGTCGGCACGCAGCTCGTCGATCTGCTCGCTCGTCAGCGGATCGGTGATGCCGCCGCGCGCCAGACCGGCGATCGAGATGCCGAGCCTGCCCGCGACGACCGGGCGCGGGTGCGGCCCGTTCCGGCGCAGGTCCGCGAGCCACTGCGGGGGGTTCTTCTCCAGCTCCTCGAGCTCGGCGCGCGTGATGCCGTGCTCCTGGAACTCGGGAGGCGTGGCGGGCAGGTACACCCCGAGCTTCTTCGCCGCGTTCGTCGGCTTGAGGACCTGCTGGGAGAAAGGTGTTCCGGCCATGGAGGCAGCCTAGTCGCGGGTGAGCGCCCGAGGCGCCCCGTAGCCTGGGCGCGTGAGCGACGACACCCGCCCCGTGCTGGGCGACACCGGGGCCGACGACGGCGGTCCTGGCCCGGAGGAGGGTCCCCGGTTCCGACTGGGCTACGTCCCCGGGGCGACTCCCGGCAAGTGGGCGAGGACCTGGCGGGAGCGGGTCCCTGAGGTCCACCTCGAGCTGGTCCAGGTGCAGGCTGCCGACGTCCCGTCCGCCCTGCGCGACGTCGAGGTGGACGCCGCGATCGGCCGCCTGCCCGTCGACAAGGACGTCTTCCACGCCATCCGGCTGTACGACGAGCTGCCCGTGGTGGTCGTCTCCCGCGACCACCTGCTGGCTGCGACGGAGGACGACGAACGGGTCACGGTCGACGACCTGGCCGACGACGTGCTGTGGGTGCCCCGCGACGACGTCCTGTTCGGCCCCGTCGACGGCGGCGGTGTCGACCGTCCGGGCCGGCGGCCCGAGGCCTACGACGACGGGACCGGCACCCTGGTGGAACCCGAGCCGGGGACCACCGAGGAGGCGGTCGCGTGGGCCGCCGCAGGGTCCGGCGTCGTGGTGGTGCCGATGTCCCTCGCGCGGCTGCACCACCGCAAGGACGTGGTGACGCGGGTCGTCGAGGGCGTCCCCGACGCGCCCGTGGGGCTGGTGTGGCGGCGGGACGGGCTGGCCGTCGACGTCGCGGAGCTCGTGGAGGAGATGGTCGGGATCGTCCGCGGCCGGACGGCCAACAGTTCACGGGGCCGAGGTGGGCACGCCGCCGGGGCCGAGGCCGACGTGAAGGGTGCGGCGAAGTCACGGGCAAGCTCGTCGGGACGCCAGGGCGGCACCGCGAAGGGCGGCTCGGCGAAGGGCGGCTCGGGCCGGGGGAGCGCGGGGGCGTCGGGCCGCTCGTCGCGCGGCCGGGGTCGCCCGGGCGGCACCGGGCAGGGCCGGCGCCGCAAGCGGTGACCGTCGCCGACGGGGAGCAGGGTCGGGCGTCAGGTCCGGGGCTCCTGGTCGGCGACGCTCCCGGCTACGTGCGCAGCGAGCGCACCGTGTCGAGCGTGTCCGCCTCGTCGGCGGTCTTGTCGTCGCGGTAGCGGACGACCCGCGCGAACCGCAGGGCGACGCCGCCGGGGTAGCGGGGGGACCGCTGCACCCCGTCGAAGGCGATCTCGACGACCTGCTCGGGGCGCACCCGGACGACGTACCCGTCGGTGGGTCCGTCGGCGAGCTCGGTGAAGCGCTCGGTCTGCCAGGCCAGCATCTGGTCCGTCATCCCCTTGAACGTCTTGCCCAGCATCACGAGCTCGCCGGTGGCGGGGTCGCGCGCGCCGAGGTGGATGTTGGACAGCCAGCCCTGGCGGCGGCCGGAGCCCCGCTCGACGGCGAGCACGACGAGGTCGAGCGTGTGCCGCGGCTTGACCTTGACCCAGGCACCGCCGCGCCGCCCGGCGTCGTACGGGGCGTCGAGCGACTTGAGCACGAGCCCTTCGTGCCCGCCGGACACCGTGTCGTCGAAGAACGCCTGGACGGCGTCCGGGTCGGCGGACACGAGGCGGGGCACGACGGCGGAGGGCGGGGCGGCGCTGTCGAGCGCGGCCAGGCGGTCGGCGGCCGGCGCGTCGAGGAGGTCGGTCCCGTCCAGGTGTAGGACGTCGAAGAAGTAGACGCTCAGCGGCGTCCGCCCCTGGTGGCTCTCGGCGTCGTGGCTGCCGGTGCGCGCGGCGGTCTCCTGGAAGGCTCGCGGCCGTCCGGTCTCGTCCAGGGCGATGGCCTCGCCGTCGAGCACGGCCGACTCGATCGCGAGGGAGCGTGCCAGCGCCACGACCTCCGGCAGCCGTTCGGTGACGTCGTCGAGCGAACGGGTGAACACGGCGACGTCGTCACCGTCCTTGTGCAGCTGGATGCGGATGCCGTCGAGCTTGGTGTCCGCCGCGACCGCAGCGCCCTCGAACTTCTCGAGCGCGGCGCCGACGTCGGGAGCCGAGGAGGCGAGCATGGGACGGACGGGGCGGCCCACCTGGAGGCGGAAGGACTCGAGCGCCTCCGTGCCGTCCGTGAGCGCTGCCCGGGCGATCGGCCCGGAGAGGGCGCTGAACATCGCGGCCCGGCGCACTGCCTTGAGCGGGACGTCCGCCGCGGTGGCGATGGCGTCCAGCAGCAGCGAGTCGAGGGCGCCCTGTCGTAGCTCGCCGAGCACGAGCCCGGTGAGGAAGCGTTGCTCGTCGGGCGTGGCGCGCGAGTAGAGGTCGGACAGCGCGCCCGCCCGGGCCGCCTGGGAGCCGGGGCCCTGCAGGTGGGACAGGGCCTCGAGGGCTTCGTCGACCTCGACGGGGGTGAGGCTCGGCGTCCTCGCCGCGGGCGGCGGGTCGCTGAGGGATCGGTACCCGACCCCGGTGCGGCGCTGGCGTGCCCGGCCGGACAGGTAGGAGGCCACGACCTCGATCTCGGTGCCTCGCTGCTCGGTCGGCACGTCGTCCCGCTCTGCCGCGGAGCGCAGGGCCTCGGCCAGCAGCTCGCGCTTGCGCAGGCGGGAGCGTGTCGCGGCGACCGCGGCGTGGGTCTTCACGAGCTCGGCGAGCAGCACCGTCCCATCGTGGCAGCGAGCACCGACACCCGCGAAGCAGTACCTGCTGGCCTGCGGAGGTGCCGGGGGTCCGCGGTGCCGGAGGTGCTACTTCGCGGCGGCTGTGGCGTGCTCGGCGTCGTAACCGGCGCGCGACGCCAGGACGTCGCCGGCGTGGGCGAGGGTCCACCGCTCGATCGCGCGGATCGGCTCGAGGGCGCCCTGACCGGCGTCGGTGAGGGCGTACTCGACGCGCGGTGGCACCTCCGCGTGGACGGTGCGGGCGACGAGACCGTCGCGCTCGAGGCCGCGGAGGGTCTGCGTCAGCATCTTCTGGGACACGCCGTCGACACGGTGGGCGAGCGCGGTGAAGCGCAGCGGGCCGCCGTCGAGCGCACCGAGCACCAGCACCGACCACCGGTCGGCGATGCGGTCCAGGACGGTGCGGCTCGGGCAGCCGCGCTGGTACGGGTCGAACGGGAGCTGGGTCACGGTTCCTCCTTGCGAACCGCCAGTCTACGACTTAATCTCTCCGTTGGAGAGTGACTCTCCGACAGTAACTATCAGAGGAGCACGTCAGATGGCTCGCATCACCGTGATCGGCGGCACCGGCTACGCCGGCACCCACATCGTCCGGGAGGCCGTCGCGCGCGGTCACCAGGTCCGGTCCGTCAGCCGGTCGGTCCCTGCCGAGCAGGTCGACGGCGCCGAGTACACCGAGGGCTCCGTGCTCGACGACGCCACGATCGCCGCCGCGCTCGACGGCACAGACGTCGTCGTTGCCTCGGTGTCGCCCCGTGGGGACATGGCCGGGCAGGTCCGCCCGGCGTACGCGCGCCTCGCCGCCGCGGCCCAGGAGCGCGGCGTGCGCCTCGCCGTCGTCGGCGGTGCCTCGTCGCTGCACGTGGCCGAGGGTGGCCCGCGACTGCTCGACACCCCGGAGTTCCCGGACGCGTTCAAGGACGAGGCGAGGGAGTTCGCCGACATCCTCGACGACCTGCGCGCCGCGCCTGCCGCGCTCGACTGGTTCTACCTGAGCCCCGCCTCGACGTTCGGCGCCTACGCTCCCGGCGAGGACACCGGCAGCTACCGCGTCGGCGGCGACGTGCTGCTCACCGACGACGCGGGGGACTCCGAGATCTCCGGCGGCGACTTCGCTCGCGCCGTCGTCGACGAGATCGAGGAGCCCGCCCACTGGCGCACCCGGTTCGCCGTGGCGCACTGAGCCGTCCGGGCGGGCGCCTCGCGGGAGGGTCGTGCTGCTCAGGCCCGCAGGCGGCCCATCGCCCGCACACCGAGCACGATGCCCAGCGCGGCCATGGCCAGTGAGACGAGCAGCCCCGACGCGATGCTCGGGTCGGTGAGGTCGCCGGCGAACAGGGCACGCTGGGCGTCCACGGTGTGGGCCATGGGATTGGCCCGGGACAGGGCGTACAGCCAGTCGGGAGCCACCTGCATCGGCAGCAACGCACCCGAGGTGACGATCAGCGGCGTGTAGATCAGCGTGACGACGCCCCAGAACGCGTAGGCGTTGCGCAGCCCCACGCCGGCGGCCAGGGACAGGAGCGCCAGCCCGGCCGCGAGGGCGGCGAGCTCGACGGCGGCCAGCAACGCGCCGGCGACGGGCACCCGCAGGCCCAACGGCGCCGTCACGGCGACGATGACGAGCGCCTGCACCAGGACGGTCGCGATGACGCGCAGGACCCGCCCGGTGAGGATCGCGGTGCGGTGGGTGGGGGTGACGAGCAGGCGCTCCAGGGACCCGGCGGCGCGCTCCTCCTGGATCCCCGCCCCGATGAACGCGGCCGTGCTGAACGTCATGATGACGAGCATCCCGGGCACGAACCACTGCATGGTGCTCGACGCACTGGCCGGGGCGGCGCCGACCGCCCCGGCCAGCGGCGCGAACAGCAGCAGGAGGAGCAGCGGGTCGGCGAGCGACTCGACGTACGGCCAGGGGGTGCGCAGCTTGGCGCGCACGTCGCGCTCGAAGAGGGTGGCGGTGTCGCTCAGGGCGGTCATGAGGGTCTCCCGTCGGGGGGGGGGGGGGGGGCTGGTGGGCAGGTCGACGTGGCGCGGGTCAGGCCGCGGCCTCCTCGCGCAGGCTGCGGCCGGTGAGGGTGAGGAAGACGTCGTCGAGCGTGGGCCGCTGCACCCGCGTTCCTCGCATCCGCACGCCCGAGGCGTCCAGGGCGCGCACGACGTCGGGTGTCACGCTGTCGCCCTCGGCGATCCGGAACCGGACGAGGTCACCGGTCGCGTCGACGTCCTGGGCGCCGGCCAGCCCTCCGGCGATCCGGGCGGCGGCGGGCGCGTCGGCGGCGTCGGCGAGCTCGACGGTCACGAGGTCGCCGGACACCTTGCCCTTGAGCTGGCTCGGCGTCCCGTCCGCGATGATCTGGCCGTGGTCGATGACGACGACGCGGTCGGCGGCCGCGTCGGCCTCGTCGAGGTAGTGCGTGGTGAGCACCACGGTGGTGCCGGCCGCGGCGCGCATCCGCGCGATGTGGTCCCACAGGTGGGCCCGGCTCTGCGGGTCGAGGCCGGAGGACGGCTCGTCGAGGAAGACCAGCGGCGGGTGGTGGACCAGGCCCATCGCGAGATCGAGGCGCCGCCGCTGCCCGCCGGAGAGCGTGGCGACGTCACGGTCGGCCAGGCCGGTGAGCTGCAGGTCGTCGATCAGCTCGGCGGCGCGGGTGCGGGCGGCGCGGCGCGGCAGCCCGTAGAGCCGCGCCTGTGCGGTGAGCTCCTCGACGACGCGCAGGCCGTCGAACGAGCCGTGTCCCTGGCCGATGGAGCCGATGCGTCGGCGCACCTCCACCGGCGCGCGGGCGACGTCGTACCCGGCGACGGTCGCGGTGCCGCGGGTGATCGGGAGCATCGTGGTGAGCATGCGCAGGGTGGTGCTCTTGCCGGCGCCGTTGGGCCCGAGCAGGGCCACGGTCTCGCCCTCGGCGACGTCGAGGTCGATCGCGCGGACGGCCTCCACGGGGCCGTGGTCGGTGCTGAAGGTGCGCGTGAGGCTCCGGGTGCGGATCATCGTCGGTCCTCTCGAGGGATATGCATTACGTGTCGCAACGAAACTAAACGCTAGGATGAGGGCATGTCAACGGCCTTCCCCGAGTCCGCACGCGTCGGCCGTCCGCGGGACACCGGGATCGACGACGCGGTGCTCACCGAGACGATCGCGGCACTGGACGACGTCGGGTACACCCGGCTGTCGCTGGGGGACGTCGCGCGGCGCGCCGGCACGTCCAGGCCGGCCCTCTACCGACGCTGGC
The DNA here is from genome assembly GCF_056590155.1 of Isoptericola sp. GX10416. Lineage (NCBI taxonomy): Bacteria > Bacillati > Actinomycetota > Actinomycetes > Micrococcales > Promicromonosporaceae > Isoptericola > Isoptericola sp. GX10416. The sequence continues at coordinate 56,479 of NZ_JBWPVO010000015.1, read as the reverse complement.
CCACACGGCAGCGCCTCGTGCTCGCGGCGCTGGAGCGCCGGATCGGGAGCGTCGAACCGCCCGACACCACGTGCACGATGTGCGACCTCGCCGAATGCCTCGGCCTCTTCGTCGAGGCGTTCGAGCAGCTACCGCCCGGCGTCCTCGCGCCGCTGCTGGGAGACACGGCGGACGACGCCGGGCTGCGCGCGGAGTTCATGGCACGGCTCTTCGACCCACCCCGTGAGGCCGTGCGGCGCACGCTGTCCCGCGCGCGTGACCGCGGCGACCTGCGCGAGGACCTCGACCTGGACCTCGCCGTCGACCTGCTCGGGTCGTTCGTGCACTACCGCGCACTCTTCGGCCACGCGGCCACGACGCCCATCGAGATCGAGGCAGCGGTGGAGACGATCCTGCAGGGCGTCGCGGCCGACTACGACGCCCTGGTCGCCCACGCGACGGGCAGCGACGTCGTGGCGGCGCCGCACGAGCTGCACCCTCGCCCGGAGTGACGCCGCGCCGCGCCCGCCGGTGTCAGGCGGCGTCGGGGAAGGGGACGCCCGTGGTCGCGTGGCAGCGGTAGCCGTGCGGGTTCTTCGCGTCCGACAGGTACTGCTGGTGGTAGTCCTCGGCGTAGTAGAACGGCCCCGCCTCGGCGGCCGGCCGCATGTCGGTGGTGATCGGGTCGTAGCCCTTCGTGGCCAGGACCTCGCCGTACCGCTCGGCGGTGGTGCGTACCGACTCGGCCTGCGCCGGCGTCGTCCAGTACACCGCCGAGCGGTACTGGGTGCCGACGTCGTTGCCCTGGCGGTAGCCCTGCGTCGGGTCGTGCCGCTCCCAGAAGATCTTGAGCAGCTCGTCCTCGTCCACCCGGGCCGGGTCGTACGCGACCATCGCGGTCTCGGTGTGCCCCGTGCGGGCCGAGCACACCTCCTCGTACGTGGGGTTCGGCGTCGTGCCACCCATGTAGCCGACGGCGGTGCTCACCACGCCGGGGACCTGCCAGTAGATCTCCTCGGCGCCCCAGAAGCAGCCCATCGCGAGGTAGAGCACGCGCGTGCCCGGCTCCCACGGGCCGGTGAGCGAGGTCCCCAGGACGGTGTGCGACCGCGGGGCGGGCAGGATCGGCGACTCACGGCCCGGCAGGGCGTCCTCGGGGGTCACCATCGTGGTCTTGGCCGACTGGCCGAACAGGTTCTCGAACATCGCGTCGCCTCCTTGGTGCGGTGCGGGGGCGTTCCGCCGACCCCGCACCTGCGCAACGATGCGGGGCGCGCGGGTGTTCCGTGGTCGTCGCCCGCCCCTCCGCTGTGGGTGCACGACGCGCCGCTGACCCGAAGCGCATGTCGGCGTGTCGTGCACCCACAGCGCAGAGAGGGGGTGCGGGGTGTCGGGGGCTGGGCGTAGCGTCGCAGCATGACGCAACCGGTCGACGTCGACGAGTTCCTGCTGCCCGACGCGGCGGCCTGGCGTGCGTGGCTCGACGAGCACGAGGACTCCGCGCCCGACGGCGTCTGGCTGGTCCTGGCGCGCAAGGGCCAGGACGCCCCGACCACCCTCACCCGCGCCGCGGCGCTGGAGGAGGCGCTGTGCAGCGGCTGGATCGACGCGCAGGCGAAGAGCCGTGACGGCGCCACGAGCCTCCAGCGGTACTGCCCGCGACGACGCCGCAGCATCTGGTCCGTGCGCAACCGCGAGATCGTCGCGCGGCTGATCGACGAGGGCCGGATGCGCCCGCGTGGCCAGGCGGAGATCGACCGCGCGAAGCAGGACGGCCGCTGGGACGCCGCCTACGCCGGGCCGGCCACGATCGAGATGGCCCCCGCGCTCACGGCGGCGCTCGCGGAGAGCCCGCGCGCGACAGCGATGTGGGAGATCCTCACCTCCCAGAACCGCTTCGCGATCCTGCACCGCCTGACGACGGCGAAGAAGGAGGAGACGAGGGTCCGCAACGCCGCGAAGTTCGTCGCGATGCTCGAGCGCGGCGAGACGGTCCACCCGCAACGGCGCACCCTCGACACGGACTGACCGTTCCGCCGTCGGCGAACCCCGGACCTGCCGCGACATCGTCGCGCAGCGCTGCTTCCGGCCATTTAGTGTGGGTCCGTGAACGCCCCTCAGGAGACGTCTGCCAACGGACGTGACATGGTCCCCGCCAGCGTGCGGGGCGCTGCGGCGTGGTCGTGGCGGCTGCTGATCATCGCTGCCGGTGTCGCCGGCTTCTTCTGGTTGCTCGCCCAGCTCAAGACGATCGCCGTCCCGGTCGCGATCGCCCTGCTCATCACCATCCTGCTGCGCCCCCTGCGGCTCACGCTCGAGCGGTGGCACGTGCCCCGCGGGCTGGCCACGGCGCTGTCCATCCTGGGACTCATCGCGTTCGTCACCGGCCTGATCGTGATCGCGGGCCAGTCGATCGTCAACGGCTTCCAGGACCTGTGGGACCAGGCTGTGGCGGGTTTCGAGGAGTTCCTCAGCTGGCTGTCGGACGGGCCGCTCGGCCTCGACACGGCCACGCTGAGCGATCTCGGCAGCCAGGCGCAGGACATGGTCGCGGACCAGAGCTCGTCGCTGATCACCGGCGCGCTCGGCGCCGCCACGACGGTCGGCCACGTGCTGGTCGGCATCATCATCGCGCTCTTCTGCACGATCTTCTTCCTGCAGGACGGCCGGAGCATCTGGACCTGGGTCGTCAACATCCTGCCGATCGCCGCCCGGGAGAAGGTCCACCAGGCCGGCCGGCGCGGCATGGTCACCCTGTCGTCCTACGTGCGCACCCAGATCCTGGTGGCCCTGGTCGACGCCCTGGGCATCGGCATCGGCTCCGCGTTCTTCGTCCCGGCACTCGCGATCCCGATCGGCATCCTCGTCTTCGTCGGCTCGTTCGTCCCGATCCTCGGCGCCATCGTGACCGGCGCGATCGCCTGCGCCGTCGTCCTCGTGGCCGAGGGGTGGGTCGCCGCGGCGATCATGCTCGGCATCGTGCTGCTGGTCCAGCAGGCGGAGAGCCACATCCTCCAGCCGTTCCTCATGGGCCACGCGGTCTCCCTGCACCCGGTGGCCGTGGTCCTGGTCGTCGCGGCCGGCAGCCTTGCGGCGGGCCTCATCGGGGCGCTGTTCGCGGTGCCGCTCGCCGCCGTCCTCAACACCGTCATGCAGTACCTGCACGGGCACGACAAGTTCCCCGAGCTCGGCACCGACGACCATCTGCCGCTGCTGCGCCGCCGTCCCTCCCTCGCGGACCTGCCAGGTACGCTCCTGTGGCCGAGCCGGTCGGGCGCGTCGCAGGACGACGCCGGTGCAGCACCCACCACCTCGGGTGATGTTCCTGCCGCACCGGCTGACGATGCCGGACCGGCAGGAGAGAGCAGGACGTGACAGCACCGCACCCCATCCATCGTGTGACACTGGCCGACGTCAGGGCGGCCGCCGAGCTGCTGGCACCGGTGGTGACGCGCACGCCGGTCCACCCCTTCCGGGCGTTGACGCAGATCGCCGGGGCCGACGTCGTCCTCAAGTGCGAGAACCTGCAGCGCGCCGGGTCGTTCAAGATCCGCGGTGCGTACACGCGGCTCGCGGGCCTGACGCCGGAGCAGCAGGAGCGCGGCGTCGTCGCGGCCTCCGCCGGGAACCACGCGCAGGGCGTCGCGCTCGCCGCGGAGCAGCTCGGCATCCCCGCCGTCGTCTACATGCCGCAGGGCGCCTCGGTACCCAAGCTGGAGGCCACGCGGAGCTACGGTGCCGAGGTGCGCCAGCTCGGTGCCAGCGTGGACGAGGCGCTGAGCGCCGCGCGTGCGGAGGCCGCTCGCACGGGCAAGGTGCTGATCCACCCGTTCGACCACGTGGACGTCGTGGCGGGTCAGGGCACGGTCGCGCTCGAGATCCTCGAGCAGGTGCCCGACGTCGGCACGGTGGTCGTGCCCCTCGGGGGCGGCGGGCTCGTGGCCGGCATCGCCACGGTGCTGGCGGAGCTCGCACCGCACGTCCGGGTCGTCGGCGTGCAGGCGGCGTCGGCCGCCGCGTACCCGGCCTCGCTGGCCGCCGGGCGCCCGCTGGCCGGTGACCTGGGCGCGACGATGGCGGACGGCATCGCCGTCGGCACGCCCGGCGACGTGCCCTTCGAGGTGCTCACCCGGCTCGGGGTCGAGGTGCGGACCGTCACGGAGGACCAGATGTCCCGCGCGCTGCTGATGGTGGCCGAGCGCGGCAAGCTCGTCGTCGAGCCGTCGGCGGCCGCGTCCGTCGCAGCGGTGATGGCCACGCCCCACGCCTACACCGGGACCGTGGTGCCGGTGCTGACCGGTGGGAACATCGACCCGCTGCTGCTGCAGCGCGTGGTGCAGCACGGACTCGTGGCCGCGGGCCGGTACCTGCAGCTCTCGGTGCGGCTGGACGACAAACCGGGGGCGCTGGCCACCCTGCTGGAGACGATCGCCGCCGCCGAGGGCAACATCGTGCGGGTGGACCACCGCCGCACGGACACCACGCTGGAGATCTCCGAGGTGCTCGTGACGCTGCAGCTTGAGACCAAGGGGTACGACCACCGGGCGGCGGTGCTGGACCGGCTGCGCAGCGACGGCTACCGCATCGGCTGAGCGCCGGACCGGACGAGGTCGACCCTGCTCCGCTCCGGGTGTCGATCCGGGCGTCCCCCGTTCGTCGAGGTGGTGACGCGGCCACCAGGGCCGCACGGAGCGAGGAGTCCATGATGCGATTCGTGTCGACGATCCTGTGCAGAGGACCCGAGGTGGAGCGCCACCGGCGGTACGTCGCCGAGCGGCGGTACGGTGTTGGCGACGGCATCGAGGCCGCAGACGTCGCGATGTTCGGACCTGTCGTGTACGTCCGTCCGGACGTCCGGAACCGCTGAGGAGGCAGTGATGCGCTACCTGATGCTGGTGCTCAGCACCCCGCAGGACCCGGACGCCGTCGACGAGAGCGGCGCCCCGGCGATCGAGGACTGGGTGGACCGCTACTACGGCGACGGCACGGCGTCGGCCGGGGACCGGCTGCGTCCGCCCGAGGACGCCGTCGGCGTCCGGGTGCGCGGCCGGAAGGTGCTCGTGACCGACGGTCCGTTCTCGGAGTCGAAGGAGGCGATCGGCGGCTTCGACATCATCGAGGCCCCCGATCTCGACACGGCGATCACCGTCGCCTCCGAGCATCCCATGGCGCACCTCGGGGCGATCGAGCTGCGCCCCTTCTGGCCGCTGGACCTCGACGGGCAGCAGGGAGGTGACCGATGATGCGGTACCTGTTCCTGGTGCGCGAACCCGACGTCCCGGACCGTGGCCCGACCCCTGACATCGACGAGTGCGGGTCCACGACGGTGCGACGGTCGTGACCGACGGCCCCTTCGCGGACTCGAAGGAGATCATCGGCGGTTTCGACATCATCGAGGCGCCGGATCTCGCGGCGGCGCTCGCGATCGCCGCCGAGCACCCTGGTTCGTGGGGCGGATCGACGATCGAGGTGCACCCGTTCTGGCCGACGGGCGGGGACCCGGCGGCGTGACGGGTGCGGCGTCCGCGGTCGAGGACGCGTTCCGCAGCGAGTGGGGGCGCGTCCTCGGCGCCGTCGCGCGCAGCACCGGCGACCTCGACCTCGCGGAGGAGTCGGCGCAGGAGGCGTTCGCGACCGCGCTCCGGACGTGGTCTCGGGACGGCGTCCCCGGCCGGCCGGGTGCCTGGCTGACGACGACGGCTCGTCGGCACGCGATCGACGTCCTGCGGCGGCGTCGCACCGAGGGGGAGAAGACCACCGCGGCGGCGCGTCTCGGGGAGCGGGTGGACGGCGGCCTGCGCGCCGCCGGCGCCGCGGGTGACCCGGTGCCCGACGAGGTCGCGCTCGGGCTGGAGGACGAGGCGTGGGAGACCGACGACCCCGACGGTGACCTGCTGCGCCTGCTGTACACGTGCTGCCACCCGGCGATACCGCTGGACGGGCGGGTGGCGCTCACGCTGAGGTCCCTCACGGGCATGACGACCGCTCAGGTCGCCCGGGCCTTCCTCGTCCCCGAGCCGACGATGGCGCAGCGGCTCGTCCGGGCCAAGCGCCGCATCCGCGCCACGGGGATCGTCTTCCGCGTGCCGCCGCCCACGTTCCTGGCGGACCGCACGGCGGGGGTCCTCGCGGTGCTGTACGTGCTCTTCACCGAGGGTTACGACGCGTGGGCCGAGCCCACCGACGCCGCTGAGGGCACCACCGCCCGTCGAGCACTGGCCGACGACGCGGTGCGGCTCGCGCGCATGGTCGCGCGGCTGCTGCCCCACGAGCCCGAGGCGCAGGGGCTGCTCGCCCTGCTCCTGCTCCAGCACGCCCGGCGGGAGGCCCGTACCGGGCCCGACGGTGCGACCCGCGTCCTGGCGGAGCAGGACCGGATGCGGTGGCGCCAGGACGAGACGGCCGAGGGTCTGGAGGTGCTCGACGCCGCGCTCGCGGCACGACGGCCGGGCCCGTACCAGGTGCAGGCCGCGATCGCGGCGCTGCACGCTCGGGCGGCGGACGGCACGGAGACGGACTGGACCGAGATCCTCGCGCTCTACGACGTCCTGGGCGAGATGACAGGATCGCCCGTCGTCGCGCTGAACCGGGCGGTCGCCGTCGCGCAGGTGCACGGCCCTGGTGCGGCGCTGGAGGCGCTGGACGCCGTCGCCGGCGTTCCGGAGCTGGCCGGCTATCACCTGCTGGCGGGTGTCAGAGCAGACCTGCTCGCTCGGCTCGGGCGGGCGAGTGAGGCCGCCGACGCCCTGCGGACCGCCCTGGCGCTCGTGGACCGCGAGGGGGACCGCCGACTCCTGCGCCGCCGGCTGGCCGACCTGGTGGACCCGGAGACGACATGAGCGTGCCCCCTCGTCCCGTGGAGGGACGAGGGGGCACGCTCCTCGAGACGGCGACGCCCGGTCGGCCGGACCGGCACGCGGGCGGCGCACGGAGGGTCAGACCGCCGCGGTGGTCTCCGGCTCCGGCTCGGTGACGAGCGGGTACACGCCGTTCTCGTCGTGCACCTCGCGGCCGGTGACCGGCGGGTTGAAGACGCAGACGCACGTGATGTCGGTGCGCGGGCGCACCTTGTGCTTGTCGTGGTCGTTCAGCAGGTACAGCGTGCCGGGCTTGAGCTCGTGCACCTCACCGGTGGCCAGGTCCTCGATCTCGCCCTCGCCGGACGTGATGAAGACGGCCTCGATGTGGTTGGCGTACCAGAAGAAGCTCTCGGTCCCGGCGTACAGCGTGGTCTCGTGCACCGAGAAGCCGACGCGCTCCTTGGCGAGGACGATGCGCTTAGAGCGCCAGTTCTCGCTCTTGATGTCGGCCTCGGTGTCGGTGATCTCGTCGAGCGTGCGGACGATCATGTGTCTCCTCGGTCGTGAGAGGTCAGGTGGGACGGGTCGGTCAGGAGCCCAGGACGGCGTCGAACGCCTCGTCCAGGATGGCCAGGCCGCGGCGCAGCTCGTCCTCGGTGATGGTCAGCGGCGGCAGCAGCTTGACGACCTCGCTGTCGGGACCCGAGGTCTCGACCAGCAGACCGTGCTCGAACGCGTACTGCGTCACCCGGCCGGCGAGCTCGCCGTCGGGCAGCTGCAGACCGCGGGCGAGGCCGCGACCCTTGGAGAGGAGCTCGTGGTCGGGGTGACGCGAGACGACCGAGTTGAAGGCGCTCTCGACGATCAGGCCCTTGGCCTTGACCTCGTTCTCGAGGGTGTCGTCGGACCAGTAGGTCCGGATCGCCTCGGAGGCCGTGGCGAACGCCGGGGCGAACCCGCGGAAGGTGCCGTTGTGCTCGCCCGGCTCCCACACGTCCAGCTCGGGACGCACGAGGGTGATCGCCATGGGCATGCCGTAGCCGGAGATCGACTTCGACAGGCAGATGATGTCCGGGACGATGCCGGCCTCCTCGAAGGAGAAGAACCCGCCGGTCCGGCCGCAGCCCATCTGGATGTCGTCGAGGATCAGCAAGATCCCGTGCGCCTTGCACAGCTCGGCCAGGCCACGGAGCCACTCGGCGCGCGCGGCGTTGATGCCACCCTCGCCCTGGACGGTCTCGACGATGACGGCGGCGGGTTCGTTGAGGCCGGACCCGCCGTCCTCGAGCATCCGCTGGAAGTACTGGAAGTCGTCGACGTCACCGTTGAAGTAGTCGTCGTACGGCATCGGGGTGGCGTGCACCAGCGGGATGCCGGCGCCGCCGCGCTTCATCGAGTTGCCGGTCACGGACAGGGCGCCGAGCGTCATGCCGTGGAACGCGTTGGTGAAGTTGATGACCGACTCGCGGCCCGTCACCTTGCGGGCGAGCTTGAGGGCCGCCTCGACGGCGTTCGCGCCGCCCGGGCCGGGGAAGACGACCTTGTGGTCGAGTCCGCGCGGCTCGAGGATGTTGGTGCGGAAGGTCTGCAGGAACTCGCGACGCGCGGTGGTGAACATGTCGAGCGTGTGCACCATGCGGTCGTCGGCGAGGAAGTCCAGCAGGACCTTCTTCAGGATCGGGTTGTTGTGCCCGTAGTTGAGGGAACCTGCACCCGCGAAGAAGTCGAGGTACTCGGTACCGTCCTCGGCGTACACGGTGGCGCCGACCGCACGGTCGAACACCACGGGCCAGGCGCGGGAGTAGCTGCGGACCTCGGACTCGAGGGCGGTGAAGCCCGTCGGGTCATCGGTGGTCGACGCGTCGGACTGGGGGGTCAGGGTCGTCACGAAGGACACTCCTCTGAGGTGGTGCGCGCGGGTGCTTCGAATGGAACGGGGGCTGTGTCGTCACCTGCGCGCGGGACCGGCGCAGCCCGGTGTCGTGTCAGTTGCGGAAGCCCTCGATCACGAGCAGCGGTTCTGCCTCGTGGCCGTCGGGGAAGTGCTGTGCCTCGAAGCCGGGCACCTCGGTGAGCGAGGCGTTGCGGTCCTCGGACCAGCGTCGGAAGACGCGGCGGGAGGCTGCGTTGTCCTCGGTGACCGTGGTCACGAGGGAGGTGATTTCCGGCTGCTCGTCGATCACGGCGTCGATGAGACGCCCTGCGAGGCGGCGCCCGCGGGCGCGCTCGTCGACCGCGACCTGCCAGAGGAAGTAGCGGCTGGGATCCGCCGGCAGTCGGTAGCCGGTCACGAAGCCGACGACGTCGTCACCCAGCAGGGCGATCCGGCACGTGTCGGAGAAGTGGTCGGCCAGCAGCAGATAGCTGTACGACGAGTTGAGGTCCAGCGATCCGGAGTCGCGGGCGACCCGCCACATGGCGCCTCCGTCGTCGACGGTGGGGCGGCGGATCGTGAGTGGCGTGGAGCCGTCCCCGGCAGCCGCGTCCGCGGGCGCCGAGGGGGTCGGTTTGGTCGTTGGGCCGTCAGAAATTGTCATACCGGCATCAACCATAGACACGATCGAGGGATAATCCCACCCCGCCACGATGAATCCGGGGTGCGATGTTGACCACAGCCGCACGATGCCGGGGCGTCCGACGGTGGGCGCCCCGGCATGTGGCAGTCAGCCGGAGAACGGCTTGGCGGAGCGGATCTCCACCGGGATCTCGCGCCCGTTCGGCGCGGTGTAGCTGGTGGAGTCGCCCACCTTCTTGCCGTCGATGGCCGCCCCCAGGGGCGACGTGGGGGAGTAGACGTCGAGGTCTGTGGTCCCGGCGATCTCGCGCGAGCCCATGAGGAACGTCATCTCGTCACCGGCGACCTCGGCGACGACGACCATGCCGGCCTCGACGGTGCCGTCGTCGGCGGGCTGCCCCACCTGCACGTGGCGCAGCTTCTCGGTGAGCTCGCGGATGCGGGCCTCGTTCTTCGCCTGCTCCTCGCGGGCAGCGTGGTAGCCGCCGTTCTCCTTGAGGTCGCCCTCGTCGCGTGCGGCAGCGATGCGCTCGGCGATCTCGGTGCGGGCCGGTCCGGAGAGGTGCTCCAGCTCGGACTGCAACCGGTCGTGAGCCTCCTGGGTGAGCCAGGTGACGTTGCTCTCGGTCACGAGGGCTCTCCTTTCGTGGTGCTCGTCGCCTGCCCCGGATGACGCACGCCGGGCCGCCCGGCGGGCGTCGGCACGCGCGCCGGACGGCGCAGGACTGCGTGTGAATCCCTCAGGATAGCCGACGGTGGGCGGATTCGTGGACTTCGTGGCACCGTCGTCGAGCCGTCAGAGGTCGGAGACGACGCAGTCGGTGACGTCGGCGGCGGTCGCCTGCTCGGAGGTGCCGACGGTCACCTGGTAGGCGGAGGTCCGGCCGTCCGCGGGGCCGACCGGGACGTCGAGGGTGCCCACCTGGGCGTAGCTGGTGGACAGGGCGTCGACGGTGCAGACCGCCGTCGTGCCCGGGGGCATGTGCACCTGGAACGTGACGTCCACGCGCTCCGCGTCGACGACGTCGAAGCTCACCATCTCGGCGGTGACGGGATCCGCGGCGCTCTGCGCCAGGGAGAACCAGGCGGTGGCACCGACGGCGGCCGCGAGGGCGACCCCGATCGCGACCTTGGCGCCCCGCCCCGGGCCGCGGGCCGGCGTCGAGGAGGCCTTCGCCGCGCCTCCGTAGCGGCCGGCGGGGACGGTGGGGAGCTGCTCGGAGGTCATGACACCATTGTCCTCCACGACGCGGACGTCTCGAACTCATCCCAGGAGGACCCTTGACCGGCGAACCACTGCGGCTCATGGCGGTGCACGCGCACCCGGACGACGAGGCGAGCAAGGGTGCCGCGACGACGGCGAAGTACGCCGCCGAGGGTGTCGAGGTCCTCGTCGTCACCTGCACCGGTGGGGAACGTGGCGACGTGCTCAACCCGTCGTTCGCGCCGCCCGAGGGGCACTCCTTCGACACGCTCGAGGAGAAGCGCGCCGTGCGCCGCCTCGAGATGGCAGCGGCCGCGGCGGCGCTCGGCGTGCGTCAGCAGTGGCTCGGGTTCGTCGACTCCGGCCTCCCGGAGGGTGACCCGCTGCCCCCGCTGCCGGAGGGCTGCTTCGCCCTGCTGCCGCTGGAGGAGGCCTCCGCACCGCTCGTCGAGCTGGTCCGCCAGTTCCGGCCGCACGTCATGACCACGTACGACCCGACCGGCGGCTACCCGCACCCGGACCACATCCGCTGCCACGAGGTCTCGTACGAGGCCTACCGTGCGGCGGGCGACGCGAGCCGCTACGTCGTCGACGGCGGCGCGGAGCCGTGGGAGCCGCGCAAGCTCTACTACAACCACGGCTTCTCGATGGAGCGCATCCGTGCGGCGCACGAGGCCATGGAGGGCGCCGGCCTGGAATCCCCGTTCGGCGACTGGATCGAGTCCCGCACGGCGCGGGAGATCCCCGAACGGGAGGTCACCACGCGGATCGACGTCTCCGGCTACTTCGCCCAGCGGGACGCCGCGCTGGTCGCCCACGCCTCGCAGATCGACCCCGACGGATTCTTCTTCGCCGTGCCGCGAGACCTCGAGGTCGACGTGTGGCCCACGGAGGAGTTCGAGCTCGCGGACTCCCGGGTGCCGGTCGAGACCCCGGAGTCCGACCTGTTCGCCGGCGTCGAGGAGGAGTCCTGATGTCCGTCGCGCTGCTCGGCGGCCTGCTGGCCGACGTCAGCCCGTCGCCCAGCCCGACGGCGCCCGTCCTGGAGGACTGGGAGGTCACCCCCGGTCTGACGGGATTCCTCGCGACGTTCGCTATCGCGGCCGCCGCGGTGCTCCTCTTCCTCTCCCTGAGCCGCCACGTGCGCAAGGCGGACGCCTACGCCCGGGCGCACGGCATCGAGGTGCCGCAGCGGCGGTCCATCGGGTTCCGGACGTCGACGGGCGAGGCGTCCGACGGCGCGGCGACGCCCGACTCGCCCGCTTCGCCGTCTGACGCGTCGCCCGACGGCGGCACCCCGGACGGGACGGACCGGCCGGCGTCATGACGCGTGTCACCGTGGCACAGGTCGAGGTGGCCGACGACCACGAGGCGAACCGGTACATGGTCGCCGACGCGTTCCAGGCCGCCGCGGCGGTGGACGCCGACCTCCTGGTGCTGCCCGAGTACGCCTCGGGGTACCACCGGCACGGCGTCGGCATCGAGCACGCCGAGCCGCTGGACGGCGCGTTCGTGTCCACCCTGCGCACGCTCGCCGCGGAGCACGGGACGGCCGTGATCGCCGGGACGACGCTGCCGGGCGCGACGCCCGGCCCGGCCGACGCACGTCGTGCGGTGAACGCCGTCGTCGCCGTCGACGCCTCCGGCGAGCTGGTCGGCGCGTACCGCAAGGTCCACCTCTACGACGCGTTCGGCACCCGCGAGTCCGACCGGCTGGAGCCGGGGCCGGCCGACGCGGCACCGCTCACGCTGCGGGTCGGCGACCTCACCTTCGGCGTCATCACCTGCTACGACCTGCGGTTCCCCGAGTCGGCGCGGCGCGTGGTCGACGCCGGGGCGGAGGTCCTGGTGGTCCCGGCGGCCTGGGTCGCGGGTCCCCTCAAGGCGGAGCACTGGCGCACGCTGCTGGCCGCGCGGGCGATCGAGAACACCGTCGTGACGGTCGGCGTCGGGATGGCCGGCAAGGGCGTCACGGGCAGGTCCGTGCTGGTCGGGCCGGACGGCGTCGTCGGCCTGGAGCTGGACGAACGGCCGCAGTACCGCACGGTGGACCTGGATCCTGAGGAGCTCGCCGCGGTGCGCCGGGCGAACCCCTCGCTGCAGAACCGGCGCTACGCCGTCGTCCCCCGCTGACCCTCGCCCCAGCCCTGACGTTCGGCGACCGGGGGGAGGGTCAGGTGGCCGCGAGGTAGATCGCCACGGTGTGGCAGGTGAAACCGACGACCGTCAGGACGTGGAAGATCTCGTGGAACCCGAACCACCGGGGTGAGGGGTTCGGGAACTTGGTGCCGTAGACGACCGCGCCGAGCGTGTAGGCGAGCCCACCGCCGGCGACGAGCCAGACCACGGCCGGACCGCCGGTGGCGCCGAACTGGCCGAGGTAGCCGACGGCCACCCAGCCGAGCGCCAGGTAGATCGGCACGTAGAGCCAGCGTGGCGCGCCCATCCACAGCAGCCGCGTCAGCACCCCGGCGGCGGCGCCGATCCACACGATGGTGAGCAGGATCGTGGCGGCGCGCGGGTCCAGCAGCATGACGGCCAGCGGCGTGTAGGTGCCGGCGATGATGACGAAGATGTTCGCATGGTCCGCGCGTCGCAGGGCCACCTCGACGCGCGGCGACCACGTCCCGGTGTGGTAGACGGCGCTGGTGGCGAAGAGCATGAACGCGCTGAGTCCGAAGACCGCCGCCGCGACCTTGCCGGCCACCGGTTCGGCCAGCACGACGAGGACGATGCTGGCAGCCAGCGCGAGGGGGGTCGTGGCCGCGTGGATCCATCCGCGGAGCCTGGGCTTGAGCCGGCGGGCGATGTCCTTCGCGTCCTGCGCGACGTCCTTCGCGGCAGCGGTCAGGTCACCGCGGTCCGGGGCTTCCGTCCCCGGACCACGACGCTCGGCTCCTTCGGCCACGGTGTCTCCTTGCTGGTGCTGGTGCTGGTGCTCGTCGAATGAACCTACGGTCCCGTAGGTTACGCCAGCGTAGGCGCGGTGCGGGAACCGTCCCGCCGGGGACCTGTGAAGATCGTGCGACGAGACGGCGGGGCACGCGCGCGAACCTCGCCCGGTCGTCCCGGCGGGGCGACCCGGAGCGGTACCGTTGTCCCGATTCGTCCGACCCCCCGCCACACCGCGAAGGACCAGCGTGCGCCTGCCCCACCCGCTGTACAGCCTGTACGAGCGCCGGCTCTCCGGGTCGTTGGACCGCGAGCAGATGCCGCGCCACGTCGGCGTCATCCTCGACGGCAACCGGCGCTGGGCGAAGTCCTTCGGCGAGACGGCGGCCACGGGCCACCGGCGCGGGGCCGACAAGATCACCGAGTTCCTCGGCTGGGCCGAGGAGCTGGGCATCGAGGTCGTGACCCTGTGGATGCTCTCCACGGACAACCTCGCGCGACCCGAGTCCGAGCTCGCCAACCTGCTCGACATCATCGAGGACGCCGTCTGCGACCTCGCCGGTTCCGGGCGATGGCGCCTGCGGGTCATGGGACGACTGGACCTGCTGCCCGAGCGTCTCTCGAACGCGCTGCGGAGCGCCGTGGCCGAGACCTCCGACGTCGTGGGCCTGCACGTCAACGTCGCCGTCGGCTACGGGGGCCGCCACGAGATCGCCGACGCCGTGCGGTCCTACCTGCGCGCCGAGGAGGCCAACGGCACCACGCTGGCCGAGCTGGCCGAGCGCCTCGACGTCGAGGACATCGCCGCCCACCTGTACACCAAGGGCCAGCCCGACCCCGAGCTGGTGATCCGCACCTCCGGCGAGCTCCGCGTCGGCGGGTTCCTCATGTGGCAGAGTGCCCACTCCGAGCTGTCGTTCGTCGAGGCATACTGGCCGGACTTCCGGCGCGTCGACTTCCTGCGCGCGCTGCGTGACTTCTCCCGGCGCGAGCGCCGGCTGGGTCGATAGACGACGCCCTCGGACTCTCGCGGCGACGACGCCAGGACAGGAGAACCCATGACATCGACCGACAGCAGCCTGCCCGGCACGGCTCGGGATGCCGCACGGACCTGGGAGGCGCTGTTCCGCACGCAGGTCACGCTCATGCGCCGGTTCCAGGCGGACTCGGTCTGGGACGAGGTGTCCATGCGCGAGTACGACGTGCTCTTCACGCTGTCCCGGGCGACGAGCTGCACCATGCGGCTGCGCGACCTCAACGAGAGCGTCCTCATGGCGCAGTCCTCGCTCTCCCGGCTCGTGGAACGGCTCGAGGACCGCGAGCTCGTCCTGCGGTCCGTGCCGGACGACGACGCCCGCGGCACCCTGGTGGCGCTGACGGAGACGGGACGGCGGATGCAGCGCGACGTCGGACGGCGCCACGTCCGTGCCATGGAGCAGTACGTCGGCGGTGCCCTGGACGTCGAGGAGCAGGCCGAGCTGACGCGCCTGCTCGACAGGCTGCGGGCCGCGCAGGCCGGCATCGCGGACTGGTCACCCCAGGGTTGATCGGGCCGGTTATCCTCGGCGCGTGACCTCGCCGACGCCCGCCGAGCCCGCCCCTCGCCACGTGACCCGCACCGCCACGCCCGACGAGCCCCACGTCGTGGTGGTGCCCGACTCGTTCAAGGGCAGCCTCGGGGCCACCGACGTCGCGGCGGCGCTGCGGGCCGGCGTCCTGGCCGCCAGCCCCGACGCGCGCGTGACGTGCCTCGCGATGGCCGACGGCGGCGAGGGCACCCTCGACGCGCTGGTCACCACCTGGCTGACGCCCGTCCAGCACGTCGAGACCGTCGACGCCGTGGGTCGTCCGAGGACCGCGCGGTTCGCCGTCTCGCCCGACGGTCGCACCGGCGTCGTCGAGCTCGCCGAGGCGAGCGGTCTGCCGGCCGTCGGCGACGTCCCGCCCCAGCCGCTGCACGCCGGTACGCACGGCACGGGCGAGGTCGCGGCCGCCGTGCTCGACGCCGGCGTCGAGGAGGTGCTCGTCTGCCTGGGCGGCTCTGCCTCGACCGACGGTGGCGCCGGCCTCCTGACCGGTCTGGGTGCCCGGCTCCTCGACGCCGACGGCGCACCCGTCCCGGACGGCGGCGAGGGCCTGGCGCAGGTCGCCTCGCTGGACCTGTCCGGCCTGCACCCGCGCGCCCGCCAGGTGCGCTGGCGTCTCGCCGTCGACGTCACCAACCCGCTCGTCGGCGAGCTCGGGTCGGCCGCCGTGTTCGCCCCACAGAAGGGCGCCGGGCCGGGGGAGGTCGAGTTCCTCGACGCGGCGCTCACCCGGTGGGCCGACCTCCTGGAGCGTCGGTCCGGCGTCCGGGTCCACGAGCTGCCAGGAGCGGGTGCCGCCGGCGGCGTGCCCGCCGCGCTCGTGGCGCTGCTCGGCGCGGAGCTCGAGCCCGGGGCGTCGCTCGTGGCGGAGGCGGTCGGTCTGCCGGCGGCGCTCGCGGACGCCGCGCTCGTCATCACCGGCGAGGGGTCGTTCGACTCCCAGTCGGTGCGGGGCAAGGTGGCCGACGGCGTCGCCCGCCTGGCTGCGGCGTCCCCGGCCCGGCCCCCGGTCGTCGTGGTCGCCGGCCAGGTCCTGCTCCCGGCCGCGCAGGCACGCGCGGCGGGGATCGCGGCGGCGTTCTCGATCGCTCCCGGGCCGATCGGGCTCGACGAGCTGATGTCGCGCACGGCCACGCGGCTGACGGAGGTCGCGGCGTCGGTCACGACCCTGGCCCTCGCGAGGTAGCACGGCCCCGGCGAGTGGTGCGTGTCAGGGGGCGGAGTCGTCGTGCAGCACCACGCGGGACAGCTCGACGTCGCCACCCGGCAGCACCCAGTAGTGCAGCCGGCGGGCCTGCGGCGAGCTCGCCTGGAGGGACAGGCGCATGGCGTGCGCGCCGTCCGACTCGCGCACCAGGTACGGGCTGCCACCGCCGTCGCCGCACCGCAACCGGTGCAGCCCGAGGCCCGGCACGTCGGGCGCGCGCCCGGTCAGGACGAGGACGACGGCGCGGTGGACACGGTCCTCCAGCCCTCGCCCCACGTCGGCGAGCGACTCGCAGAAGCGTGGACCGACCGTGAAGCGGGGCAGGGGGTATTCGTCCTTCTCGTCCGCGCCGATGATCTCGGCCCAGGCCTGCAGCACGTCGTACCGCAGCTGGGCCTCGGGGTCGGCGAAGAGCCGCCGCGCCGGTGCGGGCTCCGTCGGGCGTGCGCGGCGTTTGCGGGCGCTGCGGATCTTGGCCTTGTACCGCTCGACGTCGTCGTGCAGGCGGTCGAGCCGGTCGCGCTGCTCCCGCACGAGGTCGCGCAGCCCGGTCACCTCCAGCTCGAGCGCCCGGACGGTGGCACGCAGCTCGACGGCGTCGCGTTCGGCGCGGTCGGCCCGGGAGCGGTGCTCGTGGACGGACAGCTCGAGCTGGTTGACCAGCGCCTTCTTGGGCGGGGTCGGCGCGGCCGCGGTGTCGTCCTCCTCGGGCACGTGAGCGTCGGACGACGGCGCGGCGGCCCGGGTGCGCCCGTCCGGCCCTCGGTGGACGTCGGGCGGGGGGACGGCCGGTCGCGGACCGGGCCCGGGGACGGGTCGCGGCCGTGGTGCCGGCTCCGGGGGCGTCGCTGCGGAGGGGGCGGACGACGCGTCGTCGGGGCAGGGCGACGGGAGCCAGGGGGGTCCGCCGTCGAGGAGGCTGACGGCCTCGAGCGCCGTGTCGGCGTCGTCCACGTCGTCGAGCCGCAGGTCCGGCTGGATGGTGCCGCCACCGGGGCCGGGAACGGGGCGGCCCGGGAGCATCCTCGCCGCGACGGTCTCGCCCACCGAGAACAAGTCGCGCAGGTCGGCGTCCCCACGGGCGGCATGCTCCCGCGGGACCCGCACCGTCACCGCCGGGGCGAGGGCCAGCAGCACGGTGTCGGCCGCGACCTGGTGCACCTGTGCCGGCACGACGGCTCCGTCGGGGTATCGGCCGTGCACGCGGGCGAGCTGAGCGGCCGGGTCCGGCAGCATGCCCCGCACGTCGAGCCGCCGCGAGCCGGCGTCGAGCGCTCCCCGGACCCGCATGCCCGGCGCGAGCAGCCGGTCGATCGGGACGACGGGCAGCGTCAGCTCCTGGGCGACCTGCGCGGTCGTGCCGTCGGGGGCCTGGACCAGCGCCCGGGTGCCGACCACACCGAGCACGGTGGCCGACGTCGTCGACCGGGTGGCCGCGGCGGGGGAGGCGGCGGTGCGAATGCTGGCCACGATGCCTCCTCCGCGACGGTACGGGCGGATTCTCGAGCCTACCCGCGGCCGTGACCTGCGGCTCGACGGCGCCGCCGCGCGGCGAGGATCGGCACCCGGTTGACGCCGGGAAGGAGATGACACGGTGTGCGTTCAATGTCACGTCCGTTTTCGCTGACCGGGGCGACCGAGCGTCCCGTCCGGTGCGAGGATGAGGGACATGCCGATGACCTCCCGGTCGGCCGATCCCGGCCCGTACGACGCCCTGCTCCTCTACTCCTTCGGTGGCCCGAACAAGCCGGAGGACGTCGTCCCGTTCCTCCGCAACGTGACGGCCGGCAAGGGGATCCCCGACTCCCGCCTGGAGGAGGTCGGCGAGCACTACTACGCGTTCGGCGGCAAGAGCCCCATCAACGACCAGAACCTCGCGCTCAAGGCGGCGCTCGAGGCCGAGCTCGCCCGCCGCGGTATCGACATCCCCGTCGTGTGGGGCAACCGCAACTGGGAGCCGTACACCACGGACGCGATCGACGAGCTCGAGCGGCTCCGGGCGCAGCGCGCCGTCGCCCTCGTGACCTCGGCCTACTCCTCCTACTCCGGCTGCCGCCAGTACCGGGAGGACCTCGCCGTCACGCTGGACGAGCGTGGCCAGCTCGGCCCGGATGGCTCCACGGGCGTCCAGTTCGACAAGATCCGCTCGTACTTCAACCACCCGGGGTTCGTGCAGGCGAACGTGGACGCGGTGCTGGACGCCTATGCCGCGCTGGAAGCAGCGGGTGGCACGCCGGCCGAAGCGCGGCTGGTGTTCGTCACGCACTCCATCCCTGACACGATGGAGGCGGCGTCCCGGGTCTCCGGCGCCACCTACTCCCAGCAGCACCTCGACGTCGCAGCCGTGATCGCCGAGCGTGTCGGCCAGCAGCGCGGGCACGCCGTCGAGTGGGAGCTGTCCTACTGCTCCCGCTCCGGCCCGCCCACCCAGCCGTGGCTGGAGCCCGACGTCAACGACCTGCTGACCCAGCGCGCGGGCGAGGGCCTGCGCGACGTGGTGCTGTCCCCGATCGGGTTCGTCTCCGACCACATGGAGGTCGCGTACGACCTCGACACCGAGGCGATGGACACCGCCACCGAGCTGGGGATGAACGCCGTGCGGGCCGGGACCGTCGGCACCCGGGAACCGTTCGTCGCCGGCCTGGTCGACCTGCTCCTGGAGCGCGCCGCGATCGCCCGTGGCGAGGACGTCGACGAGGCGACCGTGGGCGACCTGCCCGCGTTCCGCTCCGTCTGCGAGGTGGACTGCTGCCTGCGGCGCGACGGCGAGCCGAGCGGTGTCCCCGCCCTGTGCTCGCGCGACCTGCACCGCTGATCCTGCCCGCCCACGGCGTACCGAACACGAAGGAGACCACCCGTGACCGACCAGCACATCCACGGCGACACCGGCGAGGCCGTCGACGCGCAGCCCCTCAACGAGTCCGTCCGCTACGCGATGATCTCGGTGTTCTCCCTCGCCGAGCCGCTGCCGGCCGACGGCGGCGCGCGCGCCGAGCTCGTGGCCGCGGCCGAGGACGCGCTGTGGGACGGCCGGCCCCGGACCGACCGTGACGCCGCGGGCACCGAGGGTGACGTCGTCGTGCGCGGGGTCTACGACGTGGCGGGCCTGCGGGCCGACGCCGACCTCATGGTCTGGGTGCACGGACCGTCCGTGGAGTCCGTGCAGGGCGCCTACCAGCGACTGCGCGCCTCCGGGCTCGGGGCGCACCTGGCGTCCGAGTGGTCCGTCGTGGCGCTGCACCGCGCCGCCGAGTTCAACAAGGGTCACGTGCCGGCGTTCCTCGCCGGTGAGGCACCGCGTGACTACCTGTGCGTGTACCCGTTCGTCCGGTCCTACGACTGGTACCTGCTGCCCGACGACGAGCGCCGCACGATGCTGCGCGACCACGGGATGGCCGCGGCCGGGTACAAGGACGTGCGGGCCAACACCATGAGCACCTTCGCCCTGAGCGACTACGAGTGGCTGCTCGCGTTCGAGGCGGACGAGCTGCACCGCATCGTGGACCTCATGCGCGACCTGCGGGCCACCGAGGCGCGCCGCCACGTGCGCGAGGAGGTGCCGTTCTTCACCGGCCCGCGCGTGGAGCTGGGCGCCTGGGCCGACCGGCAGCCCCTCGCCTGACGGGCCGAGGGTCGTCGCACGGCCGGCCAGCGGATGCTCAGCCGGTTGATGTTCGACATGCTGGAACCATGAGCACCGACAACGACTCCGCCGCGTCCCCGGCCCCTGCCACCACCGGCGACCGGGTGCGCCAGGTCGTCGTCCTGCTCGGGTCGCTCGTCGCGATCGCCGGCGCTGCCGTCGGCTCCGGAGCGTTCGGGGGCCAACCGATCGCCGAGGCGGCGGGCGGCGCGCTCTCCGCCGAGGCCACCGTCGTCGCGCCCGGCTCGTCGGCCTTCTCCATCTGGTCGGTGATCTACGCCGGGCTCCTGCTGTTCGCGATCGTCCAGCTCCTGCCCGGACGCGGCGGGGACGCGCGGATGCGGGCCGTGGGCTGGTGGTTCCTCGGGTCCATGCTGCTCAACGCCGTCTGGATCGCCGTGGTCCAGGCCGGCTGGCTGTGGGGCAGCGTGCTGGTCATCGTCGCCCTCCTCGCCGTCCTGTGCGTGATCTTCGTCCTGGTCGTGCGCATCCCGTCGCGCCGGCCGCTCGACACCGTCGCGACGGACGTCACCGTCGGGCTCTACCTGGGATGGGTGAGCATCGCGACGATCGCCGACGTCGCGGCGACCCTCGCCGCCCAGGAGGTCGGCGGGCTCGGCCTCGGCGAGAGCGTCTGGGGAGCGGTCCTGGCCGCTGCGGGAGCGCTGGTCGTGGTGGCCGTCGCCGTCTACGGCCGGACACGTCCCTTCGTGACGATCCCCGTGGGCCTCGCCGCGGGTTGGGGTCTCGCCTGGATCGCGGTCGCACGCACGCAGGGGCCGTTGACCGACGTCGTGGTCGCCGTGGCCGCCACGATCGCCGCCGTCGTCGCCGTGGTGGCGCCGATCATCGTCGCCCTCGCGCGCCGGCGCTAGCACCGCCCACGGGTGGCTAGGTGCCCGCCGCCGCGACGACGACGGTGCCGCCGGGCCCGTCGTCGTCCTCGGCGTGCACGACGCGCCCCCTCAACGCGGCGGCCGCCACGAGCGCGAGCGCCCCGCCCGTCTGGTCGGTGCCCACCTCGAACAGGAGGCTGCCGCCCGGCCGCAGCCAGGCGGGTGCGTCGGCGACCACCCGGCGCAGCACGTCGAGCCCGTCGCTGCCGCCGTCGAGCGCGACGACCGGTTCGTGGTCCCGGGCCTCGGGCGGCATCCCGGCGATCGCGGCGGTGGGTACGTACGGGGCGTGGCAGAGCAGCACGTCGACCCGGCCCCGCAGCGCGGCCGGGAGCGGGTCGAAGAGGTCGCCCTGGTGCACCGTCCCTCCGAGCGGTGCGAGGTTGCGTCGGGCGTGGGCGACGGCGGCCGGGTCCAGGTCGCTCGCGTGCAGGGCGGCGGACGACCGGCCGTCCAGGCCCAGCAGCACCGCCCCGCCGACGGCGCCGCAGCCGCAGCACAGGTCCACCACGACCTCGGTCGGGGGCGTCACGCGCAGGGCGGTGCGGACCAGCAGCTCGCTGCGGCGCCGCGGGACGAACACCCCCGGGCCGACGGACCACCGGTGGCCGGCGAGCTCCACCCAGCCGAGCAGGTGCTCCAGCGGCTCGCCGGCGACACGACGGGCGACCAGCGCCTCCAGCTCGTCGGGCACCGCCGCTCGGCCGTCGGTGTGGTCGAGCAGCAGCCGTGCCTCGTCCTCGGCGAACACGCAGCCGGCCGCCCGCAGCCGGGCGACCAGCGCGTCCCCGTCGCGGCTCAGGGGTAGAGCCCCCGCGTCTCGTGCGCCTCGGCCGTGCGCTGCACACCGATGACCAGGGCGGCGTCGCGCAGCGAGATCCCGTCGCGCCGGGCCAGCATCGAGACGTCGGCGTAGGCCGACGACATGCGCCGGGCCAGCTTCTCGGCGATCTCCTGCTCCGACCACCAGTAGGTCTGGTTCGCCTGCACCCACTCGAAGTAGGAGACGACGACGCCGCCCGCGTTCGCGAGGACGTCCGGCACCACGACGACCCCGTTGTCCGCGAGGATCTGGTCGCCGCGCGCGGTGGTCGGGCCGTTCGCGCCCTCGACGACCCAGCGCGCCCGCACCGCGGGAGCCGTGGTCTCGTCGAGCACGCCCTCGAGCGCGGCCGGCACGAGGACGTCGACGTCGAGGGCCAGCAGCTCGGCGTTGGAGATCGGGTCGGCGTCGTCGAACCCGACGACCGAACCCGTGGCCTCCACGTGCTGCTGCAGCCGTTCCACGTCGAGCCCGTCGTCCGCCCGCACGCCACCGTACAGGTCGCTCACGGCGACGACCCGGGCACCACGGTCGGCGAAGATCGACGCGGCGTGGCCGCCCACCTTGCCGAAGCCCTGGATCGCCACGGAGACCTCGGGCAGCGGCACGTCCGCCTCCTTGAGCGCGGCGGCCGTGACGTGCACGATGCCGGCGCTCGTGGCCGTCCCACGGCCCAGCGACCCCCCGACGGCGAGCGGCTTGCCCGTCACCACGGCCGGGATCGTGAAGCCGCGGTTCACCGAGTAGGTGTCCATCACCCAGGCCATCGTCTGGGCGTCGGTGCCCATGTCCGGGGCCATGATGTCTGTGTCCGGGCCGATCACCGGCATGATCTCCGAGGTGTAGCGGCGCGTCACGCGCTCGAGCTCGGCCGCGGAGTACTCGCGCGGGTCGATGCCGATGCCACCCTTCGCGCCGCCGTAGGGCAGGTCGACGATGCCGCACTTCCACGTCATCCACATGGCCAGCGCCCGCACCTCGTCGATGTCCACGGCCGGGTGGTAGCGCAGCCCGCCCTTGCCAGGCCCGCGCGAGACGTTGTGCTGTACCCGGAAGCCGTGGAACAGCACCGTCTCGCCGCTGTCGCGGCGCAGCGGCACCGCGACATGGGTCTCGCGGCGGGGCGTGGCGAGCATCTGGTGCAGGCCGTCGGCGTAGCCCAGGTGCGCGACGGCCCTGGTGAGCTGGCTGTGCGCCGTCGCCAGGGGTGAGGCGTCCGCCACCAGGGGTGGGGCTTCCGCCACCAGGGTCGTCGGGGTCGACGTCGTCGTCAACAGAACCTCCTGCAAGGCACGGGCCGGGCGCTCGGGTCCGGCCCGGCGGGTCGGTACGCCCCGTCGTGCGGGGTCGCAGGCAAACCGTAACCCCACCGACGGGGGCTCGACGACGGCCCCCCGCCCGGGCGCGGCGGCCCCGGTGCGGCCTCGCTAGCCCCGGCGTGCCCGACGGCGGAACGACGCCGGCGTCTCGCCGGTCAGCCGGGCGAAGGCCCGCGTGAACGCCGCCTGGTCGTAGAAGCCCGTGCCGGCGGCGATCTCGGCGATGGGGGTGCTGCCGCCGGTCAGCAGGTCCGCCGCACGGTCCACCCGGGTGCGCAGCACGAGCTGGCGGGGCGACAGCCCGAACACCTGCTTGACGCGCCGGTCCAGCACCGCCGGGGTGCAGCCCGCCATCGACGCCAGGTCGCGGACCGTCAGCGCCACCTCGGGGGAGCGGTCCAGGTGCCGCTCCACCGCGGACCGCAGCCGCGCCATCGCGTCCATCGTGACGTCGTCGGCGTCCCGGGAACGCAGGTCGCGCGAGACCGAGACGATGCCGACGAGCCGGTCCGCGTCGTCGTGCACGGGGAGCTTGGACGTGAGGTACCAGCCGGGGGTGCCGCCGAGGCGCCGGATCAGCTCCAGCTCGCCCCGCAGCGGCCGCCCGCCCCGGAGCACCTCGGCGTCCTGGGCCTCGTAGCGCTCCGCCAGCTCGGGGACGAACAGGTCCCGCGCACGCCGGCCGACGACCTGCCGGCGCGAACGTTCCTTGGTGCGGTGCACGAACGTCCGGTTGACGAGCACGTAGCGGCCGGACGCGTCCTTGGCGCAGAACATGACGTCGCTCAGCTCGTCCATGAGGGCGACCATGGTCCGCGCCATCGCGGCCAGGACGGCGTCGCCGGCCGGCCAGGTCGGTTCGTCGACGGGCGGCCCGTCGGGCGGCGGTACGGGGGGAGGCACGGTGCCGGTCTACCCGGCACGGCGCCGCGCGGCAAGTTTGTCGCCGTCGTGTTTGTCGCAGGAGCGCCGCGGCGCGAGCGGTTCTGTACAAGACGAGCAGGCGCCGTCAGGAGCATCCTGGAGGGATGAGCACCCACCTGAACGAGCGCGGCGCCACCACCCCCGGCGCCGGACGGCCCGACCTCCCCGACGCCGCCGCCCTGGTCGAGGACGCCGTGGCCCTCGCCCACTCGTGGATCGCCACCGCCGAGGGGACCGGCGGCGGTGCCACCCGCGCCGACCGCCGCACCCGCGCCACCGCCGAGCGGCTCGGCGACCTCGTCGCGGACCCCGCCGGCCTCGAGCTCGCCGTCGGCTTCGTCGACGACGTCGCACGCCCCCAGGACGTCCGGGTGGCCGCCAAGGCCCTCGCGCGGCTCGGGCGCGACGCCGGCAGCGCGAGCTTCCTGTCACCGGTCGACCGGGCGCTGTTCCGCGCCGGGGCCGCCGTCGCGCCGATGCTGCCCGCCGTCGTGGTGCCCGCCGCGCGGGTCCGGCTGCGTCAGCTGGTCGGTCACCTCGTCGCCGACGCGGGCCGAGGGCTCGGCAAGCACCTCGCCCGGACGCGCGACGAGGGCTACACCCTCAACGTCAACCTGCTCGGCGAGGCCGTGCTCGGCGCCGACGAGGCCGAGGCCCGCCTGCAGCGCACCATCGACCTGGTGCGGCGCGACGACGTCGACTACGTCTCCGTGAAGGTCTCCTCCGTGGCGGCCCAGCTCGTCACCTGGGACCTCGACGGCTCGCGGGAACGCGTCGTCTCCCAGCTCCTGCCGCTGTACCGCGCCGCGCGCGACCACGGCGTGTTCCTCAACCTCGACATGGAGGAGTACAAGGACCTCGCCCTGACCACCGCCGTCTTCCGCGACGTGCTGGACCGGGACGAGTTCCGCGACCTCGAGGCCGGGATCGTCCTGCAGGCCTACCTGCCCGACGCGATGGGTGCGCTCGACGAGCTCACCGACTGGGCGCAGGGCCGGGTGCGTGCGGGCGGTGCACGGATCAAGGTCCGGCTCGTCAAGGGCGCCAACCTCGCGATGGAGCACGTCGAGGCGGAGCTGCACGACTGGCCCGCCGCGCCGTACCTCTCGAAGCCCGAGGTCGACGCCAACTACGTGCGCATCCTCGACCGCCACCTCACGCCCGAGCGCACGGCGGCCGTCCGCCTCGGCGCAGCGTCCCACAACCTGTTCCACGTGGCGCTCGCGGTGCTGCTCGCCCGCGGCCGCGGCGTCGGCGAAGGCCTCGACGTCGAGATGCTGCAGGGCATGGCGCCGGTCGAGGCACGGCTCGTGCGGGCCGAGGTCACCCGGGGCGCCCCCGACGAGCACGGCGACGTGGTCCTCTACACGCCGGTGGTCCGCGACGAGGACTTCGACGTGGCGATCTCCTACCTGGTGCGCCGCCTCGAGGAGAACGCCGCCGAGCAGAACTTCCTGCACGCCTCCTTCGCCCCGCCGTCGGCCGTGCCCGGGGTGGCCGGCACGCCGATGGACCGTCAGGAGGTCGCGTTCCGCGCCTCGGTGACGCGCGGCCTGGACTACACGCCCGACGACGTCGCGCCCCGCCGCCGGTCCCGCTTCGCCGCCGAGCCCGCACCTGTCACCGACGGTCCGTTCCGCAACGCGACCGACACGGACCCCGCCGTGGCGGCGCACCGCGAGTGGGCACAGCGGATCGTCGGGCCCGACAGCGGATTCGTGCCCGTCCAGGCCCCCGAGATCACCGACACCGCGACGATCGACGCTGCCGTCGCCCGCGCCGTCGAGGTCGGCAGAGCCTGGGCCGCCGTGCCCGCCACCGGACGCGCCCGGGTGCTCCGCGTGGCCGCGCACCGCCTCGAGGCCCGTCGCGGCGACCTGATCGCCGCCGCCGTGCACGAGGCCGGCAAGACCGTCCCGGAGACCGACCCCGAGGTCACCGAGGCGATCGACTTCGCCCGCTACTACGCCGACGCCGCCGAGGCGCTCGACACCGTCGAGGGCGCAGACTTCGCGCCCGACGGCGTCACCCTCGTCACCCCGCCGTGGAACTTCCCGGTCGCCATCCCGATCGGTGGCGTGCTCGCGGCGCTCGCTGCCGGCTCGACCGTGCTCGCCAAGCCGGCACCGCCCACACCGCGCTGCTACGAGCTCGCGGTCGAGGCGGTCCACGAGGCCCTGGAAACGGTGGCCCCCGAGATCGGCCTGGCCCCGGACGTCGCGCGCGACGCCGTGCAGTACCTGCGGGTCCCGGACGGGGACGCCGGCAAGCATCTCGTCACCCACCCCTACGTGGCTCGCGTGGTGCTGACGGGGTCCATCGAGACGGCCGAGCTGTTCGCACGCTGGCGGCCGGAGCGCCCGGTGCTCGCCGAGACGTCCGGCAAGAACGCGCTGGTCGTCACGCCGTCGGCGGACCTCGACCTGGCCGTGGCCGACGTGGTGCGCAGCGCGTTCGGGCACGCCGGGCAGAAGTGCTCCGCGGCGTCCCTGGTCATCCTCGTCGGCTCCGTCGGCGACCCGACCGTCACGGGCGAACGCTTCCAGCGACAGCTCGTCGACGCCGTGCGATCCCTCGCCGTCGGGGCGTCCACCACCCTGTCGACCGTGATGGGGCCGCTCACCGAGCCCGCCACCGGCAAGCTCGAGCGGGCGCTCACCACGCTCGAGCCGGGAGAGACGTGGCTCGTGCCGCCGCGCCGGCTCGACGACCAGGCGGCCGCGGCCGGGCTGGAACCCGACCGCCTGTGGACCCCCGGCCTGCGCGACGGCGTCGCCCGCGGCTCGTTCTTCCACCTCACCGAGGTGTTCGGCCCGGTGCTCGGCATCATGCGTGCCGCGACGCTGGACGAGGCGCTCGAGATCCAGAACCAGGTGTCCTTCGGGCTGACCGGTGGGATCCACTCCCTCGACGCCGACGAGATCGCCACCTGGCTCGACCGCGTCGAGGTCGGCAACGCCTACGTCAACCGCCACATCACCGGGGCGATCGTGCAGCGGCAGTCGTTCGGGGGCTGGAAGGCCTCCGTGGTGGGGCCTGGTGCCAAGGCGGGCGGCCCCAACTACGTGGCGCAGCTCGGTTCGTGGAGCGACACGCCGGCGGCGGCCGGCGGACCCCCCTCACGGGGCAACGACCCCCGAGGATGGCTCGCCTGGGCCGAGGCCTCGGACGACGCCGCATGGCAGAGCGAGTTCGGCGTGCCGCACGACAAGACCGGGCTGAGCGTCGAGGAGAACACCTTCCGCTACCGGCCCGTGGAGCAGGTGACCGTGCGCATCGGCGACGACGCGCTGCCCGCCGAGGTGCAGCGTGTCCTGGCCGGTGCCCGGCGTGCCGGAGTGCGCGCCGTCGTCGTCCCCGAGGCCGACGCCGGATGGGGTGTGCCGCACGGGGAGCCCGTCTCCCACGCGCAGTTCGCGGCAGCCGTCGCCGAGGGGCAGGTCACCGGTCGGATCCGCGTGGTCGGGTCCGCCCCCGGGCTGCGCGAGGCAGCCGTGGACCGGCTCGGTGAGGTGACCGTGCTCGACGGGCCGGTGCTGGCCGCCGGGCGGCGCGAGCTGCTGACGTTCCTGCGCGAGCAGGCGGTCAGCCGGACCAAGCACCGGTACGGCCACCTGCGCGACTGACGAGTGCTGTGGGTGCACGACACGCCGTCTAGCCGAACGGTCAGCCGGCGTGTCGTGCACCCACAACGGTGGGTGGGTCAGGCGGTGCTGATGCCGCCCGAGGCTGCGGCTCAGGCGGAGTCACCCTCGACGAGGCGGGGCACGAAGATCCGCGGCTCCGGGTGCACGTCCTCGCCGGCCAGCATGTCGAGGAGCGTCGACGTCGCTGCCGCCACCATCTCCACGACCGGCTGGAGCACCGTGGTGAGCCGTGGCGTCGTGCGCTCCGCGCCCAGGGCGTCGAAGCCGACGACCGCGACGTCGTCCGGCACCTTCTTGCCGTGGTCACGCAGCACCTGGAGCGCACCGGACGCCATCAGGTCGGAGGAGGCGAAGACGCCGTCGATGTCGGGGTGGTCGGCGAGGAGGCGCTCCATCGCCTTGGCGCCGCCCTCCACCGTGAAGTCGCCGTTGGCTACCGCGTCGGTCGGCAGGCCCGCCCGGCTCAGGGTCCGGCGCCACCCCTCGTGGCGGTCGAGCGACGCGGTCATGTCCTGCGGACCGGTGACGGCTGCGATCGTGCGGCAGCCACGATCGACGAGCCGCTGCGTCGCGACGCGGGCACCGGCCGAGTTGTCGACGTCCACGTAGTGCAGACCAGCGCTGTCGAACGGGCGACCCACGAACACGCCGGGGAGCGAGCCGGACCGCAGCTCCGGCTCGAGGCGGTCGTCCTTGTGGTGCGAGGCGATGATGACACCGTCGACGTGACCGCTGTTCAGGTACCGCGCGATGTGCCCCGGCCGCTCGCCCGGGCGAGCGAGCAGGAGCACGAGCTGCAGGTCCGTGCCACCGAGGCCCTCGCTGACTCCGCGCACCACACCGGCGAGGAACGGGTCGGTGAGGATGCGGGCGTCCGGCTCGGGGACCACCAGCGCGATGGAGTCCGTCCGGCGGGTCACGAGGGAGCGTGCCGCCCGGTTGGGCGCATAGCCCAGCCGGAGGATGGCTGCGTCGACGGCCTGCTGGGCCTCGGGGGACACGCGATCGCCCCCGTTGATGGCGCGGGACGCCGTCGACCGCGAGACTCCTGCGGCGCGCGCGACGTCGTCGAGCGTCGGAACGATGTGCTTCGTGACCACGATCGGAGACTACCTTTCGCTCAACCGCGGGCCGGGACGGCGTTGTCCCGGGCGACGTCCGCGTACCAGCGACCCGAGGACTTCACGGTGCGCTCCTGGGTCTCGTAGTCCACGCGCGTCAGACCGAAACGCTTGGAGTAGCCGAGCGCCCACTCGAAGTTGTCCATGAGCGACCAGGCGAAGTAGCCGCGGACGTCGGCGCCCGCATCGATCGCGTCCTTCAGCGCGCGCAGGTGCGCGTCGAGGAAGGCGATGCGGTCCGGGTCGTCGACGGTGCCGTCCTGCTCGACGACGTCGGGATAGGCGGCGCCGTTCTCCGTGACGAAGAGCGCCGTGCCGCGCGGCCCCGTGTAGTCCTCCTGGATCCGGACCAGCAACCGGGTGAGCCCTTCCGGCTGCACCTCCCAACCCATGTCCGTCGTCGGCAGGCCGCGGCTGTGCGGGTAGACGCCCTCGGGGACCGGGTTGGGGGACCGGGTCTCCCGGGCCGGCGCGCTGTCGTCGTGCTCGCGGACCCCGTCGGGCCCGGCGGTGCCGTCCTGCGCACCGGCCGCGGCCTCGGGGGTCGCGGAGACCGCGCCACCGTTGTAGTAGTTCACGCCCAGCACGTCGATGGGCGTCGAGATGAGCTCGAGGTCGCCCGGCCGGATGAGCTCGGCGAGCCCGAGGTGCGCGACGTCGACCAGGATGTCCTGCGGGTACGCGCCCCGCAGGACCGGGTCGAGGAAGATGCGGTTGAACATGCCGTCGTCACGTCGCGCCGCGTCGACGTCCGCCGGGCTGTCCGGGTCGACCGGGTCCGAGACGGTGAAGTTGAGCGTGATGCCGAGCGACGCCTCCGGAGCGCGCTCGCGCAGGGTCTCGACGGCGAGCCCGTGGCCGAGCATGAGGTGGTGCGCCGCCGCCAGCCCGAGCTCCGGCGACGTCCGGCCCGGCGCGTGGACGCCCGCGGTGTAGCCGAGGAACGCCGAGCACCACGGCTCGTTGAGCGTCGTCCAGACGGGCACACGATCAGCGAGGGCGTCCGCCATGACCTCGGCGTAGTCGGCGAACCGGTAGGCCGTGTCCCGTGCGGGCCAGCCGCCGGCCTCCTCCAGGGCCTGCGGGAGGTCCCAGTGGTACAGCGTGAGCCAGGGCATGATGTCGGCTCCGAGGAGCTCGTCGACCAGCCGGGAGTAGAAATCGATACCCTTGTGGTTGACCGTCCTGCCGTCCGGGACCACCCGCGCCCAGGAGGTCGAGAAGCGGTACGTGTCGAGGTGGAGGCTCTTCATGAGCGCCACGTCCTCGTGGTACCGGTGGTAATGGTCGCAGGCGACCATGCCGTCGTCGCCGTGGTGCACGGCGCCCGGGACCCGGGCGAACACGTCCCAGATCGAGTCGAGGCGGCCGTCCTCGGAGCCGGCACCCTCCACCTGGTAGGCGGCCGTGGCAGCGCCCCAGAGGAACCCGTCCGGGAAGGCGACGCGTCCGCTCGTGTTCCGGGTCGCCTGCACCAGCGGGCTGGTCGGCGTGAACGGGACAGCCGTCCCGGGGGCGGCGGTGCGAGCCGCGATGCCCGGCATGCTCAGAGTCATCTGTACTTCCCTGTCGGAGGAGGGGACTGTCCGGGCGCCCTGGGGCGCCCGGACAACCTGTGATCGAGTCTGCGTGTCAGCCCTTCACCGCGCCAGCCATGATCCCGGCCACGAGCTGACGCCCGACGAAGAAGAAGATCACGAGGAGCGGGAGCGTGACGAGGAAGATGCCGCCCATCACCAGCGAGTAGTCCACGAAGTAGTTCGCCTGCAGCGAGCGCACCACGAGCGGCAGCGTCGGATTCTCGTTGGTGAGGATGATCGACGGCCAGAAGTAGTTGGTCCACTGCTGCACGAACTGGAACAGACCGAGCATCGCGGCGGCCGGCAGCGCCGCGGGCATCGCGACGGACCAGAACGTGCGGATCATGGACGCCCCGTCCACGCGGGCCGCCTCGATGAGCTCGTACGGCAGGGCCTCGGACAGGTACTGCGTCATCCAGAACACACCGAACGCCGTGACCAGACCGGGCAGGATGACGGCCTGGACCTTGCCGTACCAGCCGATCTCGCTCATGAGGATGTACAGCGGGATGATCCCGAGCTGGACCGGCACGGCCATCGTCGCGATGACGAAGACCAGCAGCGGGCCACGGCCGCGGAAGTTCAGCTTGGCGAAGGAGTACCCCGCCAGGGTGGAGAACAGCACGACCGACGCCGACGAGATCACGCCGATGAGGGTCGAGTTCCAGAGCGCCTTCCAGAAGTTGATGTTGGAGTCGGTGATGACCGTCTGGAACTGCGTGAACAGGCTCGCGTCGGGGAGCCACTGCGGGATCGCGTTCTGCGCGATCGACGTCGGGTCGGAGGACCCGAGCAGCAGTGTGTAGTAGAGCGGGAAGATCGAGATCAGCAGGACAGCGCCCAGCAGGATGTACGTGACCCGACCGGCACGGCGGGCGGACCCGCCGAGGGGTGCCTTGCCGCGGGCGCGGCGCTTGGCGGCGGCGCGGGCAGCGCGTGTGCCGGCGGTCTGCGCGGTGACGGCGACGGAGCTCATCGGACGTCCTCCCCGGGGTTCTGGTTCGGCGAGCCGGTGGACGGCTGGACGGACGGGATCGACGGCGGTGGCGGTGGCGAGCCGGGCGGGGGGCCGGCGTTGGCACCGGGCGGTGCCGATGGCGTCGGGGTGCCGCTCCGGGCCGCTCCGGCACGGGCTTCGGCGAGCAGGGCCTTGGTGTGGCGTCGGCTCACCTTCGGGCCTCTCGTGCCGCCGGTGGCGATGCGCTGCGTCATGATGAAGTTCGCCATGCCGACGATGACGATGATGATGAACAGCAGCCAGGCGACGGCGGCCGCCTTGCCGAAGCTCTTCTGGTTGCCCCACGCGACGTCGTAGAGGTAGACGACCGTGGTCATCCAGTCACGGTCGGGGCCGCCGAGGCCTCGGGCGTCGTACATGCGGACCTCGTCGAAGATCTGCATGCCACCGACGGTCGAGGTGATGACCACGAAGATGACGGTGGCCCGGATCTGGGGGACCGTCACGGAGAAGAACTGGCGGATGCGCCCGGCGCCGTCGATGACCGCGGCCTCGTAGAGCTCGCGCGGCACCGCCTGCATCGCGGCGAGGAAGATCAGCGTGTTGTAGCCGGTCCAGCGGTAGTTGACCATCGTGGAGATGGCGAAGTGGCTGGCGAGGCGGTCGCCGTGCCACGCGACCGGGTCGACGCCGACCAGGCCGAGCAGCTCGTTGATGAAGCCGTACTGGTCGGCGTAGAGCCGGCCGAAGATCATGGAGATGGCGACCGGCGCCACGACGAACGGCACCAGGACACCCATGCGCCAGAACGTCGCCGCGCGAAGGTTCTGGTCGAGGATCGCGGCGATGGCGATCGCCATGATCACCTGCGGCACCGAGGAGAACAGGAAGATCGAGAACGTGTTCGCGACCGACTTCCAGAACAGCGGCTGCTGCAGGACGGCGACGTAGTTCGCCATGCCGACGAAGTCGCCCTGACCGCCGAGCAGGTTCCAGTCGTAGAGGGACACGACCGCCGTGTAGACGAGCGGGAACAGGCCTACGACGGCGAAGAGCAGGAAGAACGGCGAGATGTACAGGTAGGGCGAGACCTTCACGTCCAGCCGGCCGAGCCGCTGGGAGAGGCCGAGCCGTCGAGGCGGACGGTCCGGTTCGCCGCGCGCGTGCGCGGGCTTGGTGGGGGACAAGATGGCCATGAGTGTTTCCTGTACGTCTCTCCGTGGGCGGGGGCTGGGCACGTGTCGGGCCGGCCGCCGGGATGGCGACCGGCCCGACACGGTGTCTCACAGGGGGAAGCTCGGCGTCTGGCGCCTCACTCCCGGACGAGCGGTGACGTCACTGAATGACGTTCTGGGCGTCGGTGACCGCGGTCTCCCACGAGGCCTCCGGCTCCTCGTCGTTGAGGTCAACGCGGTTGATGGCGTTCTGGACCTCGGC
The DNA here is from genome assembly GCF_056590155.1 of Isoptericola sp. GX10416. NCBI lineage: Bacteria > Bacillati > Actinomycetota > Actinomycetes > Micrococcales > Promicromonosporaceae > Isoptericola > Isoptericola sp. GX10416. The sequence goes on along the minus strand of NZ_JBWPVO010000015.1, from coordinate 23,948 downwards.
GTGGATCGCGAAGTAGTTCTTGCCCTTGAACGGAGCGCCGTCGATGGCCTGGGCACGGGTCGAGAAGATCGCGCCGGCCGGGGCCTCGTTCATGAACTCGTTCGTGAACGTCTGGACGGCCTCGGACTCCTGCGCCTCGATCTGCGACGGGAAGGTGCCCGCCTCCTCGAAGGCCTGGGTCTGGACGTCCGGCGAGGTCAGCCAGGCAGCGAGCTCCGTGGCAGCCTCGGTGTGGGCGCCGGAGGCGGGCACGGTGAGGAACGAACCGCCCCAGTTGCCACCGCCACCGGGGAAGACGTCGGCGATGTCCCAGCCCTCGACGTTGCCGGCGTTCTGCTCGATCGGACCGGTCATCCAGGCCGGGCAGAGCATCGTCGCGAACGCGTCGTTCTGGAAGCCCGCCGTCCAGTCGTCGCCCCACTGCTCCAGGCCGGCGGACAGGTTCTCGTCCGCCGAGGCGGCGATGACCTGGTCGTACAGGTCCTTCACCTCGGTGTTGCTGGCCAGGTCCTTGGGCTCACCGGTGGCCGGGTCCTCGTAGGCGCCGTCGAGCTGGTTGACCATGCCCTGGAAGGTCGCCTGGGCGGAGTCGAACCAGGCGTTGCCCGTCTCGTCGACGTACTCCTGGCCGGCCTCGAAGTAGGTGTCCCAGGTGGCGTTCTCGCCGCCGATCCACTCCGCGACCTCTTCGCGCTCGGACGGCAGCCCCGCCGCCTCGAGCAGGTCGGAGCGGTAGCAGATGGCCTCCGGGCCGATGTCCGTGCCGTAGCCGATGAGCTTGCCGTCCGGCGTCGTGGCCTGCTGGACCTTCCAGTCCACCCACCGGCCGTCGAGCTCGGCGTTCGTCAGGTCGGTGAAGAGGTCGGGGTACTGCATGAGCTCGGGGAGCCAGTCGACCTCGATGGCCTCGATGTCGGCCAGTCCTTCGCCACCGGCGGCGAGCTTGGTGGTCAGGTTGGTCCGGGCGTCACCGGACTCGGCGGCCGTGACGTGCTTGACCGTCACGTTCGGGTGCTCCTCGGTGTACTGGGCGAGGAGCTCGTCCGTGTAGCCGAAGTTGTTGAAGGTGGCGACCGTGAGGGTGATCTCCTCGTCGGACGACTCGCCGTCGTCGCCGTCTGCGGTTCCCGGCTCGTCGGTGTCGCCCGAGCAGGCGCCGAGAACGAGGGCGAGGGACGCGATGCCGGCAGTGGCCGCGGCGACGCGACGGCTCCGGCGGGGGCGGGTGCTGCTGAGCACGGTGACTCCCTTGTCTGGTTCGAATCATGCGTAGGGCGCTTCAGGAAGCGCAGACGTCTCACGACGTGGTAGCGCTTCCACGACCGGGGATGATGCTTCCGTTGCGAGCGTGTTCCGTCAAGCCCTCGCAGCCACCGATGCTGGAAGGTGATGTCGAGATTTCGTATCTGTGCAGGTCAGAGCGGTGGTGGAAGCGCTCCCGTGACCAAACCGTGACAGCGTGGACGAGTGTCTGCCGACGGCGGTGAGCACGCGGTGCGGGTCAGGACCGCGTCAGCCACTCCCGCCCGGCTCGTTCCTCGGCCTCGAGCGTGCGCCGGACGGCCCCGGCGGCCGCCTCCTCGACGGTCGCCGCGAACAGCGGTATGCCCGCCCTGACCTCACCGTCGTACACCTGGCGGGTGCCGCCGTCGGCCGTCGGCTCGAGCCGGAGCGATCCCGTCATCCGCACCGGGGCGCCGGCGATCTCGACCGCGACCGTGCCGACGTGGCGGCCCTCGCGCGCCGGCTCCCACGCCTCCGCCTGCCGCACCTCGAGGTGGTCACCGACGAGCTGGCGGACCTGACCCGGGATGAGGTCGGTGGGCAGGGTGCGTCGCAGGGACACCGTGAACCCGGAGGCCGGGTCCCCGCTGACGTCGACCTGGGAGGCGGCGCCGGCGTCCTGCCGTCGGCCGCGCCACCGCACGAACTCCGCGTCGCTGAGCATGGCGGCCACGACGGACACGTCCGCCGGGTAGGTCTGCTCCACGGTCAGGTGCACGCTGCCCACCCTACCGGCGTGCTCCACGACGGGTAGTGCCCCGTACGCTGGTGGGCGTGTCCGCCATGAGTGATCTGATCGCCGAGCACGCCGAGCTGGCCGAGGGGGACCTCGAGTGGCTCCACCTGCTGGTCGGTGACTGGCAGATCGTCTCCGACCTCGCCTTCGCCGACCTCGTCCTGTGGCTGCCGACGGCGGACGGCCGCTTCGTCGCCGTCGCGCAGTGCCGTCCCAGCACCGGTGCCACCGTCCACTACGACGACGTCGTCGGGTCGTTCGCCCCCGAGGGGCAGCGCCCGCAGCTCACCGCCGCGATGAGCGAGGGGCGCGCCCAGCGCTCGCGCGAGCCGCGCTGGTTCGGCGCGTACGCGGTGCGTGAGGAAGCAGTGCCCGTGGTGCACGACGGCCGCGCCGTCGCCGTCGTCGCCCGGCAGACGAACCTCGGCTCCGGTCGCACGCCCAGCCGCCTGGAGCTCAACTACATCGAGTCCGCGGACGACCTGCTGGCGATGATCGGCCGGGGGGAGTACCCGTCGCTCAACGCGGCGACCGGTCCGCGCCGCGGCGCCCCGCGCGTCGGCGACGGCCTGATCCGGCTCAACTCCGAGGGCGAGGTCCTGTACGCCAGCCCGAACGCGCTGTCCTGCTTCCACCGGCTCGGGGTCATCGGGCCGTTGGTCGGCCAGTCGCTCGTCGAGGTCACCGCCGGGATCGCCGAGCAGCAGAGCACCGTCGACGAGTCGCTGCCGCTCGTCGTCATGGGCCGGGCGCCGTGGCGCACCGACATCGAGGCGGGCCGGGCGGCGCTGTCGTTGCGGGCGCTGCCGCTGACCGACCGCGGTCAGCGCATCGGCGCCGTCCTGCTGTGCCGCGACGTGTCCGAGCTGCGTCGCCGCGAACGCGAGCTGATGACCAAGGACGCGACGATCCGCGAGATCCACCACCGCGTGAAGAACAACCTGGCGACGGTGGCGGCGCTCCTGCGTCTGCAGGCCCGGCGCATGGAGGTTCCCGAGGCGCGGGCGGCGCTGGAGGAGGCGATGCGGCGCGTCGCCACCATCTCGCTGGTGCACGAGTCCCTGTCCCAGACGCTCGACGAGAGCGTCGAGCTCGACGACATGCTCAAGCGTGCGCTGCGTCTCGCGGCGGACGTCGCCTCCACGCGCGCGCAGATCAGCACCCGGCAGAGCGGCTCGTTCGGGCTCGTGCCGGCCCAGGACGCCACGCCGCTCGCCCTCGTGCTCACCGAGCTCGTGACCAACGCCGTCGAGCACGGGTTCCCCGGCCAGGAGTCCGGGACGGTCTCGATCGACGTCGAGCGGGAGGACTCGTCGCTGCGCGTCGTCGTGGCGGACGACGGCGTTGGGATGCGCGACGGCATCGACGAGCTCGGCCGGGCGTCGCGCAGCGGGCTCGGGTCGCAGATCGTCAAGACGCTCGTGGTCAACGAGCTGCGCGGCACCATCGACTGGCTCCCGCGCGAGGGCGGCGGGACCCAGGTGGTGCTGCAGGTGCAGCTGCGGGGCGACGCGCAGCGCTGAGCACGCAGAAGGGCTCCCCCGCTCATCAGCGGGGGAGCCCATCTGCGTGCGTACTCGGTGGCGTCAGCCGGCGCGACGGGCCCGAGCGGTGCGGCGCTTGAGGGCGCGGCGCTCGTCCTCGCTCATGCCGCCCCAGACGCCGGCGTCCTGGCCGGACTCCATGGCCCACTTGAGGCAGTTGTCGACGACGTCGCAGCGACGGCAGACGGCCTTGGCCTCCTCGATCTGCATGAGGGCCGGGCCGGTGTTGCCGATGGGGAAGAAGAGCTCGGGGTCCTCGTCGAGGCAGGCTGCCTTGTGGCGCCAGTCCATGTCATCTCCTCAGGTCGATGATCGTTCCCAGGAGGGCGCGCAGCCGTCTGGACATGCCGAGGGGCAGCCGTCTCCGGGTCCGGATCGTTCAGGGGGTTCGGGATCTCTGTCCAGAATCACACCTCGTGAAGGTGGGCACAAGGGGTGACGGCCAGATTTCTGTTCCGTGAACCCTGAGGGTTTCATCACACTGCACAAACTTTCCCCGGGGCCGTATCCTGACGTGTCATGCCCGGTCCTGCTGCTCCTTCCCCTGATCCCGGCCCGGTCCCGCCACCGCGCACGCGACCCGGCGGCGTCCTGGTCGCGGTCCTGGTGGCGGTCGGGATCGAGGCGGTGGCCATGGCGGTCTTCGCCGCGGCGGTCGTCGTCGAGCTGGTGGGGGGCCGCTCCGGGAGCACCGGCGTCAGCGTCTTCATCGTGGTGTTCTTCCTCGGTCTGGCCTGGCTCCTCGTCGGCTCCGGCCGCGCGCTGTGGCGTGGACACCGGCGGGGACGTTCCCCGATCGCCGGCTGGCAGATCTTCCAGGGGATCATCGGTGCCTCCCTGCTCACCGGCGGCTCACCGGCTGCGGTCGTGGGCGGCATCGTTCTCCTCGTCCTGGCCGCCGGTGCCCTGCTCGGTCTCATGACGCGACCGGTGCTCGAGCACACCGCCGGCTGACCAGACACCGCCCCGGCCGACACCGCGCGCCGGGGTCATGCCCCGGCGGCCTGCAGCGGAGCAGCGGTCCCGCCGTCCACCAGCGCTCCGCGTCCTGGCCGGGCGGGTCCCGGCTCGGCGACGTCGCCGAGCGGTGTGCCGAACACCTCGTCCGCGTCCCGCCCGCCCGGGGCCAGCACCACACCGGTCCGCCGTGCGCGCAGCTCCGCCAACGGGCCCCGGTGCGCCATCAGGACGCCCTGGGTGGTGGCCGACGCCACGAGGACCAGCCCACCTTCCTCGACCAGCGCGCCGAGGCGCTCGACCTCCACGGGGCAGCCCTGGGCGAGCGCGTCGAGATCGTCGACCACGACGGTCGGGACACCGTCGTCGGCGCCGTCGGCCGCGGTGTCGCCCGAAGGCCCGGCCGCCGACGCCAGCTCCTCGACCAGCCGCCGGACCGCTGCCGGGGACGGGGCGATCCGGTGCTCGCAGGCCTCGGCGCGCAGCGCGTCGTCGCGGGAGACGACGGCGGCGAGCCTGCCGTCCGCCGCCAGCCCGCGGACGACGGTCCGCAGCACCGTCGACCTGCCCGTACCGCGTGGACCGACCACCAGGGCCCCGCGTCCCACGTCCAGCGCGAGCGGGGCTGCGGCGTCGCCCCCGACCCCGATCACGACCTCGCGTCGTCGAGAGGCCGTCGGGAGCGGGGGCGACTCGTCGACGGCCCGAGCGAGGTCTGCCCATGTGAGCCGTACCGGCAGCGGCCGGACCCGGTTCGGTCGCGGCCCGTCCGCCGGGTCGAGGCGGCCACGGCCCTCGACGTCGTCCGGCATCAGGATCTGGCAGACGAAGGGCTCACCCGACGGCAGCCAGGCCGCGCGGCCCGGTGGCCCGCCGTGTCCGGCGAGCGCTGACGGCGCCCCGAGCATCACGTCGGAGTGCTGGTCCGTCCCCAGCAGCACGAGCCGCGGGCCGACGCGCGCCGCCACGCCGCCGACCGACGCGGTGTCGGCGGTGAGGGCGAACGACGCGTGCCCGGCGGCGAGGGCCGTCACCAGGGGGTCCCAGGCGCCGGGCCCCGCGAGGACTGCCCGGAGCTCCTCCACGCCGTCGACGACGACGAGGGTGCGGGGCCCGCTGCCGTCCGTCGTGGGCGGGCGGTCCAGCAGCCGCAGGATCCGGCGTGCACGGCGGGGGTCGTCGGGACCGGTGAGCGTGCCGAGGCCGGGGTGCCCCGCCAGACCGGCGAAGGCCTGCGCCGCGGCGGGCGGTGCGAGCACGTGCACGTGCCAGCCGCGAGCCAGCGCCGCGGCGGCGAGGGACACGAGGGTCGTGGTGCGGCCGGACCGGGTGGGCCCCAGGACGGCGAGGTGCCCGGCCCGGGGGAGCCAGTGGACGAGGAGGCGCCGCTGGGCGTCCGGGTCGTCGGCGAGCGCCAGCGGGAGCGCCTCCGGTCCGTCGTCCGTCGGTGTGACGTCGTGGAGGTCGGCCGCGCCGACGCGGGACGGCAGGGCGGGCAGCCAGGGGGCAGGTCCGGGACGGTGCCCGAGCCGTGCGGCGGTGCGGCGGGCGACGTCCACGGCGGCGTCGACCGGCCCGGGCCCCCCGGGCGGCCGCGGTCCCTCCTCGCGCGCCGGTCCGACGGCGGGCACCGGCCGGTCCGCGGCACCGGCCGGGGCGGGCCGCTGCCAGGTGGGCGCCCGGCGCACGTCCGGGCCGCCGTCGGCGGGCAGGGTGCCCGCGTGCGCGCACTGCAGGGCGACCGGCGGGGCGGCGCCCACGCGGAGCACCGCACGTCCCGGGACACCGACGGGGATGCGGGCGGCCGCGGCGTGGTCGACGACGTCGTGGGAGTCGGCGGCGTCCACGACCCGCAGCGCGACGCGTGCCGAGACGTTCGCGCGCACGTCGGTGCTGACCGCTCCCGAGGGACGCTGCGTGGCGAGCACGAGGTGGACCCCCAACGACCGGCCCTGGGCGGCGATGCGGAGCAACCCCGGCAGGAAGTCCGGCAGGTCGTCGGCGAGGGCGCGGAACTCGTCGATGACCACCACGAGCCGGGGCAGGGTGCCGGGCGGGGCGTCGTCGAGCGAGGCCGCCCGACGCTCGGCCAGGACCCGCTCCCGGCGGTGCAGCTCGGCGCGCAGCCCGGCGAGTGCCCGGCCGGCCAGCCCGGGTTCCAGGTCGGTGACCTGCCCGACGACGTGGGGCAGGTCGGCGCAGCGACCGAACGAGGCGCCGCCCTTGAAGTCCACCAGTGCCAGTGCGAGGTCGGCGGGGGATCGGCTCAGTGCCAGCCCGAGGACGAGCGACTGCAGCAGCTCGGACTTCCCGGAGCCCGTCGTCCCGGCGACGAGCAGGTGGGGGCCGTCGGCGACGAGGTCGAGCGTGACCGGGGTGCCGGTGGCGTCGACGCCGAGGGGCACCTGCCACCCGGCGGCGTCGGCCCAGCGCCGGGCGGGGTCCACACCGTCGAGCAGGTCGGCCAGCGGCACGACGCCGGGCAGGCCGGGGTCGATCACGTCGGCAGCTCCGGGGTCCGACGTCGGCAGCACGGCCGTCGCGGCACGCGCAGCGGCGTCGAGGTCGGCCGGCGTGCGACGCAGACCGTGCAGGCCCGCCAGGCGGCGGGCCGTGCGCTCGGCCCAGGCCGTGGTGACCCCGACGCCCGGACCGGCGGTGTCGGTGCCGTCCGGTGCCGTCCGATGGACCCGTCCGTCCGGGGACAGCCGGAGCGACGCCCGGCACCAGGAGGGTGCGGGGACCTCGCGGCCGCCCGGCTCGCTCGGCAGGCACAGCACGACGAGGTCTCCCCGGCGCACCGCCTCGTCCGCGACGCGGAGAGCATCCTCGTCCGGGGTGTCCACCACGAGCAGGCGGGCGGCCGCGCCCTCCTCCCCGGCGCCGCCTGCGGGGCGGTCGTCGCTGAGCCAGCGGCACCAGGACCAGGCACCGTGCCCCTGGCCGGTCACCTGGACGGCGACTCCGGCCGCGGCGAGGTCGACGACGACGGCGCGGGCGACGGCGCGGGCGGCGTCGGTCGGGCCGCGCACCGCCAGCGCGCCGTCGGGCAGCAGGTCGGCGGGTGTGCGGCCGGCCGGTGCGGGGTCCTGGTGGGCGCCGCTGCGCGCCCGCGCGGCCAGGGTGTCGAGGGCACGGCGCCACGCGACGTCAGAGGCCTGGTGGCAGGCCACCACCCGCGCGGCCGTGCGACCCGGGGCGGTGCCGGCGGGGGCCGTGCCGGGCGGCGGGAGCTGGTCCTGCGCGCGCCGCCGCCGGACGGCGGCCACCACCTGGGGGGCCAGAGCGACGACGGCGACCAGCGAGAACAGCGCGTACAGCGGCTGGCGGAGCATCACCGCCAAGGTGATCGAGCCGAGGACGGGGACGAGCCCGGTGAGCAGCATCGCCGGGTTGACGGGCAGCGTGGTGGAGCGCTCCGGCGCTGCCGGGGCGAGCCAGCCGGAGACCTCGCCGGAGCGGAGCAGCTCGTACCGGGTGCCGGCCACCTCGAGGAGGGTGCCGGGACGCCAGCGGCGCGGCAGACCGCCGAGCCGTCGGCGACGCTCGCGGCCGCCGTCCGTGCGCAGCAGCGCGGCGGGCGGGGAGCCTGCCCGGAGGCGTGCACCGCGCGGCCGGCGCCGGGCGGCACGGACCCTGGCGCGGGCGTCGGCGCGCACGGTCACGGTCCGCGCGCCCCGGCCGACGACGACGGGACGCCTGGTCGTGAGCGGGATGGTCTCGCCGGCTTCCGGGCCTGTCGTCGGGGTGACGAGCCACGGGCTGCGCAGCGCCGCGACGTCGGGAGCGGACGGTGGTGCCGGTCCCGTGGCCGCGACGCGCAGGGTCGCGCCGGGCAGCAGCGGACGGTGCCCGACGACGGCGTCGTCGCCCACCGGTGTGCCGTCGGCCACCAGGGGGGCGTGCGACAGCTCGGGGCGGCGGACGAGCCGGGCCAGGGGTGCGCGCAGGTCGCCGAGCCGGGCGCCGTCGGGCAGCTCGACGTCCTCGCCGGGGTGCAGCGTGAGGCGGACGGACATGAGGCCAGCGTGCCGCCGTCGGGCACGCGCCCGCCGGCGCCGTCCACAGCCTGTGGACGGCCCCGGCATCGTCGTCCGCTACTCCGCCGCGAGCGCCTCCACCGGGGAGGCCTTGAGCGCCGTCCGGGCCGGGGCCACCGAGGCGACCAGGCCGGCCACCAGGGCGATCACCAGCACCAGCGTCACGTCGAGCCAGGGGACCGAGAGGGTGACGTCACCCATGATCCCCAGCGCCGCCGCAGAGCCCGACCAGCCGTACACGAGGCCCAGCGCGATGCCGAGCACCGCACCGACGCCCGCGATGAGCAGGCCCTCGATCGCCAGCATGCCCCGCAGCTGGCCCTTCGACAGGCCGATCGCACGCAGGGTCGCGGACTCCTTGCGCCGCTCGATCACCGACAGCGACAGGGTGTTCGCCACGCCGATCAGTGCGATGACCACGGCCACGGCCAGCAGGCCGAGGACGATGCCCAGCATCGTGTCGATCACCTGGTCGAACTCGGCGCGCTGCACCGCGATGCCCGTCACCTGGGCCGCCTCGCCGGAGTCCGAGACCACGTCCTGGATCGTGCCGACGGCCGCGGTGGCGTCCGCCGAGTCCGCGAGGGCGACGTACATCTCGGTGATCACCGAGCTCTCCTGCACCTGGAGCAGGTCGTCGGCGGCGAGGTAGTTGGTGAACGGCACCGCCTCGTTGACCATGACGTCGAAGGTGGCCGTGCCGTCCGCACCGGCGAGGGCCAGCCGGTCGCCGTCGGCGAGGCCCATCTGCTCTGCCTGGTCGTAGCCCAGCAGGACGGTGCCCGGCGCCAGGCCGTCGAGCTGGGCGGGAGAGTTGAGCACCTCCCGCGCCGCGGCGGGGTCGAGGGCCGTGACCTCGACGGACCACTGCTCGCCGTCGTCCTGCCCGTCGGCGGGGACCAGGTCACCACCGGCGACGACGATCTCCGGGGTGCTCAGCGACACGTCGGCGAGGTCGGCGACCGCCGTCACGTCGGCCGTGCCCGCGACGTCGGCACGCAGGCTCTCCGACAGCGCGGCCGGGGAGCCGTCCTCGTCGTACGTCGTGCTGGACACCACGACGTCCACCGGGAACTGCTCGTCGAGCGCCTCGGTCAGCGAGGTCCGGGCGCTGGCGGCGCCCGTCGACATCATCGCCACCAGGGTCACGCCGATCAGCAGCGCGGTGCTCGTCGTCGCGGTGCGGCGCGGGTTGCGCAGGGTGTTCGCCGCGGCGAGCCGGGCCGTCGGGCCCGACGCCCCGACCGCCCGCCCGGCGAGCGCCGTCACCTTCGGCAACCAGAAGACGGCGCCGACCGCCACGCCGACGAACGACAGCGCGCCGCCGGCGATCCCGGCCAGGAGGCCGGACGTGGGCTCCTGCGCCACCGTCCCGAGCGCCGCGCCCAGGCCGAGCAGCGCGAAGCCGAGCACGGCGGCCAGCAGCGAGAGCACCAGGCGCACGCGGCCCGCCCGGCGCGAGGCGGACGGAGCGTCCGAGGGGCGCAGCGCCGCGAGCGGAGCGACCCGCGTCGCGACCCGTGCGGGCACGAGCGCGGCACCCACCGTCACGAGAGTGCCGACGAGCACCGGGACCACCACGACCTGCCAGGTCAGCGAGATGCTGTCGGGCAGCGGGACGGGGACGTCCATCGCCTGGGCGACCCACAGGGCACCCTGCCCGAGCAGGATGCCGAGCAGCACCCCGGCCACCGACGCGACCGCGCCGAGGATCCCGGCCTCGGTGAGCACGCCCCGGCCGACCTGCCCCTTGTCCGCACCCACGCAGCGCAGCAGGGCGAGGGTGCGGGCGCGCTGGGCCACCAGCACCTGGAACGTGTTGGCGATGACCAGTCCTGCCACGACCAGAGCGATCGCGGCGAACGTCAGGACGAAGATCAGGAACATCAGGTCCTGGCCGCCGGTCAGGGTCGCGGCCACGTCGGCGGCCCGCTCGTCGGTGGTCACCACCCATCGGGCGTCGCCGATGCTCGTCGTGCCGTCCACCGCGGTGGCCAGCGCGGCCTGGACGTCTGCGACGTCGGCTCCCGGAGCGAGCGCGACGGCGACCTCCGTGGCACCTACCTCGGTCCCGTTCTCCTCGGCGATCCAGGTCGCGAAGGTGTCGGCGTCGACGACGGCGGCACCGCCGGTCTCGGAGTACGCCCCGTAGGGGTCGTCGAGGATCCCGACGACGACGGGTCGCTCGGTCACCTGCTCCCAGGTGTCGTCCTCGGTGAGCACGTCACGGGTGAGGTTGACCCGGTCCCCGGCCTCGAGGCCGAGCCGCTCGGCGACGGCTGCGGGGAGCGCGACCTCGTCGGCCCCCGTGGGCATCGAGCCGACCGTCGTCTCCATCGGCATGAGCCGGTCGTCCGCGGTGGGGATGACGCTCTGGAAGACCGACCGCGACCCGGCGGAGAGCTCCGCGTAGGAGCTGCTCATCGGGGCGACCGCGTCCACGCCGTCGACCTCGCCGAGAGCGGCGACCTCCGTGATCGGCTCCTCCGACGTCGCGCCGATCACCAGGTCGGCGTCGGCGTACCGAGCGGCGATGGAGTCGTACGTGGTCTGCGTGATGACACCGCTGGCCAGCAGCGTCGCGGCGACGAACGCCGTGCCGATGACGATCGCGATGCCGGCGGCCGCGAGCCGGCCGGAGCTGCGGCGCATCTGCGCCAGGGTGATCCGCAGCATCAGGCACCCGCCTGCGCGGCGTCGTCGGCCACGGGACCCTCGAGGGACCGCAGGGCGTCGAGGCCGGCGAGGACGGCCTCGGGCGTGGGGTCGCTGATCTCGCCCGCGATGCGGCCGTCGGCGATGAGGACGACGCGGTCGGCGTACGCGGCGGCGGCCGGGTCGTGCGTGACCATGATGATGGTGCGGCCCAGCTCGCGCACGGAGCGGCGCAGGAAGCTGAGCACCTCGGCGCCGGAACGCGAGTCCAGGTTGCCCGTCGGTTCGTCGGCGAAGACGACCTCCGGCTGGGCGATGAGGGCGCGGGCGATGGCGACGCGCTGCTGCTGCCCGCCCGAGAGCTCGCTCGGACGGTGCTCGAGCCGCTGCTCGAGGCCGAGCGTGCGCACGAGCGTGTCGAACCACTCGCCGTCCGTCTTCGCCCCGGCGAGCTCGAGCGGCAGCGTGATGTTGTCACGCGCCGTGAACATCGGCAGCAGGTTGAACTGCTGGAACACGAAGCCCACGCGGTCCCGGCGCAGGCGGGTGAGCGCCTTGTCGCCGAGGCCGGTGGTCTCCGTGCTGCCGAGGAACGCCTGCCCGGACGTCGCGCTGTCCAGCCCCGCCAGCAGGTGCATCAGCGTGGACTTGCCGGAGCCGGACGGCCCCATGATCGCGGTGAACCGCCCCTCGGCGAAGTCGACGTCCACGCCGTCGAGAGCGCGCACCTGCGCCTCGCCGGAGCCGTAGGTCTTGGTCAGACCGCGCGCCCGGACGGCGAGCCGGCCGGTGTCAGGGGTGTCGGTGTCTGTGACGGGGACGAACACGGTGGTGTCCACGAGATGTCTCCACGGGTCTTGCTCCGGCGGCTCCCGGGGACGGGAGCTCGATGACACCACCGACGCTACGGACCGGCCGGCGAGCCGTCGTCGGCCCGGGGGCTGGTCGTGGCGGCGCCCAGGTCATACCCAGGTATGACGCCCACCCTGAGAGGTCCCTGAGCGCCGCCCCGCTGGTCAGGCCGTCAGGACCGGGGCCGTTCGCGGAACGAGATCACGGTCGCTCCGGGGCGCGGGCCCGGCCGCGCACGAGCACGAGCACCGCGCCGGCGAGGAGCAGGCCGGCGACGACGACCGCCCAGGTGTAGCCGGGCCCGCCCAGCAGGCCCTCGAGGAGCACGCGGCTGCGGGAGGTGGGATCGGCCAGCACCACCGCGACGAACGCGGCGACGACGGCGACCACCGCCGCGGTCAGGACCCGCTCCCACCGCTTGTCCAGCGTCGCGCGGCCCATCAGCCGCCGGCCGGCCCGGACGATGTGCCGGGCGCGCAGCAGCCGCAGCGCACCGACGGCGCGCACGAGCCGCAGCAGCTGGACCGGCCCGATCGCCAGCACGGCCGAGATCACGATCGCGGCCGTGACGACCACCAGCCAGCGGTGCTGCCACAGCCAGCCGCGCTTGTCCGGGGAGACGGCGAACAGCACGACGGTCTCCCCGAGCAGGACGGCGCCGGTCAGCAGGCTCGCGACGGTGCCGACGGACTGGTAGGGCTCCTCGAGGAGCGTCAGCCACACCGCGGGGACCGAGGCCAGCGCGGCGACGAGCACCGGCCACGCGAACCGCCGCGACCACCGGGACTCGGGCGTCTCGGAGGCGGGGGGCGCTGCCACGTCGCGAACAGGTCCGGAGCGAGGCATCCCACAGGATAGGCACGAGAACAGGTGCTGTCTCACCAGGGCACGGGCGCCCACCGGCCGGTTCAGGCTTCGGTCGATACCACACAGACGGATCGAAGAGAACCCGTAGGCAGCGATGTCCGTCCCTCGTCGGCGCGTGCACGCTGGACACGTTGTGGCGCCGCAACCTGTCCAGCATCACTATGCTCCGACGCAAGGAGAGCAGACATGTTCGAGAAGATCCGCAAGCCCGTCGCGACCAGCGCCGTGATCGCGGCCCTCGTGGCCGGCGGTGCGACCGCTGCCCACGCCGCGGTCGACTACGTCGGCGGAGGCACCTGGAACCACGGCGTGAACAGCAGCACCGTGTGGTCGAACTACTACCACGGGTCGACCTGCCACGGGGCGACGTCGGTGGGGACGTACACGGACCGGGAGAACAGGTCGGCCGGGTACTGGGCGACGACGAGCGCGCCGTCCCGCTGGTACGCGGTCGACAAGGCCTACTGGCGCACCTCGTGCTAGTCGGCTGACGCGTGGGGCCGGGCCGCAGACGCCCGGCCCCACGTGCTCGCCGCACCAGCACCCGACAACACCAAGGACACCGCCCTCGATGCTTCACCGGTCCGTCAAGCTCGCCTACGTCCTGTGCGTGGCGCTGGGGACGCTCCTCGCGCTGACGTCCTTCCACGCGTTCGACGAGTTCCAGATGACCGACGCCCCGTACCAGGTCCGGGTGGACGAGCCGATGACGCACGGCACCGCTGCCGACGCGCGAGCAGCGGTCGTGGCCACGGCACGCAGCACCGGCGCCGACGTCGCACGGTTCGTCGACGACGTCCGCGCGCCCGACAGCGTGGCCCACCTCTACGCCGTTCCCGGCGGCGACGGCGGTCCCGTCGCCGGACGCCTCGCCGACGGGTACGCCGGGTTCAGCCGGTACACCGACGTCCGGTTCCACCCGTACGAGGAGGTGGGCGACCTCGACCCGCGGGGGTACTACCTGGTGTGGGGGGAGCGCGAGGACGCGCAGGCGTTGCTGGGAGCCCTGTCGGAGCTCGGCATGGGGGGCGTGGTGGCGCCCGTGCCGGGGCTCGTGGACCTGCCGCTGCACACCGCGGGCGGGCCACTCGGCCGAGCGGCCCTGGTGACCCTGCTGGCCGTCGTCGTCCTCGTCGGCGCGGGCGTGGTCATGGGAGCCCCCGCCTACGGTGTCCAGCGTCTCCAGGGGCGGTCGTACAGTCAGATCCTGCTCCGTGACGTGCGTGAGGTGTCGGCCAGCGCGGGTGTGGCCCTCGGGCTCGTCGCGGTCGCCGCCGTGGCCGGCCTGGGGCTCTACAACGGCTTCGCCCGGTTCGGGGCGTTCGTCGTGGTCGCCGCGGTGAGCGTCGGTGCGCTGCTCGCCGTCGCCCTCGTCACCCATGCCCTGGCGCTCGCGCTGCTGTCCCGGTCGGCGATCTTGCCGGCGGTCAAGGGCGAGTTCCCGTCCCGGCTGGCGATGGCGGCCATGTACCTGGTGCGGGTCCCCGCCGTGGTCCTCGTGGCGGTGGTCGGGTTCGCCGGCGTCCAGGCGTACCTCGTGGTGGAGGAGCGGGCGGCAGCCCGCGAGGCCTGGGCGGACGCGGCCGACACGTCCTCCGTGCTCATCAGCGGGACGGCGGACATGCAGGCCGACCCGGAGCTCTTCTCCCGCGTCGGGGCGATGGCGCGGGAGGCGGTCGACGACGGCGCGGCGATCGTCGTCGCCGACGTCTCGACCGAGATGGTCCCCGGCGACCCGCGGGGACCGTTCCTCGCCCCGGACGTCTCGTGCCCGGTGCTCGCCGTCTCGCCGAGCTACCTGGACGAGCACGAGGTGCTGGCCGCCGGCGGCGTCCGCCTCGGCGCGAGCGACGTCGGTGGTGAGCCGACGCTGCTCCTGGCGCCCGGGTGCGGCGACGACGTGCGCAGCGGCACCGCCGCGTGGTTGGCGGGCCGGGCCGGCATGGCGGGTACCGAGGCGCCGGGCCACGCCGAGGGCGAGCTGGCCCCGGACCAGGACTTCTTCACCTACGGGGACCGGTGGAACCCGAACGTGTCCCCGTGGGCCTACGACGCGGCGCTCCTCGTCCTGCCGGCCGGGCTCGAGGCCCTGTCGGACTCGACCTACGGTGACATGACGGCCGGCGGCGAGGTGCTGTTCCTGGACCAGGACGACGCGCTCGAGCGCGCCGGCTCGGCGGACCTCCGGGACCAGGTGGCCGGTGTGCTGCCGGCGGGGGCCGCGGCGGCCAAGCAGACCCGGCAGGTCGCCGTCGACCTGCGCACCTCGGTCGTCGCGTTCGTGGGCGTGCTCGGCGTCGTCGCGGCGACCGCGGTCGGGGTCGTGATGATCCACGCCCGCCGTCGCGCGCAGGAGATCTACGTCCGGCACATCTGCGGGTGGCGGTTCTGGCGGGCGGCCCGGAGCCTCCTCGTCGTCGAGCTCGGGCTCGCGGTGCTCGCGGTGCTGTGGTCGGTCGACCGCGCCGCGTCGCTGGCGGGCGCGCCGGGGACGGCGGACGCGCTGCGGTCCGACGTGACGGCGTGGTACGTGGGCATCGCGACCGCGGGTGCGGTGCTCGGCTGGTTGCTCGTCGCAGCGCTCGCACGGTCCACGTCCGCCCGGCTCGTGCGCACCCGGTCCGCGGACACGTAGCGGCCCCGGTCGCATCCCCGATCGCCGTCCCCACAGCCCAGAGGAAAGGTAGACACGTGTCGACAGTCATCGCGAAGGACGTCACCAAGGCGTTCGGGGAGCGGATCCTGTTCGCCGACCGGTCGTTCGAGGTCGGTCCCGGGAGCATGACCGCCCTGACGGGACCGTCCGGCTCGGGCAAGTCCACGCTGCTCAACTGCCTGGGACTGCTCGAGGACGTGACCTCCGGGGTGATCGAGGTGGACGGCCGGAACGTGACCGCGCTCGGTGCCGGTGCGGCGCGGCGGTTCCGGCGCGACAAGCTCGGCTACCTGTTCCAGAACTACGCGCTGGTCGAGAACGCGACGGTGCGGTTCAACCTGGACGTCGCCCGGGTGCGTGGTCGGCGCGGTGCGGACGGCCTGACCGACGACGAGGCTCTCGACCGCGTGGGTCTCGGCGGCCGGGGGGACGAGCCTGTCTTCCGCATGTCCGGCGGCGAGCAGCAACGCGTCGCGCTCGCTCGGCTCTTCGTCAAGGCACCGACGCTGATCCTGGCGGACGAGCCCACGGGCGCCCTCGACCGCGACAACGCCGACATGGTCCTGGACTCGCTGCGGGACTTCGCCCGGGACGGGGCCGCCGTCGTCGTCGCCACCCACTCCCAGCACGTCGTGCAGGCGTGCACCGAGGAGCTGCAGGTGGGCGCGAACCCGGGTCACCAGGGCAGGTCGTGACCGGGCGGAGCGACGTAGGGGCGCTCCAGCGCATGGTGCGCCAGCGCCTCGCGGATCCATCCCGGTCCCCGCGCGGTCACCGGTGACAGCCGCAGCACCCGGGCGAGCTGGACGAGGTGCTCCTCGACCGTGCGGGGCGAGATGTCGAGCATCTCGGCGATCTCGAGCGTGGTCGGCAGGGGTGCGGTGACGTCGCCCGTCATGCGCGGGGACACGAGCGCCACCATCACCGCGTGGCGCCGCGACGCAGGGTCGAGGCCCCATGCGGGCACGCAGCCCGAGGAGCACCGCGGGGACCAGGCCGGCCGCTGGTCGGGCCCGAACACGTCGAGGACGTGACCCGAGGCGCCCGCAATCCCGGCGAGGTCGAACGGCGGCGCGAGGACGGTGCCGGGCTCGACCCGCACCTGGTCGATGGGGCGCTCCAGGTTCCACACGCGCAGCGGGACCGATGCGCTGAGGTTGGCGATGCTCCACGTGCGCTCGTCGGCGACGATGGAACCCGCGGCGCCGTCGACGTCGAGGTCCGTCGCGGGGCAGCACCCGGAGTCGCAGCTCCCGAACTCCACGGGGACGTCGGCGGGCACGTCGACGGTGACGGTGGTGCCCTCGCCGACGGTGCGCACGGTCAGGACGACGGAGGGGCGCGCGGCGTCGGGCACTGCGCGCTCCTTCCTCGTGGTTCGCTGGGTTCGGCGGACGTCCACCATGCCAGTCCAGTCGTCCATCCTTGCAGGTCACCGCCGACGACGACGGGTCGAGGCCGCGGTGCTCGAACCCGGGATCTACGGGTTGTGCAGGGCCGAGGCCGGCCCTCAGGACCCGGGCCGCACCAGCCCGGTCTCATAGGCGGTCACCACGGCCTGCACCCGGTCGCGGGCGCCGAGCTTGGCCAGGACCCGGCCCACGTGCGTCTTCACCGTGGCCTCGGCCACGAACAGGTCGGCGGCGATCTCGGTGTTGGACCGTCCGCGCGCCATGAGGACCAGCACCTCGCGCTCGCGCTCGGTGAGCTCGCCGAGGGCCTCGTGCGCCGGGCCGGCCGCCGTCGTCGGCAGCGCGGTGACGAGGTGCTCCAGGAGCCGGCGCGTGGACGACGGCGCGATGACGGCGTCGCCGCGGTGCACGGTGCGGATGGCGGCCAGCATCTCCTCCGGCGGGGCGTCCTTGAGCAGGAACCCGGAGGCGCCCGCCCGGATCGCCTCGAGCACGTACTCGTCGAGGTCGAAGGTGGTCAGCACGACGACGCGCGGTGCCGCGGGCTGCGCCGTCAGCCGCCCGGTCGCGGTGAGGCCGTCCATCGTGGGCATGCGCACGTCCATCAGCACCACGTCGACCCGGTGGTCGGCGAGGAGGCGCAGCGCCTGCGCGCCGTCGGAGGCCTCGACGGCCACGGTGAGGTTGGGCTGGGAGTCGATGACCATCCGAAAGCCGGCGCGCACGAGCTGCTGGTCGTCGACGAGCGCGACCTTCACGGCGTCGGTCATGCGGGCTCCTGGTTCTCGGGGTGCGCCGGCCGCACGGGGGAGCCGGCCGGCGCGGCGGGCGGCTCGGTGGACGCGGGGGCCGCCGGGGGAGTGGCGGCGGGCACCGGCATCGTGAACCGTACCCGCCAGCCGCCGCCGGGGCGCGGGCCGGCCGTCACCGAGCCGCCGAACATCGCGGCGCGCTCGCGCATCCCGAGCAGCCCGTAGCCGGCCTCGCCGTCGCCGGCTGCCGCCCCACGACCGTCGTCGGCCACCTCGACCGCCACGGACTCGGCCTCCCAGCGCAGCACGACGGTCACGCGCGGGTCGGGCCCGGCGTGCTTGCGCACGTTGCTCAGCGCCTCCTGCGTGACCCGGTGCAGCGTCAGTCCCGCGCCGGGCGGCAGACGCCGCGCCACACCGACGCGTACCAGCGAGACGCGGGTGCCGGCGTCGCGCGCCTGCGCCACGAGGGTCGTCAGGTCCGCGTCGTCGGGCTGCGGCGCCAGGGGAGCGGAGCCCGACGACGCACCTCGCCCGGGTAGCACCGCGCCTGCCGCGGCGTCGCCCGCCCGGGCCGCGCCGTCGGCCATCGTGCCGCCGTCCGCGCGCCGTGCCCGCCCGCGTGCTGTCGGGCGTGTCCCGTGGCCGGTCGTGCCACCGCCGTCTTCCTGCCAGGGAGCCTCGGGCTCGGGGCCGTCGTCGTCCCGCAGGACGCCGAGCAGGCGGCGCATGTCGGCCAGGGCCGCCCGCCCGGTCTCGGAGATGACGTCGAGGGACCGCACCGCGGCGGCGGGGTCGTTCGCGGCGACGTACCGGCCGCCGTCGGCCTGCGCCACGACGATGGACAGGGAGTGCGCCACGATGTCGTGCATCTCGCGGGCGATCCGGGCGCGCTCGGCGGCGGTGGCGATGCGGGTCTGCTGGTCGCGCTCGAGCTCGAGGCGCTCCGCGCGGTCGCGCAGGGCGTCCAGGGTCACGCGCCGTTGGCGCCGCACGAGCGCCAGCGCCCACACAGCGAGACCCAGGAGGGTGCAGAGCAGGCTCAGGCCGACGAGCTGGCTGAGCTGGCCCGTGCTGCGTTCCTGCACCGCGACGACGGGGCCGATGAGGAACGAGCCCACGACGGTCGAGAGGATGGCCGTGACGTGCGCCCAGCCTGGGCCGTACACGGTGACGGCCCACAGCGCGGCGAGGACGGCGAAGTCCGCGGGGATGAGCAGGGTGTGGCCGGCGAGCAGGTGTGCGAGGGCCACGGCGTAGACGGCGACGGACGACGCGACAGGTCGGGTGCGTCGCCACGCGAGCGGGGCGACCGTGGCCAGGGACCACGCGACGACCCAGCCGGACTGGGTGCGCGTGTCGGAGAGCGTCGTCGCGGTGGCCGCGACGAAGATGCCGAAGAACACCGTGCCGGTGGCGTCCACGGCGAAACGGTGGCGCTCGAACCACGTGCTCAACCGCGCTGACCAGCCCATGCTCGACACCATAGGCAGGTCAGGAGGTTGCGCGCGTCAGCCCGTGGTGGGACCCGGTCGCCGTGCGGCATGGCCCCTGGGGATGATCGGACCACCGTGTCGCGAGGTGCCAGGACCAGGCATATTGCCGCTAGCATGAGGGAATGACCCACGTACTGCTGGCCGAGGACGACCCGGCGATTGCCGAGCCTTTGGCGCGGGCTCTCACGCGTGAGGGTTACGACGTCGTCGTGCAAGGAACTGGTCAAGGAGCGATCGACAACGCCGGGGACGCGGACATCGTCGTCCTGGACCTCGGTCTGCCGGACATCGACGGGCTCGACGTCGCCCGCGAGATCCGTGGTCGCGGGCTCAGCACGCCGATCCTGGTGCTGACCGCCCGCGCCGACGAGGTCGACCTCGTGGTGGGCCTGGACGCCGGTGCCGACGACTACGTGACGAAGCCGTTCCGGCTCGCCGAGCTGCTCGCACGCGTCCGGGCGCTGCTGCGCCGCACCCACGGCGAGGCCGCGGAGGACGAGGAGCTGCGCGCGCAGGACGTCCGTGTCGACGTCGCCGCGCACCGAGCCTTCCAGGGGGAGCGTGAGCTGCACCTGACCACCAAGGAGTTCGACCTGCTCCGGGTGCTCGTGGGCAACGCGGGCTCCGTCGTCGTGCGCGACACGCTCATGCGCGACGTCTGGGGCTCGGACCCGGTCGGGTCCACCAAGACGCTCGACATGCACGTGTCGTGGCTGCGGCGCAAGCTCGGCGACGACGCGAACTCCCCGCGCTACGTCTCCACCGTCCGGGGGCTCGGCTTCCGGTTCGAGCTCGGTCAGCAGGCCTGACCTCCGGTGCGCCGTCGCGTCCTGCTGGCGACGATCTCCGCGGTCGCCGTCGCAGTGGTCCTGCTCGGCGTACCGCTGGGCTTCTTCGGGGCACAGTACGTCGTCGCGAACGAGGAGCGCCGGGTCTCGGACCGGTTGGACACGTTCGTCCGGACCGTCGAGCGCGCCCAGGCGCAGGGTGAGAGTCCCAGCGAGGAGCAGCTCCTGCGCGCAGCGGAGGGGCGCTCCGGAGACCTCCCGGCACGCGTCACCGTCAGCCTGCCCGACGGCGAGCTGCTCGAGTTCGGCGACGTGCTGCGCGAACCGACCATCTTCAAGGCGGCGCAGACCACCGACGAGCGTGCCTCGGTGTCCATCGAGGTCTCTGCCTGGGGCGCCTACATCAAGGCCGCCCAGACCGTCGCGCTCGCGGTGGTCGCCGGCGTCGTCGCCATCGCGGCCGGCGTGGCGATGGCCGTGTGGCAGGCGAACCGGCTCTCCGCGCCTCTGGTGTACCTCGCGGCGTCGGCCGAACAGCTCGGCTCCGGGCAGGTGCGTCCGAGCCTCGAACCGTCCGGCGTGGAGGAGATCGACCTGGTGGCGGCCGAGCTGGCCCGCAGCGCCGACCGGCTGGCCGGGCGGCTCGCCTCGGAGCGGCAGTTCGCGCAGGACGCCTCCCACCAGCTGCGCACGCCGCTGACCGCCCTGACCATGCGGCTCGAGGAGATCATGCTGACCAGCGACGACGAGGCCGTCGTCGAGGAGGCCAGGGTGTCGCTCGAGCAGGTGGAGCGGCTGGTGACCGTGGTCGACGACCTGCTCTCCACGTCCCGGCGCTCGCAGGGCGGTACCACCGAGGCGGTCGCCCTGGCTGACGTGGTCCGCCAGCAGGAGGAGGAGTGGGCGGAGACGTTCCGCACCGCCGGACGCGTGCTCGTGGTCGACGTGCCGGACGAGCACCGGGTCCTGGCGACCCCCGGTGCGCTGGCGCAGGTGATCGCCACGCTCCTGGAGAACTCCTTGAAGTACGGCGACGGCGTCACGGCGGTGCGCTCGAAACCGTCCGGCCCGAAGGGTGCGGTGGCGCTCGAGGTCTCGGACGAGGGCCCCGGCGTGGCGGACGACATCGCTCCGCGGATCTTCGAACGCGGCACGACGACGGGAGGCAGCACCGGCCTCGGGCTGGCGCTGGCACGTGACCTGGTCGCCGCCGACGGCGGTCGTCTCGAGCTGGCGCAGCGGCGTCCGCCGGTGTTCCGCATCTTCCTCGCCGGGGTGCCGCGCACGCTCGACCCGAGCGTCGTGCTCCCACCCGGGTCGACGATCTCGTCGCGCGGGCGCCGCCGCGGCTGGCTCCACCACAACGAAGGCTGAGACCCGCCCCGCCCCGCCCCGCCCTGCCTCATCGTTGTGGGCGCGATTTCTGGCCCGTATTGTCCGTTTGCGGCCGGTTGTGGGCCCAGAAATCGCGCCCACAACGCTCGGGGTCAGCCGACGCCGCGGAAGACCACCGTGCGATACATGACGTACCGGAAGATCGTGCTCAGCACGAGGCCGACCCCGTTCGCCGCGACGTTGTCCGCCAGTGCCGAGTCGAGGCCGAGCACGTACCGGGACACCGCCAGGCATCCGGCCGAGATGGCGAGCCCGCCGACGTTCACCGCGGCGAACTCCAGCAGCTCGCGTCCGCGGCGCGGGGTACGGCGGTCCGCGAACGTCCAGTACCGGTTGCCGACCCATGCCACGAGAGTCGCGACCGCCGCCGCGATGATCCGCACCGTGATCGGCTTGTGGGCGAGCACGTCGACAGGCCCGTGCAGCATCAGGTTGAACACGGCGAGGTCCACCACGAACGCGAGCGCGCCCACCGAACCGAACCGCAGCAGCTCGATGCGCCGCGCCCACAGTGCGAGCATCGTGCGCGCCGGCCACCGCTGCGGGGCGGGTGCGGCTGCCGGGGCACGAGACATGCGGGCCACCTTATCGGCCCGGCCGGTATCCTCGACCAACGTGACGCCCCCCGCCAGTGCCCCCGTCCCACCCGTGGTCGCCGTCGTCGGTGGCGGCCAGCTCGCCCGCATGATGGCCCCGGCCGCCGCCGAGCTCGGTGTCCATCTGAGGGTGCTCGTCGAGGACCCCGCGACAGCGGCGGCGCAGGTCGTCGTCGACGCCCCGGTCGGGGCCGCGTCCGACGAGGCGGCGATCCGCGCGCTCGTGGCCCCCGCGGACGGACGGGCCGCGGCCGACGTGCTGACCTTCGAGCACGAGCACGTGCCGAACAGCCTCCTGACCGACCTGGTCGACGGCGGCACCCCGGTGCGGCCGGGCCCTGGAGCCCTGGTGCAGGCCCAGGACAAGATCGTGATGCGCCGTCGGCTCACCGAGCTCGGGGCGCCGTGCCCGCGCTGGGCGGCGCTGCCCACCGATCCGGAGGCCGCCCGGTCCGCGCTCGGGGTCTTCCTCGACGGCGCACCGGGCGGTGAGGCCGTGGTGAAGACCGCTCGGGGCGGCTACGACGGCAAGGGCGTGCGCGTGGTCGCCGCACCAGCGGAGGCGGACGACTGGATCGCCGCCCACGCCGCGGGAGGCCCCGAGCTCCTCGTCGAGGACAAGGTGCCGTTCAGCCGTGAGCTCGTGGTGCTCGTCGCCCGCCGGCCGTCGGGAGAGGTGCGGACATGGCCCGTGGTGGAGTCGATCCAGCGGGACGGCGTCTGCGCCGAGGTGATCGCGCCCGCTCCGCGCCTCGACCTGCAGCTTGCCGAGCGGGCTCGCCAGGTGGCCGTCCAGGTGGCCGAAGGGCTCGACGTGACCGGCGTCCTCGCGGTGGAGATGTTCGAGGTGCCGGACGGTGACGGCGGCCCGGTGGTGCTCGTCAACGAGCTCGCCATGCGTCCGCACAACTCCGGGCACTGGACGATCGACGGCGCCGCGACGAGCCAGTTCGAGCAGCACCTCCGGGCGGTGCTGGACCTGCCGCTCGGTGCGACCGCGCCGACCGCACGCTGGACCGTCATGGCGAACGTCCTGGGCTCGAGCCTGGAGCGCCTCACGGACGCGCTGCCCGAGCTCGGCGCGCGGTTCCCGGAGGCGCGCGTCAACCTGTACGGCAAGGACATCCGCCCGGGCCGCAAGCTGGGACACGTCAACGTCAGCGGCGACGACCTGGACGAGGTCCGCCGCCGTGCGGTCGCCGCGGCCGCCCTGCTGCGCGGCGAGGAGATCGAGGAGAACTGATGAGCGAGAACAAGCCCGTCGTCGGGATCGTCATGGGGTCGGACTCCGACTGGCCCGTCATGCAGGCCGCGGCCGAGGCGCTGGACGAGCTGGGCGTGGCCAGCGAGGTGGACGTGGTCTCGGCGCACCGGATGCCGACCGAGATGATCGAGTACGGTCGCGGTGCCGCCGACCGGGGCCTGCGGGTGGTCGTGGCGGGTGCCGGGGGAGCGGCGCACCTGCCGGGCATGCTGGCCGCGGTCACGCCGCTGCCGGTGATCGGCGTGCCGGTGCCGCTCAAGCACCTGGACGGGATGGACTCGCTCCTGTCGATCGTGCAGATGCCGGCCGGAGTCCCGGTCGCCACGGTGTCGATCGGGGGCGCCCGCAACGCCGGCCTGCTCGCGGCGCAGATCCTCGGTGCGGGCACCGATGCGGAGTCCCTCGCGCTGCGCGAACGGATGGTCGCGTTCCAGGCCGAGTTGCGCGACGTCGCGCACGCCAAGGGCGAGCGGCTGCGCGAGACCCGCCGCGCCACGCCGAGGTAGTACCGGTCGTGCCGAGGTAGTACCGGCCCCGATGAGGGGGTGCGGCGTCGGATGGTGGCGTTCCGTCGCCCGTCAGCAGGTGGTGGCTCCGTGCAGGTCGTCGCAGTGGAGGCGGACGCGTGCTTCGGTGACGGTGACGGGTTCGGTG
>NZ_JBWPVO010000014.1:0-103007 GCF_056590155.1 Isoptericola sp. GX10416 | reverse complement strand
GTGTCCACGATGTCATGAGACCGACTGTCCATGATGTCCTGAGACAGAACCGTCAACGATGTCCTGCGACTTCACATCCGGCAGTCGCCGGGATCGTCTTGACGTGCCACGTACGCAAGACTCGGACCCGGGGCACTCGTCCCCCTCCGGACACCGCTCCAACCTGGGAGTACGTTGTCAGCCGGGCCAACGTGAACGCCGGCGGGAACACCCAGGGGAACCGGCAGGACTCCAGCGGGGAACACCAAGGGAACATCTCCAACCGGTGGTGCGGGCCGGAACGACAGAAGGCCCCCCGGTTGTGGACCCGGGAGGCCTTCGTCGTCGCTGTCTCAACGAGTGTCCGGAGGGGGACTTGAACCCCCACGCCCGATAAAGGGCACTAGCACCTCAAGCTAGCGCGTCTGCCATTCCGCCACCCGGACAGGTGGACCTCCGCGGGCCGCACGGCCCGTTTCGGTGCGGTGAAAAACATAGCACGACAGGTGCCCCGACCTGCAATCCGTCCCGCCGTGGCGCAAGTCACGTGGCGGGCCTAGCGTGGGACGCCATGGACCGGCGCATCGAGGACTACGGCATCGTGGGAGACCTCCGCACGGTGGGCCTGATCGGTCGTGACGGGTCGCTCGACTGGCTCTGCCTGCCGGACCTCGACTCCCCCGCCTGCTTCGCTGCGCTGCTCGGGGACGAGCAACACGGCTTCTGGCGGGTGGCGCCGGCGTCCGGCGGGCCGTGCACCCGGCGCCGCTACCGCGGCGAGTCGCTCGTGCTGGAGACGGAGTGGGAGACGCCCGAGGGCCATGTGCGAGTGACCGATCTCATGCCGCCCCGTGGCGACGCGGCCGACGTGGTGCGCATCGTGGACGGGCTGCGTGGGCGCGTCACCGTGGAGAGCCTGCTCGTGCCACGCTTCGACTACGGCAGCGTCGCTCCGTGGATCAGCGGGGCCGACACCGTCCTGGCTGGGCACGACCCGAGCATCGACATCGTGGCAGGCCCGGACGCCCTCCATCTCGCCGCCCCCGTCAGGGCCGACGTCGCCGACGGCGCGGTGCTGTCCCGGTTCGAGGTCGCCGCCGGTGACCGGGTCCCGCTCGTCCTGACCCACCACGCCTCGCACCTGCCGGACCCGACACCGGTCGACGCCGCCGAGTCCCTGGTGCACACGCTGGACTATTGGGCGGACTGGATCGGTCAGACCCGCTACGACGGCCAGTGGCAGGAACCGGTGCGCCGATCCCTGATCACCCTGAAGGCTCTGACGTTCGCCCCGACGGGCGCCATCTCCGCCGCGGCCACCACCTCGCTGCCGGAACAGCCGGGCGGCCCTCGCAACTGGGACTACCGGTACTGCTGGCTACGTGACGCCACCTTCACGCTCATCGCGCTGCTCGGCACCGGGCACACCGCGGCGGCACGCTCGTGGCGGGACTGGCTGCTCCGAGCCGTGGCCGGCGACCCTGCCGACCTGCAGATCATGTACGGCCTGGACGGGCGCCGCCGGATCCCGGAGACGACGCTCGAATGGCTGCCCGGATTCGCGGGCAGCAGACCGGTGCGGACGGGCAACGGTGCCGCCGGCCAGCTCCAGCTCGACGTGTGGGGCGAGACCCTCGGCGGGCTGCACGTGGCCCGGGCTGCCGGGCTCACCGAAGACGTCGACTCGTGGCGCCTGCAGAAGCTGCTGCTGGACTTCCTCGAGGGGCACTGGGAGGACCTGGACAACGGCCTGTGGGAGGTGCGGGGGCCCCGCCGGCCGTTCGTGCACTCGCGCGTGATGGCCTGGGCCGGGGTCGACTCCATGGTGCGCGCCGTGGAGAACTACGGGCTCGACGGGCCGGCCGACGAGTGGAAGGTCCTGCGCGAGACAATCCGCGACGACGTTCTGGGCAACGGGTACGACGCCGAGCGCAACACCTTCACCCAGTACTACGGCTCGACGGGGCTGGACGCGTCGCTGCTGCTCATCCCACGCGTCGGTTTCCTGCCGTGGGACGACCCACGCGTGGTGGGGACCGTCGACGCCGTGCAGCGCGAGCTCGGGCGTGACGGGCTGCTGCTGCGTTACCTCACGCACGCCGACGACCACGTCGACGGGCTACCGGGCGGTGAGGGCACCTTCCTCGTCGCCAGCTTCTGGCTCGTCGACGCGTTGTACGGCATCGGACGCCGGGCGGAGGCCCGCGCCCTGTTCGAACGGCTCGTCGGCCTGCGCAACGACCTGGGACTCCTCTCCGAGGAGTACGACGTCGAGTCGGGCCGCCAGCTCGGCAACTTCCCGCAGGCGTTCAGCCACCTCGGGCTGGTCAACTCCGCCCGCATCCTGTCCGGCATCGCTGCTCCGGGGGCGCAGGCGGTCGGCCACACCCCGCCTGCCGACGTCCGCTAGCGTCGCGCCATGACGAACGAACGGCAGATGGTCCGCGAGTTCCACGAGGCCTTCGGCGTGCCCGTCAACGACGGCGTCCCCGACCTCGCGCTGCCCGAGGACCGGCTGCGCCTGCGATACCGGCTCGTCGCCGAGGAGTTCGCCGAGCTCACCGGCGCCGTCCTCGGCCAGCGGGCGCGCGACGTCGTCGAGCAGGCTGTCGCCACGGTGGTGGACGGCCCCACGGACGGGGCGGACCTCGTCGGGACCGCTGACGCGACCGGCGACCTGCGGTACGTCCTGCACGGACTCGAGCTGGAGTGCGGCATCCCCGGCGACGAGGTGTTCGCCGCCATCCACGCGTCCAACATGGCCAAGCTCGGTGCGGACGGCCACCCGGTGCGGCGCGCCGACGGCAAGGTCCTCAAGCCGGAGGGATGGCGTCCCCCCGACGTCGCGGGCGTCCTGGCGGCGCAGCGGTCGAGGAGCGTCGGCGGCTCCGTGTAGCGTTCCTCCGGACCCGGACCAAACGGTCATCGGGAGCAGACCGGACGAAGGAGCACGCACACCATGATGGGTGGGCACCACGCCGCCTCGGGCGCGGCCGCCTGGGTGGCCGTCACCGCCTCGACGCCGATCGCGTTCGGCTGGTACCCCGTCTCGGACGTGGGTGTCATGACCGGCGCGCTGGTGTGCGCGGGAGCCGCGCTGCTGCCCGACGCGGACCACCACAACGGGACCATCTCGCACTCCCTGCCACCGGTGTCGGAGGGCGTGACCAAGTTCGTGGCCACAGTCTCGGGTGGGCACCGCAACGCGACGCACTCGATCGTCGGCGTCGCCGTGTTCACCCTCATCGCCTGGGCGATGGGCCTCGTGACCGTCCGTACCGAGCAGTTCGGCGAGGTGCTCATCGGGCCGGGGATCATGGCGGTCCTCCTCATCGCGTTCGCCGTGCGGGCGCTCAAGCTCACCGGCCAACGGCGGTGGTGGACGTGGAGCCTGTCGGTCTCCCTGGCGGCGTTCGTCGCCGTGTTCGCCCCCGAGGAGTGGTACTGGATGCCGTTCTGCGTCGGCCTCGGCTGCGCGGTGCACATCGTCGGGGACATGCTCACCACCCGCGGCGTCCCGCTGCTCTGGCCTGTGCGGATCAAGTCTCCACGCTGGATCCGGCGGCACCGGTGGCTGCCGTTCGACGACATGTGGAGCCCACGGGGCAACATCTCGGTGCCGCTGCTCGGCGACGCCGGATCCTGGCGCGAGTGGGCGCTCATGACCCCGGTCAGCGCCTACGCGGTGCTCGGTGTCGCGTGGGCGATGCTCGACCAGATGGGCTTCGACACGGCGTCGGCCTGGAGCTCGGCGACCGAGCTCGTCCTGTCGGCCGGCGAGTCACTGCTGCCCTCCTGAGCGCCGTCGGCTCCGGTCCCGTCCCTCAGGAGCCGGACTCGAGGAGACGGCGATCCGTCTCGAGCCGGAGCATCGGTTCGGTCGTGACCGTGCCGTGGCCGGGCACCAGCACCGCCGCCCGGGCGACGTACGGTGTCAGCCGGTCGAGGCCGGCACGGTAGCTCGCGACGTCCGTCCGGCCGGTGATCTCGTCGGCCGGCAGCGGCGGCTCGGCATCGCTCAGCATGTCGCCGGCGAGCAGCACCCGGCTGTCCGGGAGCCACAGCGCCGCGTGGCCCGGGGCGTGGCCGTCGTGCTCGACGACCCGTACCTCCGGCAGCAGGCCGCCGAGGTCGGGGAGCGTCGCGCGATCGCCGTACGACTCCACCCGGCCCAGCAGGTCGAGCACCCGGGGGGTGTGGTCAGGTCCGCCGTAGCGCGCTGCGTCCTGGCGGGCCTCGGCCAGCAGCCGGTCGCGCTCACGCAGCGCTGTCCGTGCCGTCGTCGGGGTCGCCCATCTCCACGCACCGTCCAGGCCCGGGGGCCAGAGCAGGTGGTCGTGGTGGGCGTGCGTCGCGAAGCCGGCCAGGACGCGCGCACCGAGGCCGGCGACCTCTTCGGCGATGGCCGCGAGCTCGACCGGATCCCATGCCGGGTCGACCAGGAGCGCGGCCCTGCCCTCCGCCGTCCGGTGCCCGAGGACCAGCGTCGAGGTGGTGGCGAGACGCCGGCTCGTACGGACCAGGACGCCGTCGGCGACCGGCTCGAATCCCATGCGTCCACGGTAGCGGCGGATATTCGCTGGACGGCACCGTGAGGCGCTGGCAGCCTCGTGGTGAACGGCGCAGCAGGTGCGCCCGGCGGAACGGGGGGCAGAGGCCATGGACACCGTCGTCACGCACGCCCGGCCGGCGTCTCCGGCACGGGCGACCGCCACCGCCTGCTGAGGAGCCGCCGTCGGCCGCTCCTTACTCCTCGAGGAGCCTCCCGTGCACCAGCACACCCCTGACACTCTCCTGACCCCGCCCTCTGTCGAGCCCGGGCCCGACCAGCGCTGGTCGACCTGGTCCGCCGTCGCCAAGGGCCAGCGCGGACCGGACCCGCGACCCGACTGGGTCGTGGTGGCCGATGCCGCGCTCGACACCGAGCTCGGCGTGCTCAAGACCGGCAAGGAGGCCGACGTCCACCTCGTCGAGCGTGCCGTGCCGGACGATCCCCGCCGGCACAGCCTGCTCGCCGCCAAGCGCTACCGCGGCCGGGAGAACCGGCAGTTCCACCGGGACACCACCTACACCGAAGGCCGGCGGACGCGACGCACCCGTGACCAGCGAGCCCTGGAGGACCGCCGGTCCGCGTGGGGCCGTGCGGTCGCGGCCACGCAGTGGGCCGACGCCGAGTTCTCGGCACTCTGCCAGCTCTGGGAGGCCGGCGCGCCGGTCCCCTACCCCGTGCAGGTAGACGGCACGGAGCTGCTCATGGAGTTCGTGGGCGGGCGGTCCGACGACGGCGCGTACGAGGCGGCGCCCCGGCTCGCCCGCGAGCGCCCCAGCCCCGAGGTTCTCGCCGACTGGTTCGACCAGCTGCACCGGGCCATGGGCGTCCTCGCCCGGCTCGGGTGGGCGCACGGCGACCTGTCGCCGTACAACATCCTCGTGGACGGCGCTGACGGCGCTGAGGGTGGACGGATCGTGATCATCGACCTGCCCCAGGTCGTGGACCTGGTCGCGAACCCGTTCGGCGCCGACCTGCTGCACCGCGACTGCCGCAACGTCTGCGACTGGTTCGCCGCACGCGGGTTGGACGTGGACGCCGACGAGATCTTCGCCGACGTGTTCGCGCAGGCGTGGTGAGACGACCGACGTCGGAGACCGGCGGCCGACCTGGCCCGGGCACCTGGTGCCCGGGCCAGCCCGGCTCCCGGACTACCGCAGCGGCGTGAAGTCTCGGCTGCCGATGTGCGTCGGGCGCGGTGCCGGCGCGGCGTACGGCTCCGTGAGCGCGTTCTCGACGCTGTTGAACACCAGGAAGATGTTCGAGCGCGGGAACGGCGTGATGTTGTTGCCCGACCCGTGCATGATGTTGCAGTCGAACCACAGCGCCGAGCCGGCCGGACCGGTGAACTGGTCCACGCCGTGCTTCCACGCGAGCTCGGTGATGGCCTCCTCGCTGGGCACGCCGATCTTCTGCTCCTTGAGCGAGTCCTTGTGGTAGTCCGCCGGGGTCTCGCCCACGCACGGCACATAGCTGCGGTGGGAGCCCGGCATCACCATCAGGCCACCGTTGTAGGGGTAGTTCGGTGTGAGGGCGATCGAGCAGCTGACGGCGCGCGGAGCCGGCATGCCGTCCTCCGCGTGCCACGTCTCGAAGTCCGAGTGCCAGTAGAACCCGGTGCCCTTGTAGCCCGGCATGTAGTTGACCCGGGTCTGGTGCAGGTACACGTCCGAGCCCAGGAGCTGGCGGGCACGGTCCAGCAGCCGGGGGTCGCGGCTCAGGGCGTCGATCTGCTCGCTGAGCTTCGTCACCTCGAAGATGGAGCGCACCTCGCCCGAGGCACGCTCGGTGACGACGCGCGGGTCGCCCTGCAGGGAGGTGTCGGACGAGAGCCGGTCCAGCTCGGCGGTGTACTGCTTCACCTCGTCCGGGGTGATGAAGTCCTGCAGGATCGTGAACCCGCGCTGCTCGTGCGCCTCCAGCGCGGCGGCGTCGAACGGGCCGTCGTCGGCCGTGCCCCACACCGTGGGGTGCTGTCGTTCGACGACCTCGCCCGGCTCGGCGAGCCTGCTCGGGTAGAGGTCCGTCGTGGTGTCGATCGTGGCGGTCATGGGTCATCCCTTCTCCCGGATCGTCCCGGGATCGCGGCGTCTCATGCTCGCGTGCGCTCGGGCTCGTCGGTCGGCGAGGACCCGAGCGCGCGCACGTCGCCCATCGGAACGCGGATCGGTGCCCGGTTGCAAGTCGGCAGGCCGGACGGTGCGTCCGGCCGGCCAGCCCCCGACCCCCACGCTGTTGTCCGGGGCGCCGTCACCGGGCGGCAGCAGGAGGTCCAGCTCGCCGGCGGTGGGCACGCGCACCGACTCCAGGGCCGCACGGAGCAGCTCCGGGCCGACACCTGTCCCGGACACCCGCACGACCTCGACCGGTCCGTCCCCCACCGACCCGTTCATCGTGAGCACCGGCAGGTCGGGGCACGTGGCCGCCGAGAGGTCTCCCGGGACGGCGGAGAGCATGACCGCGTCCCCGGTGGAGGCATCCGAAAGGACCGCGGAGTAGCCGTCGGCGCCGTGCGCGCCACCGGCGTGGGAGATCGCCTCGAGGCCTTCGACGTCGATCGTCAGCACGTACCCGGGGACCACGCCGTAGTACCTCGCCCGCTCGGCGACGACCGCCGGACCCGCCTGCGTCCTGCTCAGCCGCCGACGAGCTCGCGCCGCAGCCACCAGCGGGGCAGCCTGCCGCTCGTCGCCGCGGTGTCGCCGACCCGCTCGAACCCTTCGGACTCGAAGAGCCCCACGGTGCCGACGAACGCCGCGCTGACCGGGATCCTGACTCCGGGGGCGGCCTCGACGGGGAAGCCCTCGACGACCTGGCCGCCCTGGGACCGCGCGTGCTCCACCGCGCCGCGCAGCAGGGCACGCGCCACGCCGCGTCGCCGGTATCCGGGGCGCACGACGAAGCACATCACCACCCAGGTCGTCGGCCAGTCCGCCGGTTCCCCGCGCGGCAGGACGCGCGAGCGCTGCAGGGAACCGACGGCGGATCGCGGTGCGAGACCGACCCAGCCGACCACGGTCTCTCCGGGCGCGCCGGGGGCGTCCGGGTCGTCGAGGTAGGCCAGTAGCCCGGGCGGCTGGTGCGCGCACAGCTCGCGCAGGTGCTCCTCGCGACCGTCGGTCGGCAGCCCGCTCGGCATGCGCCAGTGCAGGCACCAGCAGGCCTGCTCACGCCCTCGCGGGTTGAGCATCCTCGTGACGTCGTCGAACCGGCGCTCGGTCGCGGG
Source organism: Isoptericola sp. GX10416 (assembly GCF_056590155.1). Taxonomy (NCBI): domain Bacteria; kingdom Bacillati; phylum Actinomycetota; class Actinomycetes; order Micrococcales; family Promicromonosporaceae; genus Isoptericola; species Isoptericola sp. GX10416. The sequence continues at coordinate 95,253 of NZ_JBWPVO010000014.1, read as the reverse complement.
TTCGACCCTCACCTCGGCCATGTCCCGAGCCTAGGGCGGAGCACCGACACCGAGACGCTCCGCCGCGGGAGAACCCTCCTCGGACGCCGCGGTCAACGGAAGTCTCGCGACCGGGTCGCCACCGGCAGCCGCAGGGCCGCGAGGTGCTCCGCGAGCAGGTTGACCGCGCCGTCGGCCCGCTCCACCCGGCCGCGCACGACCATCGCCGGCGCGCCACGGGCCACCGTGCGGAACCGCCGCCACAGGCCTGGCGTGCAGATGACGTTGAGCAGCCCCGTCTCGTCCTCCAGGGACAGGAACGTGACCCCGCCCGCCGTCCCGGGACGCTGCCGGTGTGTGACCACCCCGCCGACGGCGACCCGACAGCCCGGCTCCGTCGTGATCGCCTGCTCCACGGTCAGCACACCCTGACGGTCCAGCCCGGCGCGCACGTGCTCCAGCGGGGAGGTGGAGTCGGGGGTGACGCCGGTGGCCCAGGCGTCCGCGACGTCGATCTCGAGAGGGCTCATCCCCGGCAGCGGCGGCGCCTCGACCCCGGCGACGACCCCCTCCAGGGTGCCCGGCCCCTCCTGGCCGAGCGCGCCGGCCGCCCACAGCCCTTCCCGCCGCGTCACGCCCAACGACTCCAGCGCCCCGGCCGTGGCGAGCGCCTCGAGCCGGGCGGTGGACAGGTCGACACGGCGCACGAGGTCCCGCAGGTCACGGAACGGACCTCCCTCGGCACGCTCGGCCGCCGTCTGCTCCGCCACCTGGGTGCCGAGACCCCGCACCGCCGACAGCCCGACCCGGACCGCGAGCGCCCCGGCCCCCGTGGCCTCGACGCCCGCCAGCGCCGCGGAGGCGTTGACGTCCGGTCGCAGCACCGTCACCCCGTGCCGGCGGGCGTCCGCGATCAGGGACTGCGGCGAGTAGAAGCCCATCGGCTGCGCCGCCAGCAGCCCCGCGTAGAACGCCTCCGGGTGGTGCACCTTCAGCCAGGCAGAGGCGTACACGAGGAACGCGAACGAGTACGCGTGCGACTCCGGGAACCCGAAGTCCGCGAACGCCTTGAGCTTGTCGTAGATCTCCTCGCGCACGTCCGGCGGGACGCCGCGCTCGGCCATCCCGTCGAACAGCCGCTCCCGCAGGGCCTCCATCCGCTCCACGGACCGCTTGGACCCCATCGCGCGGCGGAGCTGGTCCGACTCCGCCGGGGTGAACCCGGCGACGTCGATCGCCATCTGCATGAGCTGCTCCTGGAACAGCGGCACCCCCAGGGTCCGCTTCAGCGACGGCTCCAGCAACGGGTGCAGGTAGCTCACCGGTTCCCGCCCGCGCGCCCGCTCGATGTACGGGTGCACCGAGTTGCCCTGGATGGGACCGGGCCGGATGAGCGCGACCTCCACGACGATGTCGTAGAAGCAGCGCGGCCGCAGCCGGGGCAGCGTGGCCATCTGGGCACGGGACTCCACCTGGAACACCCCCACGGTGTCCGCCGCGCACAACAGGTCGTACACCTGAGGGTCCTCCTCCGGCAGGGTGTGCAGCTCGAGACGCTCCCCCGTGTGCTCGTGGACGGACTCGAAGGCGTACCGGATCGCCGTGAGCATCCCGAGGCCGAGCAGGTCGAACTTGACCAGACCGGCGTCGGCGCAGTCCTCCTTGTCCCACTGCAGCACCGTGCGGCCCTCCATCCGGGCCCACTCGACCGGGCAGACCTCGATGACGGGGCGGTCGCACATGACCATGCCGCCGGAGTGGATGCCGAGGTGCCGCGGCAGGCGCAGGAACCGGTCCGCAAGGTCGATCACCTGCCCGGGGATCTCCCCGGTCTCCTCGGCCGACGGCGGCACCTGCGCGGGCACGACGTCGTGCCCGTCGTCGGCCCGCCGCACCTCGCCGGCGTCGACCGCCAGCGGGTCGACGACCCGGCCGGACCCCTGGTGCCCCCACTGGGCGGCGACCCGGGCCTTCTTCTCCTGACGCCGGGTGGCCGGCGCGCCGTCGGACGCGCGGGCGTCCCGGGCCTTCGCGTCCGCCGCCGGGCTGGTCGGGTCGGGGCCGCGCAACGACCCCCACCGCTCGATCGACGTGGACCACGCGTCCTGCTGCCCGGCGTCGTACCCGAGCGCGCGGGCGGCGTCGCGCACCGCAGACCTCGGCCGGTAGGAGATGACGTTGGCGACCTGGGCGGCGTGTGTGCGGCCGAACCGGGAGTAGACGTGCTGGATGACCTCCTCGCGCCGCACCGACTCGATGTCGATGTCGATGTCCGGCGGCCCGTCCCGCTCGGGTGCGAGGAACCGTTCGAACAGCAGGCCGTGCCGCACCGCGTCGACCGCGGTGATCCCGAGCGCGTAGCAGACGGCGGAGTTGGCCGCGCTCCCCCGGCCCTGGCACAGGATGCCCTCGCGCCGGCAGAACTCCACCAGGTCGTAGACGACGAGGAAGTACCCCGGGAAGTCGAGCTGGTTGATGACGCGCAGCTCGTGGTCGATCTGCTCCCACGCACCCGGGACCCGCTCAGCCCCTCGCGCGCCGTACCTCGCCGTCGCGCCACGCTGCACCAGCTCGCGCAGCCAGCTCGCCTCGTCGTGGCCGTCCGGCACCGGGTAGGGCGGCAGGTTCGGCGCGACGAGGTGCAGGTCGAACGTGCACTCGGCCGCCAGCTCGGCGGCGGTACGCACCGCCTGGGGATGCCGGGCGTGCAGACGCAGCATCTCCGCACCCGACCGCAGGTGCGCCGTCGGGCCGCCGGGCAGCCATCCGTCCATGCCGTCCAGCGAGGACCGGGCGCGCACGGCCGCCAGCGCCCCCGCCAGGTCGGCGTCGCGCGGGCGGGCGTAGTGGGCGTTCGTCGTGGCGACCAGCGGCAGGCCCGCCTCCGTCGCCAGCGTGGCGAGGGCGGAGTGCCGGTCGGCGTCCCGAGGATCACCGGTGGCCGTGATCTCGACGGCGACGTTGTCCCGGCCGAAGGCCGCGACGAGCCGGTCGAGCTCTGCCCGCGCCGCCGCCGGACCGGGCGGTCCGCCGTCCGGGGCGACCTCCTCGAGGGCGCGGCGCACGGCACCCTTGCGGCACCCCGTGAGCACGAGCCACTGCCCGTCCGCCTGGGCCCCGAGCTCGTCGAGCCGGTAGCGGGCCTTGCCCTTGACCCCGGCGTCGAGGTGGGCCGTCGCGACGGCCCGGGACAGGTTCCGGTAGCCGTCGGCGCCGCGCGCCAGGACGAGCAGGTGGGTCGCACGGGGGTCCGGGACGCCCGTCGGCGGGTCGAGCACCGGCGCACCGCCGGGGACGGGGGCCTCGATGTGGAGCTCGGCACCGAAGACGGTGGGCAGGCCGACCGACCGTGCGGCCTCGGCGAACCGCACGACGCCGTAGAGCCCGTCGTGGTCGGTGAGCGCGAGCGCCTGCAGCCCCAGCCGGGCCGCCTCGGCCGCCAGTTCCTCGGGGTGGGAGGCGCCGTCGAGGAAGCTGAACGCCGAGTGGGCGTGCAGCTCCGCGTACCTCGGCTGTTCAGTCATACTTTTCCTGACCGAGCCTGCGGCTCCGCTCCTGGCGCGCTCCTCGTTCCTCGGACCCCACCTTCCGCTGCACCTCCGGCTCAGTCATAGACAGCCTCCGTCTGCCACGCGCCGTCGAGCTGGGCCAGCAGGAGCCCGCGGCCGTCGTCGAGCACGACCTGCAGGTAGACGCGGCGACGACCGCCGTCCGGCGCCCACCACCGCTCGGCGAGCGGCCACGGACCGGCCCAGCCCACGACCTCGTGCACCTCGGTGAGCCCGTCCTGCTCCCAGCGCACCAGCGCGGGATCACCGCTCGCGGCGAGCCGGACGTCGACGACGACGGCGCGGCCCGTCGCGTCGAGCACGCAGGCGGGCGCCGGGTCGGGCAGCAGGACGGCCGGTGCCGGGCTCGGCAGCGCGCCGGGCCACGGCAGGCCGGGATCACGTTCCAGGGCTGCCTCCTCCCCGAAGGGCACGAGCTGGACCCTGCTGCGGGCGTCCCGCCCACCCTGGAGCCGCACGGTGAGCACGGCCTGGGAGCCCAGCAGCCCCTGCACGCGCCCCAGCGCCTGGCGCGCCCGGGCATCCTCGCCGGCGTCGGCGCCCCACAGGCGCGGCTGGTGCGTCCCGGCCGGCGCGACGTCCTCGGCCCCGAGCGTCAGGTGCACCAGCGGGGCGACCTCCGGCGTGCCGTCGGTGCCAGTCCGGCGCAGGGCCGAGGCCGTGAGCCAGCCCTCGAGCTGCCAGCGCACCCGGTCGGTGATCCGTGCGGCGCTGAGCCCGCCGGTCGCGGCGGCGTCGGTGCGCCACAGGCGCTCGAGCTCGCCCTCGGTGGTGCGCGCGGTGATGCGGAGCCGTCCGCAGGACGACCCGCGGTCGGTCAGCAGCGTGTGCAGCTCGGTGGCCAGCCGCCGCGCGGCGAAGGCCGCGACGTCCACCCGGTCGGCCGGGGGGTCGAGCTCGGTCTCGACGGCAAGGTCTTCCTCGATGCGACGACGGGCCGGCGGACGCTCGTCCTCGCCGCGGGCCAGCCGGTGCGCCCAGGTCCCCAGGTCCCCGAACCGGCCGGCCACGCTCGTGGCGGGCAGCGCCGCCAGGTCGCCGAGCGTCTGCAGCCCGAGCCGCCACCACAGCCCCGCCGCCTCGCGCACGGTGGCCACGGCACCGGCCTCGCAGACGGCGTGCACCAGCTCGCCCACCGGCCGCCCGGCCAGGTAGGCCGCGGACTCCCCCGGCGGCACGACGGCGTCGGCGCGGGCGGCGAGGACGGCGGCGAGCAGCCCGTCGGCCACCCCGACCTGGCACTCGTGACCGGTGCGCGCGGCAACGGCGGCCTCGAGAGTCTCCGCGAGCGCCCGCTCGGAGCCGTGGTAGCGCGCGGCGCCGTCCGCGGGCAGCAGGAGCAGTCCGGGGCGGGCGACCTCGATCCCCGCCACGACCGTCTCGGCCGCCTGGGCCACCGGTTCGAAGGCGCGGGCGTCGCGGGCGTCGTCGACCTCGAGCAGCTCCAGGTCGGGGCAGCGCCCCTGGGCCTGCCGTCGACGCATCCCGCGGCGCACCCCGGCGGCGCGCGCGACGGCGGAGGTCGCCACGACGCTGCGTCCCGCCGTCGAGCCGCCGCGCGAGCGGGCGCCGAGGACGGCGGCCGGCACGTGGGCGTCGAGCTCCGCGGCGGCCAGTGCGGCCACGACGGGCCAGTCCGGCACCCAGAGCACCGCGGTGCGGGTGCTCATGCGATCCTCAGCCGGGGTTCGCGACCGGCGGCGGGCGCGGTCGGCGCGGACGTGGCCGGGATGTCACCGCAGACGGGCACCTCGACGTCGATCTCCACGGGCCGGGCCGCGGACCCGCGCCCGGTGCGCAGCACGGACAGGGTGCGTCGGCGCAGCCACCCGGCACCGGCGTCGGTGCCTGCCCAGGCCCCGCCCCGGGCGTCGAGCACGACGTGCGCCCCGGGCCAGTGCCCCGTGGAGACCAGGACGGCGCCGCGCTGCCGGGTGCGGGCGGCGAGCCGGCGGCGGTCGGCGGGCAGCAGGGCGGCGCGCGGGCCGACGACGACCACGTCCATGCCGTCGAGCAGCGCGGCGAGCACCGCAGGGGCGTCCGGGCCGGGGTCGGGGACGACGGCGGTGCGCTCGAGCGAGATCCCGGCGTCGTCCGCGGCGAGCATCCCGACGGCCGGGGCGCCCACGAAGGCCACCCAGGCGCCGTCGTGCGAGGTGGTGGCCAGCAGGGTGAGCAGCAGGCTGGTGGAGCCCTGCACGGTGAGCACGCCGCCGCTCGGCAGCCCGCCCCCGGGCAGGAGCGGGGCGAGCGCGGGGTGGACCGGGCGGGTCGACGACGGGTCGACAGGAGCGCTCGGGGCCTCGCGGGCGGGCACCGGGGACGACGGCGTGCCGGGCGACGTACCGGATGCCGGGGCCCGCTGCGGGCGGCGGACGAGGCCGTGCTCGGCGGCCCGCAGCGCGGCCAGCGCGCGGGCGTGCCGGTCGTCGTGGGCCGTCCGGTGCTCTCGCGCCTCGGGACGGACCTCGGGGACGACGCTCATGCGGCCTCCCTCCCGGCGGTCGAGCTGTCGGTCTGGACGTCCGGCAGGGGCTCGAACACTTGTTCGAACCTGGGATCAGTACACGCCTGCGCGCGACCGGTGTCAACCGCGCTGCTCAGGGCCTCGGAACTACTCCGAGGAGTTCCGCCGTCAGGCGGTCGACCTGTACGAGTCGACGCCCGGGGCGACCTTCAAGGCGATCGCTGCCGATCTCGGCATCGCTCGCGGCACCTTGCAGAACTGGGTGAAGGCTCTTGGCACTGGCATCTCCGGGACGACCTGCGGGGCGCTCGTCGACAGGGCTGCTCCGGTACCGTGGACTCCAGACGACCAGCGGAAGGAGGCCGACGATGAGCACGCTGCCCGACTGGATGATCCCGCCTCGCCCCGAGGGCTGGTTCGCGGCCGACCTCGACGACCTTCCCGACGCGCCCCGCCACACCGAGCTGATCGACGGGAGCCTGATCTTCACGATGTCGCCACAGCGCCGCTGGCACATGGAGGTCGTCGACGCGCTGCGCAGCGCGCTCCGGGCACAGGCCCCCGAGAACTACCGGGTCGATCGCGAGATGACCGTCGTGCTGGACGAGCGCAACCGCCCCGAGCCGGACGTCATCGTCTCGACCTCACCGTACAAGGGCGACCAGACCTGGATCCCGGCCGAGACGGTCGAGCTGGTCGTCGAGGTCGTCTCCCCCGAGTCCGCCGAACGTGACCGGCACATGAAGCCGCTCAAGTACGCGGCCGCCGGCATCCGCAGCATGTGGCTCGTCGACGACGAGGACGGCGCACCGGTCGTGTCCGTCTACGAGCTGGACGCCACGACCGGCGCCTACACACGCACACAGGTCGCCCGCGGCTCCCTGCGCACGCCGTTGCCGTTCGACGTCGAGATCGATCTGGCCACCCTCACCCCGTAGGTGTCGACGCACTCACCCTTTCCAGGATCGACACTTCACCGGCAGGGCGCCAAGCCCTTCAGGTGATGCGGGCCGCGGCACGTCTTCCACAGATCTGATCCGGGGGTAGCGGCGACAGATCCCTCCCGGCCATGGTCGCAGGCATGGGAATCCGCTACTACGCGTCCGCATGGCCCGCCGACGATGCCGAGATCGTCGTCCACGAACCACGCCTCTCGCTGCCTGATGATCCGTTCTTCGCCGCATGGAGCCGACTGGGCGACCCTGAGGCCAGCCCGAACCTGCTGTACCTCGACAAGGCCTGGCCGGAGTTCCAGGACCTCACCGGCCCGCGGCGCGGACGGCCCGCGCGTCCGTCCTTCCGTCTCTTCGAGGGGCACGTGACCCACGTCCCGATGGGGTGGATCCCCTGGCTGCGCACCATCGAACCCGCCGGGGTCCGCACCGCGTCTCAAGACCTTGCGACGATCACCGACCGCGACATCGACCAGTACGCTTCCTCCGACGACGAGCCCGAAGGGCACCTTCGATACCGTCGCACCGACCTCAAGAACTTCCTGGGTCAGGCTCAGACGTTCGTCGCCCAGGCCGCAGACCGTGGCGACGGCATCGCCTACATGATCGGGTGACTGCCGGCGTCCTTCGACCTGAGTGCGGCGTCCAGGGCCGCCACCGCCGTGCCCCACGGGATGCGTTCCTGCTCCAGGCGGACGTCACCCAGCTCTGCCAGCGCCGCGAAGGCATCCGCTTCGATATCGGTCAGATGCTCAGGGACCGCCCGACGGGGCCGAGGCTCGGGAACAGCAAGATCGAGGTGCTCTGTCAAGGTGGTCCGGTCCATGAGGATCGACCGTGCCTGCGGCAGGTGGCTCCGCACGGCCGACAGGATGTTCAACCCATCGGTGTCGATGTCACCCCAGTAGACGATGTCGGCCGCCGCCACCCAGCCGGTGCGATGCAGGTGACGGGCCGCATACCCCTGGCCGTGCACGGCGACCACGCCCGCGCGGTCCGGCAGGGCCAGCAGGGACTCCAGGTTCTCCACCACGACAACGACGCGCGGTGCGACGGCGAGACCGGCCAGCTCGGCCACGGGAGCGGTGACGTCGCGCAGACCGCTCGGCGCGAGTGCCGGGTCGAGAAACCGAACCCGCAGCTGCACCGGTCGCTGCGCCAGCTCGAGCCCGGCGCGCCCGGTCGCCGCGGCATACAGCGGGTCGACGATGCGGCGATGGCGCTCCAGCCACTTGGTGTCGACGCCGCGCACCGGCACCTGGCGGACGAACAGCCCGGCCGTCTCGTGCTCCAGCACCCAGCCGAGGACGCCGACCAGGCGCTCTGTGTCGGCCGGGTCGAGGTCGACGACCATGCCGAGTACGCGCCGGACGGCGTCACGGGCGGCATCCCGGTTCGGTGCATCCTTGTCTGCGGCCGCCCGCAGCAGCCCGAGCAGCGCCGAAGCGCACGCAACGGCCCGCTTCCAGTGCCTCGAGCGCCCGGCGAACCGGGCGACGGCACCTGGCGTACCGAGACGCAGCCGGTCGGGCACGGTCTGGGTGCCCAGGCTGGCCCAGCGTCGCGACGCCCACACGACGTGACCGTCAGCACGACCGTGCGCGTCGGCATCGCTGCCCGGGTCGGCCTCACGCCACGCGGCGATCCAGGAAGCGGTGCCGGTCGTGTCGGCGAGCGCCGCGCGCTCCGACGGCGGGTGCAACGGGCGGTCGATGAGCCATTCGGATGCTGGTTCGCCGCCGGACTCGGGCACGACGCCCGCATCGACGCCGCACTCCACGTCGACGTCGACCACGGCCCATGCGGCGAACCGCCTGTCGTAGACCTTGGCGGCCGCCCGCCGCGCGGCGCCGGGGTCGGCCCTGCCCGTCACGACGACGGGGGTACGTCGTCGAACGCCACCGCGGACACGCTGGACTCACGTGAATCGGCGCACTGGACGACGGCGATGCCGCCGACGTACTCCTCCAGCGTCTGCAGCAGCTTGAGCGGGGTGGCCAGGATCATGTGGAAGCCGAACTCGCGGAAGATGTCGAGCGCCATGCGGGTGAAGGCCGCGTCGGCCTTGTCGAACGCTTCGTCCATGACCACCGACCCGAACGACGGGACCGATTCGGCGTCGCGGGCGAGCTGGTAGCGCAGCGCGGCGGCGAGGCAGAACACGACGAGCTTCTGCTTCTGCCCGCCCGACCGGCCGGCTCCGGAGTCGTAGACGTCGAGCTGCGTACCCTCGGCGTCGACCTGCACCCCGGTGAACCGCACGTGCCGCCGCGTGTCGAGACACAGGGTCTGCCAGGTCCGGTCCGCGGACTCCGACGACCCGAGCCTGTGCATGACCCGGGCGAGCACCTCGAACCGGCGCTCGGCCTCGGCCCGGTCCTCGTCCTCCCCCAGCGCCCCGGACGCGATCGTCGCCAGATCGCGCAGGAACTCCTGCACCGCAGCGGGTTTGGCGTCCTCCACGGAGATCTGCAGGTAGGAGCCGGGGGCGAACTCGCTGCGCATCAGCGAGGAGTTGATCGGTTCGACACGACGCTTGATCTCGGCAGGGGCACGGCGGATCTCGTTGGCGAGCAGGCCGATGTTCTGCTGCGACTGCTGGCGCAACATGTCGAAGAAGCGGTGCTCGAAGTCCGGCAGCCGGTCCGCACGCAACGTCCCGAGCAGCTCGAGGAACCCGCCGCGATCCTCGACGGTCGCCGTGAGGTCTCCGGTCAGGGCGGGCCAACGCCGCGCGAAGTCCCCGGCGATCTGCCCGATCGCGACCTCGGCCGCCGCACGGGCCCGGGTCGCCTCCGCGGAGCGCCGGGACAGCTCCTGGCTGACCCGCCGCGACACGGCGTCGATCGAGGCGTGCGTCACCCGTCGCGTGCTCTGGTGCTCGTAGAAGACGGCCTCCAGCCGGGCATGGACCGACGGCGGCACCTCGTGGTGGTCGACGGCTTCCATCTCGCGGATCGCTGCCGTGAGGTGGTCGAGCCCGGCCTGCGCGGCGGCCAGGTTCTGCGCGGCGGACTGCTCGACTGCGAGCGCCTGACCCGCAGTCTCGACGGCAAGGTTCAGCAGGTGCTGGGCGGAGCGTAGATCGCCCTGCGCGGCCAGCAGCGCCGCGCGTGCCTCCCGTGCCGCCGTCAGCTCGGTTTGCGCGGCATCGACGTCGAGGGACGACCAGGCGACGTCGTCGAGTTCGGCCAGGACTCGGCGTCGCGCCTTGACGGACTCCTGGGCGCGGCCCAGCTCACCGAGCGCTACGTCGGCCTGACCGACCTGTTCCTTCGCCGCGCGCAGCAGCTCCAGGTAGTGGTCGACCTTGTCGGCGTTGTCGAAGCCGAGCAACCAGCGCGAGCGGTCGTGGACGGCGAACCGGTCGTCCTTCTCGAAGGAGCCGCGACCCCGCCGCACCTGCCCGGTACGAGTGACGGCGCGTTCGTGCTCGGCCAGCTCGTCCGGACCCTCCACGCAGGCGTAGTCGAAGCGCCGGGCCAGCTCCCGGTGCAGCCACGCCTGCATCGGGGAGTCCGCGACCTGGACGCGGTAGACCAGTGAGTCGTCCCCGGACGGTCGCCTGGGCGGCTCGACGGCGGCCGGGACCGCCTCGTAGCGCAGGCGCGTCCCGAGGTGGGTGGCGTCGACCGCGGCGCGCACGGCGGGCAGGTGCGCGGCGGGCACGAGGAGCACGGTGGCGAGTGGGCGCAGGACGCGCTCGATCGCTCCGGTCCAGTCCGAGTGCTCGGGGCGCACCTGGAGCAGCTCGGCCGCGAACGGCAGGGCGGATGCGGGCAGTCCGGTGGCGCGGCAGATCAGCTGACGGGCCGTGGTCAGGTCGTGGCCCATGTTGGAGCGGTTGCCGCGCAGCGCCTGGATCTCCCGTTCGATCCGGTGCAACTCGCCGGCCGCCGTCGTCCGCGCCGTCCACAGCTCCTCGGCGCGGGCCTGGTGCTCGGCGTCGGCGGCGTCGGCGTCGGCGGCCTCCCGTTGGGCGGCTCGCTGCAGCTCGTGCAGGTCCTCGGCCGACGTCGGGGCCGCGATGCCGACCCGGTCCAGGTCGCGCGCCAGCCGGTCCCGCCCGCGGGTGACGACCTGTAGCGACAGTTCCTGCGCCTCGATGCGAGTCGTCAGTGCCGACAGCTCGGCACCACCACGATCGTCCACCGTGCCCTGAGCCTCCCGACGCCGCAGGTCCGCCTGTTCGCGCCCAGCGCGGGCGGCGTCGCGGGCGATCGTCGCCCGGGCGACGTCGTCCGCGGCGGTGTCGGCAGCCTGCCGGGCCAGGTCCAGCTTCCAGGTCTGGGTGAAGTCCTCCAGCGCGGCGGCCAGCTCGTCGGCGTCGCGCTGGGCCGCACCGGCGTCGTCGTAGGACGTCGAAGCATCCGGCAGCCGATCCAGCACGGCGATCTGCTCGCGCGCCTCGACCACGGCCTGGTGAGCCCGCGACAGGTCGGTGAACTGTTCGACGGCGCGGTCGCGGGTGGCGAACGTCGCGGGCTCGTCCAGCATGAACGTGCGGAACAGGTCGTCCAGGCTGCCGAGGTTCTTCGCGGACTGCGTCTTGTGCAGCAGCAGGACGGCGCGGTCGCCGCTGATGCCGAACAGCCGCGAGTACCGGGCGACGAACCGGGAGTGCTCAGCGTCGACATGCGCACCGGGCAGACGCTTCTTGAGGCCCCGCACGTCCAGGCCGGACGAGACCAGGTCCGCCACGTCCAGCACGTCCACCGGTTCCGGGCTGAGCACGTGCACGTCCTGGACGTCCCCGAGGCTGTTGGCGCCGCGCTTGACATGGAACAGCTTGATCAACGTGGCCGTCCGCGGTGCGCCGTCGGCGTCGTGCGTCCCGTCGCCGTAGCGCAGCGCGATCGCGCTCCAGGTGGCGCCGGGTCTCAGGTACTGCGTGGCGATCTCCCCGGTGTCGGCGTCGGTGCCGCGGCGCCAGGCGCCCCGCACGTACGACAGCACGGTGCGGTCCCCGGCCCTGGTGGTGGCGTCCGCCGCGGCGGCGTTGAAGCGGGTCTTGCCCCGCGGGGTCAGCACCGCCGTGATGGCGTCGACCAGCGAGGACTTGCCCGACCCGGACGCTCCGGTCAGCAGGAAGCCCTGGCGAGCCACGTCGATGCGGTGATGCCCGTGGAAGGTGCCCCAGTTGACCAGCTCGACCCGTTCCAGGCGCCACTGGCCCGGGTGGGGCGTGGGCGCCGGGGCCGCGTCGACCGCAGGGGCAGTGGTCGTCTCGCTCACGGCCGGCCCTCCGCGTCGTCGTCCAGCAGTCGGCTGTACTCGGCGCGGACCGCCGCGATCTCCTCCGGCCCGAAGATGAGCCGCAGAACCGGGGAGACCTCGTAGCGGCCCGTGGTGGAGGTGGCCAGCAGGATGTTCTGCTTTTCCAGCTTGGTCCATGAGGCGTTGATCCGTTTCGCGAACCCGGCCTCGTCGGTGGATGCCGCGGCGCGGTAGGCGTGCAGGTGCTCGAACACCTCGTCACGACCGACGATGACCCGGCCAGCACCACCAGACCGGACGAGCTCGCCACGCAGGTGCAGCAGCAGCACCGTGTCGATGAAGGTCAACGGCAGCGTGCGCACCACCTGGGGTGCCGTCCCCGCATCGGTCTGTGCCCCACGCACGAACGCCACCCCGAGCGCGGGGTCCACGACCAGGTCGAGGAACAGGTCGGCCAGGCGCGAGCGGATCGCCGGCGTGTCAGCCACGAGCGCGCGCCAGATCGCCGAGTGCCGCTCCGCGGAGACGTACGGTCCCTTGACGAGCGCGGTCAGCGCGCGGCGCGAGTCCTCGCGCAGGGTGCCCGGGTCGCCGTCCCACAGGGGCTCGACGGCGGGCGGGCCGGCGCCGTCGTACGCCCCCGGCGCCGCGAGAGTGGTGTCGAGTTCGGTCATGTGAGCGGCTCCTCGAACAGGTACTGCGGAAGGTGGGCGCCACGCCGGGGGCCCGGGCTCACCGGCTCCCAGGTGACGCGCTCGGTGCGGTACTCACCGGTGCGGGTGCCGTGCTGCTCGGCAAGCACCAGCAGCCCGACGACGGAGGCCACGCCCTGCGTGGCGGGCCGGTCGGCGAGGACCTCGGCGATGGTGGACGGACCACGCACGGCAAGGACGTCGTTGACGTTGCCCGTGAGCTCGGCCAGGTCGATCTCCGACGCCCGCACGGCGGCGCGCAGCGCGGCCAGGTCGGCCTCTTGTGGTTCAGCGCTGGTCACGACTTCGACGGTCTCGGAGTCGGCCGGGTTGTGCAGCCGCATCCCGGCCAGCCGCGAGACGCTCACCGCGGTCAGGTCGAGCTCGACGTCGAGCTTCCGGTACGGGGCGACGTCGCCCGACAACCGGTGCGCCATCGCCACGGTCTCTCGGACGAGCCGGTGCACGCGGCGGTCCTCGGCGAGCTCCTCGGACTGCACGAACCGGCGCAGGCTCCGGCTGAAGGACGTCATCACCTGGTGGATCTCGCCGCCCGCGTCCTGCAGGGCGGGCAGCAGCCGGCGCAGCTGGTCTCGCTGACTCGCATCCAGGCGGCGCGCGAACGGCCTGGTGACCACATCCTCGACGTCGGCCTCGAACGCGGCGGTGCGTTCGGCGTCGAGCACAAGGGCGTAGAACGCGGTGAAGGTGCGTCCGGCATCGGACTCGGCCAGCAGGTCGACGCCACGGAAGACGTCGTCAAGCACCGCACCGCGCGAGCTCGGTTCCTCGACGAGCTTGGTGCGCACGTCCCGGTTGAGGTGCTCCAGTGCGCCGCGCACGCGCGCGAAGTCCTCGGGGATCTCCGCCGTCAGGGCGAGGATGTCCGCGGCCGCCTCGACCGCGCGGTCCTCGGGCAAGGTGTCGTCCTGCCCCGCCAGCAACCCTGCGATCTGCGCGTCGATGCGGTCCCGCTCGCGCTGCAAGGCGGTGATGCGGCGTGTGGTGTCCGGGTCGGTGTCCACCGCCAGGCGGTGCAACCGCTCGACGATCGTCGCCAGGCGCGACTCGGTGGCACTCGCCCGGGGCGCGGCGAGCTGCTCGACGAAGCGCACCGCGGTCAGCGCCGCCTCACTCAGCTCGAACAGCTCCTCGCGGGCCTCGCCCGGACGGCGGACCAGGTACCCGGCCGTGAGCCAGTCGCGGCAGTACTGGGCGCCCGTGCGCGGTACCTGGAAGCCGTGGTTGTGCAGCTCCGCCAGGTCCGCGTCCACCGCCTCGAACAGTTCCGGAGCGGGCATCCGACGCCGCTGGTCCCCCAGGTGACCGCCCAGGACGGCGAGCGCCACCGGCGCGTTGTCGCCGCGCAGCAGCGTCCACGCTCCGGTGCCGGACAGCCGGCGCATGGTCAGCGTGTCGCCCAGGATCGTCACGGCGATCAGGGTAGGCGGAGCCGCCGACAGCGGCTACGCCGGCCCACACCGTGACGCGCCTTGGCCCTGGTCGGGAGGACGCCGACGCCACGCCACTCGGGGCACAGTCACGGCCCGAGCAGGCTCAACGGGACGACGGCCACACCGTCGCCTCGCCGATACGCCGCGGGCCCGGTCGTGACGACGATGCGAGCGACGAGGTCCTCGTCCATCTGCTCGGACAACCAGTTGAGGTGGCGGACGTCGTGATCGTCGGCCGCCTGGCCGAGCTTGACCTCGATGGCGATCGCACGTCCGTCGCCCGCATGAAGGACGAGATCGATCTCCCGCTCACCGCGATGCATCCGCAGATGGGAGACCTCGAGCTCAAGTGCAGCGGCGTAGGTGCGGACGCTCTGGACGACCAACGACTCGAAGAAGGTGCTGAAGAGAGGACCGTCCCTGAGCGAGTCCTGCGCCCCTCCGAGAGAGCGTCCCTCGATCAGCCGGCCAGCGCTCAACTGCAACAGGGCAGCCGCCAGAGCCGGATCGGCCAGGTGATGCTTCGGCACGCGACCCAAGCGGTTCAGACGGATGGTTCCGGGATTCCAGGCAGGCACCTCATCGAGGAGCCACAGCCGCTGGAGGACGTCACGGAAGTCATTGATCGTCGTCCGGCTGGGTGGCTGAGCGCGGTCGACCGCGGCCGCGATGGCCTCGAAGGTAGCGGTCGTCGATGTCGCGGCCGCGTAGGCGCGGAGCCACTCATGGAGAGACCTCGGACGGCGACGAGCCCCTCCGAGCTCAGGAACCTCGTGCTCCAGCGCGTGGGACACGTAGTCAGCGACGGCCCTGCGGCGAACCGTCGGTGGTTCTGCCCTGATGCCGGGAAAACCCGAGTCGACGATCTCCCGGGCATAGTCCGCCAATGTCACGTCAGACCTGCCGGAGATCTCGTCGCCACCCTCCCAGATGTCGCGGAGCGAGACCGTGGCCATGCCCGGGTGCCGTTCCGCGAACGACAACGGCCGCATCCGCAAGCGGATGAACCGCCCCGCCCCGGAGTGGATGTGGGTATCGCGCGGATTCGCGCTCCCGGTGAGGACGAACCTCCCAGGCTGCGGGTCGTCATCGACGATCCGGCGCACGGCATCCCAGACGGGCGGATCGCGCTGCCACTCGTCGACGAGGACCGGAGAATCGAGCCCGGCCAGATAGCGGCGCCGATCCGCCGAGACGATCATGCGCGTGTCCGGATCGTCGAGGCCCACGACACTCGCCGCAACCCGCGCCGCGCTGGCTGTCTTCCCGACGGCACGAGGGCCCTCGATCGCGATCGCACGAGTACCCCCGAGCATCTCTCGCAGGGTGTCGTCGACCACGCGGGGAAGGTATGCCATCGATGCCTCCTGACCAGGCTATACAGGCCCTGTTGGACAGATGCGTAGTATTCTACTGGTCAAACACGCACCGTTCTACCGAACATGCACGCTGCGATCTGGCGAACAAGCACGCAACCCACCCAGCGACGCGAGCGCCCAGGTGCGGCGACTCGTGGTCGTCACACACCTGCGACGGCGTCCAGGTTTTCTCCATACCGCGCGGTCGGTATGCTGTGAGGAGTGCCCGTTCCCGGACACCCGACGACGAGGAGGTCGTACCGTGCAGATCATCGGCGCCGTGCTGGAACGCTGCGGAGCACCCGCACCTTGGGCCGAGTCGCGCCCGCTCACCGTCGGGCCGCTCGAGCTCGACCCGCCCGGACCCGGCGAGATCGCCGTCCGCATCGAGGCGGCCGGCCTGTGCCACTCGGACCTGTCCGTCGTCGACGGCAACCGGGCGCGCCCCACGCCGATGCTGCTCGGCCACGAGGCCGCCGGGATCGTCGAGGCCGCGGGCGACGGCGTCGGCACCGGGCTCGACAGCACCGGGATCGCCGTCGGCACCCGCGTCGTCATGACCTTCCTGCCCCGCTGCGGGGAGTGCGCGGAGTGCGCCACCGACGGCCGGCTGCCCTGCTCCGTGGGCTCCGCCGCCAACGCGGCCGGCGAGCTCGTCGGCGGCGTGCGCCGCCTGCACCGCGACGGCGCCGACGTGCACCACCACCTCGGTGTGAGCGCGTTCGCCACCCACGCCGTCGTGTCGGCCACGTCCGTGGTCCCCGTGCCCGACGACGTCCCCGCCGACATCGCCGCGCTGCTCGGTTGCGCGGTGCTCACCGGCGGCGGCGCCGTGCTCAACGCGGGCCGACCGGCCGCGGGCGCGACCGTCGCCGTCGTCGGGCTCGGTGGTGTCGGCATGGCCGCACTGCTGGTCGCCCGGGCGCTCGGGCACGAGGTGGTCGGCGTCGACACCGTGCCCGCCAAGCTCGACCTCGCCCGTGAGCTGGGCGCCCGCGCCCTCACCCCCGCCGAGGCTCTCGACGAAGGTCTCCGTGCCCCCGTCGTGGTGGAGGCCGCCGGGAACCCCCGCGCCTTCGAGACCGCCTACGCCCTGACCGCCCCCGGCGGCACGACCGTCACCGTCGGTCTGCCCGGCCCGGACCAACGCGCCAGCATCTCCCCGCTGAGCCTGACCGCCGAGGCGCGCACCGTCGTCGGCTCCTACCTCGGCTCGGCCGTCCCGAGCCGCGACATCCCCCGCTACGTGGAACTCTGGCGAGCAGGACGACTGCCGCTGGAACGACTCGTCTCGGCCCGCATCGGGCTCGACGAGCTGCCCCGCGCGCTGGACCGCCTCGCCGCCGGCGAGGAGCTGCGCCAGCTGATCACCTTCGACGAGAGGAAGACCGCATGACCTCCCCCACCGCACGCGTCGCGATCGTCACCGGCGGCGCCCGCGGCATCGGCGCCGCCACCGCGGCCCGACTCGCCTCCGACGGCTACGCCGTGGCCGTGCTCGACCTGCTCGAGGACGTCGCCGCAGAGACCGCCGCGAAGCTCACCGCGGACGGTCACCGCGCGATCGGCGTCGGCGTCGACGTCGCCGACGAGGAGTCCGTCACCGCCGCCGTCGAGCGCGTGGTCGCCGAGCTCGGCGCGCCGACCGTCCTGGTCAACAACGCGGGCATCCTGCGCGACAACCTGCTGTTCAAGATGTCCACCGACGACTGGGACGCCGTGCTCGGGGTCCATCTGCGTGGCGCGTTCCTCGTGACACGCGCCGTGCAGAAGCACATGATCGACGCCGGCTGGGGCCGGATCGTCAACCTGTCCAGCACCTCCGCGCTCGGCAACCGCGGCCAGGCCAACTACGCCGCCGCCAAGGCCGGCATGCAGGGCTTCACCAAGACGTTGGCGATCGAGCTCGGCAAGTTCGGTGTCACCGCCAACGCCATCGCGCCCGGCGTCATCGCGACCGACATGATCGCCGAGACCGCCGAGCGGGTCGGCGTGCCCCTGGAGGACTTCCTGGCGCACATGGCCAAGGAGGTGCCCGTGGGACGCGTCGGGCAGCCCGAGGACATCGCCGCCGCGGCGTCGTTCTTCTGCTCCGAGGAGGCCTCCTTCACCAGCGGCCAGGTGCTGTACGTGGCGGGAGGTCCGCGAGCATGAGCGACGTCATCCAGATCGAGAACCCCGCCGCGCTCGCCGACGCCGTCGGCCAGAAGGCCACCGGCGAGTGGTTCGCCGTCGAGCAGCCCCGCATCACCGCGTTCGCGGACGCTACCGAGGACCACCAGTGGATCCACCTGGACGCCGAGCGCGCCGCCGCCGGGCCGTTCGGCGGCACCATCGCCCACGGATACCTCACCCTGTCGCTGCTGCCGAAGCTCACCGGCGAGCTCGTCGAGGTCGGACAGACCGCGATGGCCGTGAACTACGGCCTCGACAAGGTCCGCTTCCTCACCCCGGTGCCGGCCGGCGGGCGCGTGCGAGCGACCGTCGAGATCACCGGCGCTGAACCCGCCGGGCAGGGCATCCGGCTGGCCTCCACCGTCACGATCGAGCTCGAGGGCGCCGAGAAGCCCGCGCTCATCGCGCAGACGCTGGCGCTGTACGTCCCGGAGGCGTGAGAGTCCGTCCTGCCCGACCCGGATCGGGTCGGGCAGGATGACCCCCATGCCACACCTCCCACAGCCGGCCCCCCGCACCCGTGAACAGCGCCTCGTCGACACCCTGGCCATGCTGCGGAGCCCGGCCCGCGACGCCTGGGTCGCGACGGCGTCGTCAGACGACGACGGCGCGGTACACCCATACATGGTCCCGCTGTCGCTGGTCTGGCTGGACGGACAGGTGGTCCTGGCCCTGCCAGGATCGTCCCGCACGGCGCGCAGCATCGCCGCCACCGCCACGACCCGGCTCGCTCTGGGCGAGACCCGCGACGTGGTGCTCGTCGACGCCGTGCTCGATCAGGCCGTGCCGGTGGCGGACGCGCCGGCGGAACTCGCCGAGGGATATGCCGCCCAGGCGGACTGGGACCCCCGCAGGGACCCGGACGGCTACGTCTACCTCGTCCTGCGACCGCTACGGATCCAGGCGTGGCGCGAGGTGGACGAGATGACTGGGCGGACCCTCATGCGCGACGGGGACTGGCTCTGAGGCGAGCGTAAACGTAAATCCGGCGACAATGGCGATGGCACCGGTCCCGACCCCGGCGGGCCTCTGGTACCAAAGGCCCGTGCTGGCGATCGCCGCCGTGCCCGGCACCGCGCTCGGTGCTCTCGGTGAACCGTCCACGGCGTCACCTGCGGCGTGGGCCGCGGCAGGCGCCGCCGTCCGGAGGCTGCACGACGCGCCGTTGCCACCGTGGCCGGGCCGTCAGCCGGACGACGTGGCGGCGGAACTCGACCGGGAGTGCGCGTGGTTGCTCGCCCACGCCGTCCTGCCCGCCGAGACGATCCGGCGCAACCGCGAGATCGCCGAGGCCGCGCTGCGGCCGTGGGAACCGGTGTTCGTCCACGGCGACCTGCAGATCTCCCACGTGTTCGTCGACGACGACGAGGTCACCGAGCGCGGACGGGGGAACTCGAGGGCCGGTGATCGGCACGACGTCCAGCCCGTGCCAGCGATCGCGACACCCGCCTCAGACGCGTTCGAGCACCATCGCCATGCCCTGTCCCCCACCGACGCACATGGTCTCCAGCCCGTAGCGGCCGCCGGTCGCTTCCAGACCGTTCAGGAGCGTGGTGGTGATGCGAGCACCGGTCATGCCGAACGGGTGCCCGACGGCGATGGCCCCGCCGTGCACGTTGAGCTTGGCCTCATCGATGCCGAGCTCGCGGGCCGACGGGATGACCTGCGCGGCGAACGCCTCGTTGATCTCGACGAGGTCCATGTCGTCGATGCCGAGCCCGGCCCGCGCGAGCGCCTGACGGCTCGCCTCGACCGGACCGAGCCCCATGATCTCCGGGGACAGCCCGGTCACGCCCGTGGACACGATCCGGGCGATCGGCTGCAGGCCGAGCTCCTCGACGACGCGCCCCGAGACGATGACGAGCGCCGCGGCGCCGTCGTTGAGCGGGCAGGCGTTGCCTGCCGTCACGGTGCCGTCGGGACGGAACACCGGGTCCAGCCCTGCCAGCTTCTCCACGGTGGTCCCGGGCCGCGGGCCGTCGTCGGCGGCGACGACGCTGCCGTCCGGCAGGGTCACCGGGGTGATCTCGCGCGACCAGAAGCCGTCCGCGATCGCCTGCTCGGCACGCTGCTGGGAACGGGCCGCGAAGGCGTCCTGCTCGGCGCGGCTGATGCCGTGCACGGAAGCCAGGTTCTCCGCCGTCTGCCCCATGGCGATGTAGGCGTCGGGCAGCTCGCCATCGGCGCGCGGGTCCGTCCAGACCGGCACCTCCCCGACGGCACGCTTGGCCGTGCGCTCGGTAGCCCCGGCGAAGCGCGGGTTCTCCAGGTCCTGGCCCTCGATGTAGTCGCTGGAGCCCTTGACCATTCGGCTGACGGACTCGGCGCCGGCGGAGACGAACACGTCGCCCTCGCCCGCCTTGATGGCGTGGAACGCCATGCGGGTGGACTGCACGCTGGACGAGCAGTAGCGGGTCACGGTTGTGCCGGGCACCCCGTCGAGCCCGGACAGCACGGCGACGATGCGGCCCATGTTCATGCCCTGCTCGCCGCCCGGCAGCCCGCAGCCGAGGATGAGGTCGTCGATACGCGTCGGGTCGAGCGACGGCACCTTGTCGAGTGCCGCGCGGACCATCTGTGTGGCGAGATCGTCGGCGCGCATCTCGCGCAGCGACCCCTTGTAGGCCCGTCCGATCGGCGAACGGGCAGTGGCCACGATGTAGGCCTCGGTCATGATGTGGATCCTTTCTCAGACGAAGGCCGCGTGGCCGGTGATCGAGCGCCCGACGATGAGGTGGTTCATGTCCCGGGTGCCCTCGAAGGTGTAGACGGCCTCCGCGTCGGCGAAGTAGCGCACCACGCCGGTGTCGAGGGTGATGCCGTTGCCGCCGCAGACCTCGCGGGACAGGGCGACGGTCTCGCGCATGCGCGTGGTGACGAACGCCTTGGCCAGCGCGGCGTGCTGGTCGCGCTGGGTGCCCTCGTCCTGCATCTGCGCGAGGCGCACGCACATGCCGAGGCTCGCCGTGATGTTGCCCAGCGCCGTGGCGAGCTTGTCCTGGACGAGCTGGTACGAGGCGATCGGGTTGCCGAACTGCTCGCGCTCCTTGGTGTACCGCACGGCGGCCTCGTAGGCGCCGATCATGGTGCCCAGCGCCTGCCAGGAGACGCCGTCGCGCGTCACACGCAGCACGTTGGCGAGGTCCTTGAAGCTGTCGATCCCCTGCAGGCGGTCCGACTCGGCGACCTCCACGCCGTCGAGCGTGATGTCCGCGTTCTGCACGATGCGCAGCGACTGCTTGCGCTCGATCTTCGTGGCGGTGAAACCGGGCGTGCCCTTGCGCACGATGAAGCCCTTGACCTGGTCGTCGGCCGTGTCCTTGGCCCAGACGACGACGACGTCGGCGAACGTGGCGTTGCCGATCCAGCGCTTGGCGCCGTTCAGCACCCAGGTGTCGCCGTGGCGGGTCGCGGTGGTGCGCAGCCCCCGGGCGGTGTCCGAGCCGGACAGCGGCTCCGTGAGCCCGAAGGCGCCGATGAGGTCCCCGCGCGCCATCGGCGGGAGCCACTGCTCGCGCTGCTCCGGCGAACCGCCCAGACCGATCGAGCTCATCGCCAGGCCGCTGGAGACACCGATGAAGGTGCAGAAGGAGGAGTCGACACGAGCGAGCTCCATGCCGACCCAGCCCCGGAAGACGGCGGAGTTCTCGAACTGGGCCGTCTCCGGCCAGGCAGCGCCGACGGAGCCGAGCTCCGCGAACGGCTTGAAGAGGTGCACCGGGCACTCCGCGCGCTCCCAGTAGTCGTCCGCGAGGGGCCGCACCTGGCTCTCCATGAAGTCGCGGACGCGGCCCACGGCCTCCTGCTCGACGGGTGTCAGGAGGTCCTGGAAGCCGTAGAAGTCCGCGTCCAGGACGCCCGGCACGGTGAGGCCGGCAGGGGCTGCCGGGGTGGTGAGGGTCATCTCTGCTCCGATCAACGTCGATCTGTGGCGTCAGTGTGCATCATTCTGCCAGATGTTGCACGCACCTCGGTCGGCGGCGCTAGGCTGCCCGCATGCTGACGACGACCGCGCAGATCGCCTCCGTGGGCCTGCAGGCCGCACCGACCAGGCTCTCCGCGCGCCTCGAGCCCAGCGTGCACGGCGACGCCCTGCGCGCGTTCGAGCGTGCGCGTGAGACGTTCGTCTCAGGTCAGCGCATCGACATGGGCGGCCTCGCGGCAGACCTGGGCGTCGACCGGACCTCGGTGTTCCGCTGGGTGGGCAACCGCGACGCCCTGCTCACCGAGGTGCTGTGGTCCCTCGCCGTCCCGACGCTGCTCCAGGCCGAGCGCGCCGCCCACGACGCCGGCGGCGCCGAGCACGTGGCCGCGCTGCTCTCCCGGTTCGCGACGGACCTGATCGAGGCGCACTACTTCCGCGTCTTCCTGACCCGCGAGCCCGCCCGCGCGCTGCGGCTGCTCACCACCAAGGCGAGCCCCATCCAGCAGCGCTACCTCGCCACGACCGAGTGGCTGATCCGCACCCACCTGGGTGACCAGCCGTTCGACGGCGCGATCGACCCGCACGCTCTCGCCTACCTGTGCGTGCGCGTGTCGGAGTCGTTCACGTACGCCGACCTCATCACGGGCGAGCCTCCGAGCCCGGACGCCGCACGCTCAGCCTTCCGCCACCTGCTGCGCGTGGCCTGACCGAACAACCGAGACCACACACAGGAGACCCGATGCCCCGCGTCCACCACCCCTTCGCCCTGCGCTGGAACGACAACGACCAGTACGGCCACGTCAACAACACGGTCTACTACCAGGCCATGGACACCGCGGTGAACACGTGGATGATCCGCGAGGCGGGCCTCGACCCCGCCGGGGTCGTCCGCGGGTACTGCGTCGCGTCGTCGTGCGAGTTCACCGCGCCGGTGGCCTACCCGGCCGACCTGGCGGTCGCGATCGGTGTCGAACGCCTCGGGACGACGAGCGTGACCTGGGACCTGCCCATCCTGCTCGCGGGCGACGAGAAGCCCGTGGCCGTCGGCCGGTTCACCCACGTGTTCGTCGACGCGACCACCGAACGCCCCGTCCCCGTCCCCGACGGGGTCCGCTCCGCCGTCGAGCAGCAGCTGCTCTCCTAGGCGTCCCCGACCGCGACAGGGACCTCCTTGACGCCCAGCGCCTGGCCGAAGAGCTCGCCGGCGGGCTCGAATCCCATCCGCCGGTAGAAGCCCTCAGGCCCCTCGTCGCTCCGGAACCAGAGCACCGTCACCCCGGTCCCGCCCCCGCCGCGCAGCCTCCGCCACGACGGCGTCGCCGTCGTCCACGAAGCGCGGCCACGCCGTCGGGGTGGCGGCGGCCTCCTCGAGAGGCTCGAGCACGGTGGCGACGTCGGGCGACCGGCGCCCGGTTCGCTCACATACCGACCGCGCGGTATGCTCCTCGCACCCGGCACCGACGTCGGGCCTGAGCAGGAAGGCGAGGTCATCGATGACCGACGTGCCCGGCCTGGACCGTACCGGCCTGAGCACCTGGCTGGCACGCGAGCACCCCGAGCTGGCGTCCGGCCCCGAGAGCCCCTTGACCGCCGAGGTCATCGCCGGCGGACGGAGCAACCTGACGTACCGGATCGACGGCGCCGCGCTGCCCCTCGTGCTGCGCCGACCACCGCTGGGCCACGTGCTCTCGAGCGCGCACGACATGCGCCGCGAGCACCGGGTGATCTCCGCCCTGGGCACCAGCGACGTCCCGGTGCCCGCCACCGTGGACGTCGTCGACGACACCGAGCGGTGCGAGGTCACCGGGACGACCTTCTTCGTCATGGAACGGGTCGAGGGCGAGGTGCTGTCCCGTCCCGAGCAGAACTCCGGGTTCACGGCCGCAGGCCTCTACCGGCTCGGCATCACGCTCGCCCAGACGCTCGCCGACCTGCACACCGTGGACCCGAGGACGGTCGGCCTGGCTGACTTCGGCCGACCCGACGGGTACCTCGCCCGGCAGCTCACCACCTGGCGCCGGCAGTACGACGCGTCCCGGTCGCGCGACCTGCCCGCCCTGGACGAGCTGCAGGAACGGCTCGCGACCCACGTCCCCGACTCGGGGCGGACCGGCATCGTGCACGGCGACTACCGGCTGGACAACGCCCTCGTCAGCGGCACGCCCGACCGCCCCACGATCGCCGCGGTGCTCGACTGGGAGATGGCCACCCTCGGTGACCCGCTGGTCGACCTCGGCCTCCTCGGGCTCTACTGGGACATCCGCTCGCTCTCCGCGGGAGCGGTCGCCGCGAGCGCCGTCGTCCCCGACGTCGGCTACCCCACCTTCGACGAGCTCGTCGACGCCTATGCGGCCCGCACCGGGACGACGCCGCCGGACCTGTGGTGGTACCGCGCCTTCGCCGCGTACAAGCTCGCGGTGATCCTCGAGGGGATCCGCTACCGCTACCGCGCCGGCGAGACCGTCGGCGACGGGTTCGACACCATCGGCGACCTCGTCGCCCCGCTCGCCGCCGACGGCCTCGCCCGTGCGGCGGCCCGACCCAGGAGCACCTGATGGACTTCTCCCCCGACACCCGCACCGCCGAGCTGACCGAGCAGGTCCGCGCGTTCGTGCACACCCACGTGCTGCCGGCCGAGCCGGTCCTCGACGCCCAGCTCGCCGCGAGCCCCGACGACTGGACCTTCCGACCTGTCGTCGCCGAGCTGCGCGCCAAGGCGCGCGCCGAGGGCCTGTGGAACCTGTTCCTGCCGTCCGAGCTCGGTGCCGGGCTGACCAACCTCCAGTACGCCCCCCTGGCCGAGCTCACCGGCTGGAGCACCCGGCTCGCACCGGTGGCGCTCAACTGCTCCGCCCCGGACACCGGCAACATGGAGCTCCTGGAGAAGTTCGGCACGCCGGCGCAGCAGGAGCGCTGGCTGGCCCCGCTGCTCGAGGCGGACATCCGCTCCGCGTTCTGCATGACCGAGCCCGACGTCGCGTCGTCGGACGCCTCGCAGATCGGCACCCGGATCCGGCGCGACGGCGACGAGTACGTGATCAGCGGTCGCAAGTGGTGGTCGACCGGTGCCATGAGCCCCGACTGTCGGTTGCTCATCGTGATGGGCAAGACCGACCCGCAGGCCTCGCGGCATCAGCAGCAGTCGATGATCCTCGTCCCGCGCGACACGCCCGGGGTGCGGATCGTCCGTCCGCTCACGGTCTTCGGCTACGACGACCGCGACCACGGCGGCCACGCCGAGGTGGTGTTCGACGACGTCCGCGTCCCGGTGGAGAACCTGCTCGGCACCGAGGGCGGGGGCTTCGCGATGGCCCAGGCCCGCCTCGGCCCGGGGCGCATCCACCACTGCATGCGTGCTCTCGGCACCGCCGAGCGAGCGGTCGCCCTTGCCGCCGAGCGCGCACGGAGCCGCTCGGCGTTCGGCGTGCCGCTGTCCGAGCAGGGCGTGGTGCGCCAGTGGGCGGCCGAGGCCCGCGTCGAGCTGGAGGCGCTGCGCCTGCTCGTGCTCAAGACCGCGTGGCTGATGGACACCGTGGGGAACCGGAAGGCGATGACGGAGATCCAGTCGATCAAGATCGCGGTGCCGCGCGCGGTCCAGCAGATCCTGGACCGTGCCATGCAGATCTTCGGCGCGGCCGGCCTCTCCGCCGACCAGCCCCTGGCGGAGATGTTCGCCGGTGCCCGCGCGCTGCGCATCGCCGACGGCCCCGACGAGGTCCACCTGGCGTCGCTGGGCAGAGCGCAGCTCCGCGCCTGACCCGCTCGCACCACGACGACGGCCCGCCTCCCTCGAGGGAGGCGGGCCGTCGTGCGCTGCCCGGAGAGGCCGCGTCAGGTCACTCGACCGGGATGCCGTCGTCCTCGAGCGCGATCTGCTCGGGCTCGATCGGCGTCACGGACTCCCCCTCGAGGCGGTAGGTCGTCCCGACGAAGTCCTGCACGCCGCCGTCGACCATGGTGATCCCCGCGGCGTCGTACCCGGCGTGGTTCTCGGCGGAGTACGCGAGCGGGACGATCCCGTTGCCGACCAGCTCACCGGACTCGAGCACCTCGACCAGGGCCTCCCGCGTCGGGTCCTCGCCGGCCTTGGCGAGCGCCTCGGTGAAGGCGTACGCGACGCCCATGCCGAACACCGTGTTGCCGTCGAACGACGCTCCGTCGTTGTACTCGTCGTTGATCTGCTGGAAGAGCTCCACCCACTCACCGTCCGGGCTGAACGGCAGGTAGTTCACAGACACGAAGCCCTGGAGGAGCTGGGGCGCGACGTCCTCACCGAGGAACTCGACGAGCGTCGGGTAGTCGCCCCCGGCCGAGGAGGCCATCCAGGTGGGCATGAACCCCATCTGCGCGGCGGTGCCGACCGCCAGGGCCGAGAAGCCGTTCACGGTCGCGAGCATCACGACCTCGCAGCCGGCCGACTGCAGGGCACCGATCTGCGCGGTGACGTCCTGGTTGGAGGTCTCGTACGTCTCGTACGCGGCCAGCCCGTCGGCGCCGAGGACGATCTCGGCACCCTCGCGCAGCGTCTCGCCGTAGTCGTCGTGCTGACCGAGCAGGCAGACCTTCTCGCCCGCGTGCTCCTCGGTGGCGTACTGCGCCAGCGCCGAGCCCTCGACGAGGTAGTCCGCG
Source organism: Isoptericola sp. GX10416 (assembly GCF_056590155.1). Taxonomy (NCBI): domain Bacteria; kingdom Bacillati; phylum Actinomycetota; class Actinomycetes; order Micrococcales; family Promicromonosporaceae; genus Isoptericola; species Isoptericola sp. GX10416. Next base: position 68,835 of record NZ_JBWPVO010000014.1, on the reverse strand, counting down.
TTGTAGCCGAAGGTGTAGGGGTAGGCCTCCGGGTCGTTCCACGCGGTCGACCCGGAGGACACGAACAGGTCCGGGACCTCGTTCTGGTTGAGAAAGTCGAGCACCGACGAGTGCGTCGGGGTCCCGAGTCCGTTGAGGACGGCGAAGACGTCGTCCTGCTGCACGAGCTCGCGCACCACCGTCTGCGTGTTCGCCGGGTTGTAGCCGTCGTCCTTGACGATGTACTCGATGGAGCGGCCGTGGACACCACCGTTGGCGTTGACGTAGTCGAAGTACGCGCTGGTGGCGGCGGAGATCGAGGAGTACCCGGCGGCGGCCGGGCCGGTCAGCGGCTGGTGGGTGCCGACGGTGACGGTGTCCTCGGAGACACCGGGTGTCGCCTCGTCGGCACCGCCGCAGGCGGACAGGGTGAGGCCGACGGCGACGGCACCGGTGGCCGCGACGACGGTACGAGCGCGGTTGCGCGGTGTGGTGTGAGTGGTCCGCATGGGAGTCACCTCTCTGTGAGTGATTGCGGGACGTGCTGGTCGGACCGCCGGCGGAGCCGCGCGGACAGGGATGCGAAGCGTCCGGCGAAGGCATGAGACAGCCCGCCGGGCCAGACGACGGTGACGAGGACGAGCAACGCTCCGAAGACGAGGACCACGAGGTTCCCGGAGAGCCGCTGCTCGAGGTCGGCGGGCAGGCCCACCGACGTGGTGAGGGTGTCGATGAGCCACGGCAGCAGGACCACCAGCACGGCGCCCACGGCGGCTCCCCCGATGCTGCCGAGCCCGCCGATGACGACGGCCACGAGCAGCAGGAGCGAGAAGGCGAGGTCGTAGCCCCCCGGGCTGACCGTCTGAGTGGCGATCGCGAGCACCGCACCACCGAGACCGGCCGAGAGCGCACCCGCGACGAAGGCGTTCGTCTTGACGCGGCCGGGTGAGATGCCGGCCAGGCGTGCGGCGACCTCGTCGCCGTGGACCGCCCGCATGCGCAGGCCGGCCTTCCCGGACCGCAGGACGGCCAGCGGGGTGACCGCGACGGCCGCGACGAGGACGGCGATCCACGCGTGCCACTGCTCGGTGCTGAACAGCACCGGGGCGAGCCAGTCCGGGACGGGTTCGAAGGGGACGCTGCGGCCCTGGTCGCCGCCCAGGCCGGGGACCTGCGAGGCGAAGGCCGGCAACGCGATGACGAGCGCCAGCGTCAGGCCCGCCAGGTATGGACCGCGCAGCCGTGCTCCGGCGAGCCCGAGGAGCCCACCGACGCCTCCGGCGACGACCACCGCTCCGAGGATCCCGAGAGCGAAGCGCAGGATCCCGCTGAGGTCCGCCTCGGCGGCGAGTCCCGCGGCCAGGGCGTAGCCGTAGCCGCCGCAGGCCATCAGGACGGCATGGCCGAGGGAGAGCTGTCCGGTGAGGCCCACCAGCAGCGTGAGCCCGGCCGTCGCGCAGAAGACGGCGGCGACCACGGCGAGCTGGTAGTTCCGGTACGAGTCGAGCAGGAACGTCGCGGCCAGCGCGAGAACGGTGAGCGCGAGTGCACGCAGCACGATCCCGCGGGTCCGAGAGCTGATGATGGCGGTCATGCGGTTCGCGCCTCCTTGGCTGCGAAGATGCCGCCCGGCCGGACGAGGAGGACGACGGTGAGCAGGACGAGCACCGCGATCGGCGCGAGCCCGGCGCCGAGGAACCCGGTGACCAGGCTGATGAGGATCCCGACGACGATCCCGCCGACGAGCGCGCCGCTCGGCGAGTCGAGCCCGCCCAGCACCGCCACCGTGAAGGCGTGGACGAACAGGATGTCCGCGCTGTGGGCGTTGAGCCCGAGCTCGGTGGGGACGAGGAGCAGCACGGCGAGGGCCGCGACGCCGGACGACAGCATCCAGCCCAGGGTGATCATGCGCGGCACCCTGACCCCCAGCAGCCGGGACACCTCCGGCGCCATCGCCGACGCTCGCATCTGCAGCCCGAGCGTGGTGCCGTTGAAGAGCAGGCCGAGGGCGGCGACCACGCCGAGCGCGACGAGGAGGATGAACAGGTCGTAGGGCGAGAGCACGGCGACGCCGCCGACGGTGAACGGCTGCTCGCTGAAGGGCGCGGCCATGGGCCGGTGCTTCGGGCTGAAGATGATGCTGATGGCGGACTGGAGGATCATCACCAGCCCGATCGCCACGATCATGCCGGGCAGCGGCGTGCCGCTGGGCACGAGCCGGATGAGCCAGCGTTCGACGACGGCGCCGACGAGCGCGCCGGTGACGAGGGCTGCGGCCAGGCCGAGCCAGAAGGACCCGGTGGCCTGGGTCACGGCGAAGGCGACGTAGACCGCGACGATCGCCATGGCGGCCTGGGCGAAGTTCACGATGCGGGCCGCACGCCAGATGATGACCAGCGACAGGGCGAAGAGCGCGATGACGAGGCCGCGGGCGAGGCCCGTGGCGAGGAGGAAGGCGAGACGATCCATCAGAACCCCAGGTAGGCGTGCCGGAGGGCAGGGTCGGCGGCGATCTCGGCAGCCGGGGCGTCGGCGACGATCTCCCCCAGGCCGAGCACGACGCCGCGGTCGGCGATCGAGAGTGCGCTGGTGACGTTCTGCTCGGCGAGCAGCACGGTCAGCCCGGTGCGTCCCGCGGTGTCCCGCAGGATCGAGAACAGCTGGGCGACGACGCGCGGCGCGAGGCCGAGCGACGGTTCGTCGAGGAGCAGCACGCGCGGGCGGGCGACGAGAGCCCGGGCGAGGGCGAGCATCTGCCGCTCGCCGCCGGACAGCTGGTGGCCCATGCTGCGCCGGCGACGCGCGAGCGGCTCGAAGGTCTCGTACACCTCGGCCACGGCGTCGCGCCGTGCCGCGCGGCCCGGGATCTTCCAGAGCGCGCCGAGGTGCAGGTTCTCCTCGACCGTCAGCTCGGAGACGACGCTGCGACCCTCGGGCACCTGGGCCAGCCCTTGCCGGACACGGTCCTCGACGCTGAGTGCCGAGAGATCCTGCCCGTCCAGCTCGATCCGTCCCGCGCGCGGCGGGACGAGGCCGGAGATCGTCCGCAGCAGCGTCGTCTTGCCGGCCCCGTTCGCACCCAGCAGCGCGACGACGGCGCCGTGGGGGACCTCGAGGCGCATGCCGTCGATCACCGGGGCGCCCGCGTAGCCGACCGTGAGGCCGTCGACCGCGAGCATCGTGCGCGTCGTCGTGGACGCGGGGGTCTCGGTCGGGGTGGTCATGCCGCAGCCTCCAGCCCCAGGTAGGCGGCCTCGACGGCCGGGTCGGCACGGACCTCGTCCGGCGTGCCGCAGGCGACGACGCGGCCGAAGTCGAGCACGACGACCCGGTCGGCGACGTCCATGACGAAGTCCACGTGATGCTCCACGAGCAGCACCGAGCAGCCGTCAGCGGAGAGGCCGCGGACTATCCCGGCGAGGTCGGCGATGTCCTCCGCGCCCAGTCCGCCGGCCGGCTCGTCCAGGAGCAGCAGGCGCGGCCCGGTGACGAGGGCCCTCGCGAGCGCGACCCGCTTGCGCTCCGGGTACGGCAGGGCGTCGACCGGGGTCCCCGCCTCGGCAGACAGGCCGAGGCGTTCGAGCACGGCCGGCGCCGCGGCCGGTACGGCGGCCGACCCCGCCGGGCCCACCAGCGGGACGAGCACGTTCTCCAGGACCGTCATCCCGGCGAACAGACCGAGGCCCTGCAGCGTCCGCGAGACCCCGCGGGCCGGCAGCCCGGTCGGCGTCGTCGGTGCGGGCCGGCCGTCGATGCGGACAGAGCCCGCACGGGGCCGGACCAAGGAGCAGACGGCGTTGAACACCGTCGTCTTGCCGGCCCCGTTGGGGCCGATGAGCGCCACCGTCTCGGCGTCGCCCACGGTGAAGCTGACGTCGTCGAGCGCGGTGAGACCACCGAACGTGACGGTGAGCCCGTCGACCTGGAGTCGCGGTGTGTTGCTGGACATCGGCACCTCTTCGTGTCGGATGCGTCACACCCTAGCGCATAAACCGACTGGACGGTATGTCATATTCAGAGTTGTTGCACGGCTGTGACGCGGGCCCTCGGCGGGCCCATCAGCGCAGGTCCAGGTCGGTCCGCGCTCCTCCTGCCACCGCAGGCGTCAGAGATCCTCAGGGACGCGGGCGAGTACTCTGACCGCCAGGATGCGGACGGAAGGGGATGTCGCATGGTCATGGCCCGGCACGTGGTCGAGCGGGTTCGGACCGTCCACCGATCGGTGTCGGACGCCGCCACGACGGACGGTGTCGCGCCGTGAGCGCGGCTGCACCGTCGGGGCGCGACGCCCTCCTGGACCGCGTCATCGCCTTCCTGATCGAGAACGGCGTGGGTGATGCCAGCCTCCGGGCGGTGGCGGCCGCCGCGGGCACGAGCCACCGCATGCTGATCTACCACTTCGGATCGCGTGAAGGGCTGCTCACGGCCGTGGTCACGAAGGTCTGGCAGTCCCAGCGGGAGACCATGGAGGAGCTCGCCGACGCGACGCCGCACGATCCGAAGACCGGCGCGTGGAGCTACTGGACGATGGTGGCAGATCACGACGCCCTCGCACCGCTGGTGTTCGAGTTGTCCGCACAGGCCATGCACGGGGCGCCGTGGAAGGACTCCTTCACGGATGGGCTCCAGGTCATGGTGGAGCAGGTGGGAGCGCGTCTCGTAGCTGCCGGAGAGCCCTCCGAGGAGGCGCTACCCACCTCCCGGATGTGTGTCGCCGTGATGCTGGGCGCGCTGTGGGAGCTACGACTGACCGGGGACCGGACGACGGCTGACACCACCGTGCGGACCTTCCTCGACGCGAGGTGGCCCACACCCTGACGGCGCCGGGCCCACTCGATCAGCCCGCGGCACGAATCAGCGACGCTCGAGTGCGCGCCACGACCTCCTCGGACAGCGAGCCCACGAGCTCGGAGACGACGACGGCACGCAGGCTCCCCTGCCAGGCCAGGTGGGCCTTGCGCATCTTCTGCGCAAGGAGGCATGGCTCGACGCACTCCTCCAGAGGTGCGGCACCGCGGCCCTGCTGACGGATCTCGTGGCAGGTGTAGGGGTCGGCCGACCCGTCGACGGCCTCGACCACGTCCAGCAGCGTGATGCTCGAGGCGGGGCGGGCCAGCCGGAAGCCGCCGCGGGGCCCGGTCGACGCGGAGAGCACGCCCGCGCGCACGAGAAGTGCGAGCTGCTTCGAGAGGTAGGGCGAGGGGAGCCCGAAGTGCTCGGCCAGCCGACGGGCACTGACCGCCTCACGCGGCACCTGGGCCAACGCGGTCACGCTGTGCAGGGCCCACTCCGTACTCTCCGGCAGCTTCATCTTGCCATCATAGCTATTGGCAATATTATGGACCCTGCATATCCGTAAAAGAGGAGGAGTCATGCGAGCAGCTGTCGTCGGTGCCACGGGACGCATCGGCCGCCTGGTCCACCGCGCGCTGGAGCGCGATCACCACGAGGTCGTCCCGGTCAGCCGCGCGCACGGCATCGACGCCCTGACCGGCCAGGGCCTGGACGACGCCCTCGCCGACGTCGATGTCGTCGTCGACGTGACCAACACGACCGTCACCGACGAACGTGCCGCCGAAGAATTCTTCCGCACCACCACGGAGCACCTGCTCACCGCCGAACGCGCGACAGGCGTCAAGCACCACATCGTCCTGTCGATCGCCGGGGTGTCCCGAGTCCGAGGCAACGCCCACTACGCCGGCAAGCGAGCACAGGAGGCCGCCGTCGTGGCAGGCGACGTCCCCTGGACGATCGTTCCCGCGACACAGTTCCACGACTTCGCCGAGATGGTCGCCTCGTGGACCGAGGACAACGGCGTGGCCCTGGTCCCCCCGCTGCTCGTCCAGCCGGTGGCCCCGGCCGACGTGGCGGAGATCCTCGCCCGCGTGGCCGTCACGGGTCCTCAGGGCCGGCACGTCGAGGTGGCGGGACCCGAGCGCGAAGATCTCGTCGACATGGCGCGGCGGACCTTCGCCACGCGCGGTCAGGAGATCCAGCTGGTGCCGAGCTGGCACACCGGGATCTTCGGTGTGGAGATGGCCGGAGACGCCCTGCTCCCGCTCGACGGCGCACATATCGCGCCCACGTCCTTCGACACCTGGCTCGCCGGGATCAGCGACGCCCGAGCCGACGTCGCCGCGGGTGCTGCGCCCCCGGCAGGCGCCACGACGCCCTGAGGAGAGGCCCGCCCGCCCCGGCCGGTCTGCCCGCCGGAGCGCTGCCCGCGCTCAGCCCGTACGGACCTGGGTGTTCTGCCCCGCGGCGATCTGCCACCCGCCCGCGTTCCGGGCGAGGACGTAGACAGGTCGCCCCTCGGGCACGCTGTGGAGCGGTGCGCCGTCCGGCGTCACCGGCCGTTGCCGGACGTTGACGACCGCGACGTCGGGTCGCACGAAGAGCACGTGCTCGACGTCGTAGGTCGCCGTGGACTCACGCATCGCTCCGGGAAGCACCCGGCGGGTGAAGCTGTCGATCTCCTCCCACCCGGTCATGCGGTGGCCGTGAGCGGTGGTCCACACGGTGTCACGTTGGAACAACGCGGTGAAGGCGGCAGCGTCCTCGGACTGCTGCGCATCCTGCACCGCACGGACGAGGTCGACGATCTCGACCAGGTCCTCTCGTCGCGACGCGGCCGCAGCCGGCTGCACCTCTACCCCGGCCGCCGGATCGGCGCCCGAGCCGACGTCGCCGCTTCCATCGTTGACCAGAACCTTCATGGCGTCGCTCCTGTCGTATGGCGATCGGGTGGACCGGTTCGGCGCAGGAGTGCGGCAGTCACCGGTCCAGCCGGTAGAGCAGCGGGCGGGCCGACACCCGGTGGCGCGCGAAGGTCTGCAGCACGTAGGTCCGAAAGCTCCGCTTGAAGACCAGCGACGGGAGGATGTCGACCGAACGATCCCAGCGGCAATGGTTGACGAGCGTGTGCTCACCCACGCGCGGAGCGCGGGGAGCAAGGACGGTCGAGTTGTCGAGCCCCGTCTCCTCCTGGAACCACCCGGCGGTGTACTGCCAGGCATGGAGGTTGCTCTCGACGTCGTCGGCCGCGAAGTAGTTGAAGAGGAACACTCCCTGACGCTCGTGGTCGACCGGCCCGATGCGGCGCACGTCGGACGCCGCGAAGGCATGTGCGGTCGGCTCCTCGACCAGGAGCCGGGCCACGGCAGGATGCTCGAGCGCACTCTGGGCCACCTGTGGTGTCGTGGCCTCGACGAGCAGCACGACATCGGGGAGGAGCACCGGCACGTCCTGCCCCTCGAACGGCCTGCCCGACCCGGGCGGCCGGAGGAAGCCGCGGAAGACGTCCGCTCGCTGGACTCCCGGCTGCCGCCGCAGCTCGGCAGCCACCCGGTGCAGTCGCAACAGCATCGCGCGTCGCCGCCTCGACGGGAGTGCGGGTGGCACACGCCACGCGCCGCTCGTCAGACCGATGTGCAGATAGCCGTGACCGGCGGGCCTCACCAGACGGACCGCGCCCCACCCAGGCTCACGGTGCACGCCTGCCACCGGGGACGAGCGGTCGGAGGTCTGCGGATCGTCGGTCACATCCACTAGTGTACCAAACGGTACGCCACAGCATTCGGCTGTGTACCATACGGTACATACACTTCGAACGCCCCGGGAACGGAGCCGTCCATGGCCACTGTGAGGAACGAGCACGTCCGTACGCTCCCGGCGCCGATCGCCCGGTGCGCAGCACTGGTCGATGACCTGGCCAGCGACCGGGACCGCATGTGGCCCTCCGACCACTGGCCCGCTCTCCGGTTGGCGCCAGACCTGCGGCTCGGGGCTCCGGGTGGTCACGGGCCGATCCGCTACTACGTCGAGGAGCTGGAACCGGGCCGGCGGGTCCGCTTTCGGTTCACCGCGCCGTCGGGCTTCGACGGCTACCACGAGTTCCGCCTCGAGGAGAGCGGCCCGCTCCACACCACGTTCACCCACGTCCTGTCGATCTCGCCGCACCACGTCGCGCGCCTGAGCTGGCCGCTGGCCTTCCGCCCCCTGCACGACGCCCTGATCGAAGACACGCTGGACCGAGCGGAGTCGATCGTCTCCGGGACCGAATCGCCCGCACCGCGGTGGTCACGCTCCGTGCGCATGCTTCGGTCGCTGGCACGACCGAGGACCAGGACGACGCGCAGTCGCCCCGAGCGCCGGCCACGGGTCGAGGGCGGTATCACCGGGTCGGCGGTGGCCGCTGAGCGGATGTCGATCTGCCCGGCCTATCTCGACCGCTTCGCCCTGACCACCGATGTGGTGGCGAGTCCCCGGGCATGGGCGCTCGCGATGTTCGAGAAGGCCATCTCCCGTTCGGACCGAGACCTGGTGTTCCAGACCTTGCTCGGCCTGCGGACAGCCGCTGACGGCCAGCCGGACAGCGTCGCAGGCTGGTCGATCGGCTCGGAGGACCACCACCACGTCTTGTTGACCGCCAGCGGGCGCGGAACCAGCGCGAACCTGCTCATCGAGGTCCACCGGGGCGGGGTGCAGCTTGCCACCGCACTAGCCTTCACGTCATCGCTGCGTGCAGCGACATGGAGGCTGCTGCTGTCACCGGTGCACCGACGCGAAGCGGCTCCCACCCTCCGCGACGCGGCCCTTCACCTGCAAGCCGTCGCGCGGTCAGGCGACGCCCGTGCCTGGCCGGGGAACGCGACCTGAGGGTGATCGGTCAGAGGTGGCCGACGCCGTTGATCATGCCGCCGTCGACGACGATCTCGGCGCCGGTGACGTAGGCGGAGGCGGCACCGGCGAGGTAGAGCACCGTGCCGGTGAGGTCCTCGGCACGCCCGCCCCGTCGCAGCGGGATCGGCAGCCCGGACGGGTCGATCTTCGCCGTCATCTCCGTGTCGATGAAGCCCGGGTGCACCGAGTTGACGCGGATCCCGTCCGCGCCGAGCTCGACGGCCAGCGACTTCGTCAGACCCCGCACCCCGAACTTCGAGGCCACGTAGCCGTGCAGGTGGGTGCTGCCGCGCATCCCCTCGACGGACGAGATGTTGATGATCGAGCCGCGGCCCGCGGCCTTCATCGCCGGGACGACCGCTCGGCAGCCGAGATAGGTCCCGGTGAGGTTCACCGCGATGACGGCGTCCCACTTCGTGCGTGGGTAGTGCTCGATCGGGCCGGCGTTGGCGATCCCGGCGTTGTTGATCAGCACGTCCACGGCGCCCCAGCTCGCGACCGTGTCGTCGACCACACGCGTCCAGCCGTCCTCGTCGGTCACGTCCAGGACCGCGAACCGGGCACGCTCCCCCAGCTCGTGCGCGAGCGCGGCCCCCTCCGTCTCCAGCAGGTCGGCGACGAGGACGCGAGCGCCGGCGTCGTGCAGCGCCCGGACGTAGGCGGCGCCGATCCCCCGGGCACCGCCCGTGACGATCGCGACGCGGTCGGTGAGGTCAGTGGTCACGGTGCTCCTTCGCACGAGTGGATCTGGGTGGGCCGAGCCGGGTCAGGCGGCCACGCGGACGACCAGGCGCCCCGTCGTGGCGCCCTCGGCGAGGCGGCGGACCGCGTCAGGCGCACGGTCGAACGGCACGACGTCGGCCACGACGGGCACCACGGCGCCCGAGCCCGCCAGCCGGGTCAGCTCCGCGTGCGCCGCGTCGACGAGGGCGGGATCGCGCTGCTGGTAGAGCGCCCAGTGCAGCCCCAGCACGCCGTAGTTCTTCACCAGCGCGTGGTTCGCGCGGACCGGGGCGACCTCGCCGCTCGCGAAACCGACGACGACGATCCTGCCCTCGAACGCGATGCACTTGGTCGACGCCTCGAACGACGCGCCACCGACCGGGTCGAAGACCACGTCGGCGCCGGCGCCGCCGGTCAGCTCCTTGACCTGAGCTGCCAGATCACCGGAGCGGACCAGGACGTGCTCGGCCCCGGCCGTGCGGGCGACGTCGGCCTTGGCCTCGCTGCCCACGACACCGATCACCGTCGCACCGGCCGCCGCGCCGAGCTGGCAGGCGGCGGTGCCCACGCCGCCCGCGGCGGCGTGGACGAGGAGCGTCTCGCCGGACGCCAGCCCCGCACGGCGGTGCAGCCCGAACCAGGCGGTCTGGTAGGCGATGGTGAGTGCTGCGGCCTGGGCGTCGTCGAGCGAGTCCGGGGCGAGCCGGCACGACTCCGCCGGCAGCACCGCGAACTCGGACAGCACCCCGATGGCCGACCCCACGACGCGCTGGCCCACGGCCACGCGGCCGGAGCGGTCGACCCCCTCGCCGAGCGCGACGACATCGCCGCACAGCTCGATGCCCGGCACGAAGGGCAGCTCCGGGCGCACCTGGTAGGTACCACGGGCGAGCAGGACGTCGGGGAAGTTCACGGCCACGGCACGGGTGCGGACGAGCACCTCCCCCGGCCCGGGCTCGGGGCGGTCGACCTCGTCGAGGCTCATGACCTCGGTCGGTTCGCCGTTGCGGGTGACGCGCCAGGCGCGCATGGTCTCGGTCATCAGTTCTCCACGGTGATGCTGCGCAGGAAGAGGTCGGTCAGCTGGTTCGCGACCTCTGTCTTGGTCTCGGGACCCGACGGCGAGTACCAGTAGGACAGGTAGTGCACGTCGGAGAAGAAGTGGGCGATGAGCACGGACCGCGGGACGTCGGTCCGCAGGGCTCCCTCGGCCTGGCCCTGGGCGATGAGCGCGGCGAACTCGTCGTGGTACTCGCGCCGCCGCTGGATGACGTCCTTGCGCCGAGGGTCCTTGAGCATGTGCATGCTCCGGAAGAACACGGTGCCCTCGGCCAGCAGGTCGATGGAGGTCTCGACGACGTCGACGCACACCGTGCGCAGGACGTCCGTCGTGGCGCCACCGCGCGCGACGATCTCCTCGAGGTGCCGCTTCTGCAACGACAGCATGCGGTCGTAGATCGCGAAGAGGAGATCGTCCTTGGACTGGAAGTAGTGATACATGGCGCCCTTGGTGACGCCGGCGGCCTCGACGATCTGCTGGACGCTCGTGGTCGCATAGCCCTGGGTGGCGAAGAGGTCGAGGGCGGCCTGCAGGACCGAGTCGGCGACGTGGGTGGTCTTCATGGGTCCATCCTTCACCCGACGGGCACGATGGACGCGCCACCGTCGATCCGGAGTGTCTGGCCGGTGATCCAGGCCGCGTCGTCGGAGAGCAGGAACGCGATCGGCCCGGCCACGTCGTCGGGCACACCGAGGCGGCCCAGGGGGTAGCCGGCCGCCACGTCGTCCTCGCGCCCCTCGTACAGTGCTCGCGACAGGTGCGTCTTGACGACGGCCGGGGCGACGGCGTTGACGCGCAGACGGGGCGCGAGCTCCTGGGCGAGCTGACCGGTGAGGTTGATCAGCGCGGCCTTCGAGACGCCGTAGAAGGCGATGTTGGGGCTCGTGGAGGTGCCGGAGATCGAGGCGGTATTGACGATCGACGACCGGAGACCGGCGGCGACGGCGTCGCGCGTCCACTCGAGGGCGGCGACCACGTTGACGTCGAGGATCTTGCGCACCACCGACGGCTCCACCTCGAGCACCGGGCCCCAGGCGGGGTTGATCCCCGCGTTGTTGACCAGGTGGTCAAGGCGCCCGTACCGCTCGGCCACGTGGGCGAAGACCTGCTCGCGGTGCGCGGCGTCGTCGACCTTGCCGGCGACGGCGGAGGCGTTGTCAGCGCCGAGCGCCGCCACCGCCTCCTCGAGCGCCTCCGGCTTGCGCCCCGTGAGCACGACCTGCCCGCCCTCGGCCACGAGCCGGTGCGCCACCGCGAGGCCGATGCCCCGGCTCGCGCCCGTGACGAGCGTGACCTTCCCTGCGAACCTGCGCACCGCGCCACCTCTCGAACGTCGTCGTCGATCTCGCGTCGCGGCGTCGCGACACGGGGCCAGCCGTACCGGCCGGTCGGTTTGTTGGATTGACGCTACCACGGACCGCGGACGCCGAGCACCCGTCGCGGCACCCGTTTCAGCACCCGGGACGCCGTCTCGGCCGCGTTGCCGCGAGCCGCGGTCACCACCACAGTGGTGGCATGGACTTCACCCGCCCCGTGCCCCCCGACCCCTACTCGCTCCTGCCCGTCCCCGCGACGTTCGAGCTGACCAGCCCGGAGGTCTCGCCCGGCGAACCGATGTCGTCGGACCACGCGGTCGACGGCGGCAACATCTCGCCGGAGCTGTCCTGGTCCGGCTTCCCCGCGGCCACGCGGTCGTTCGTGGTGAGCTGCTTCGACGCGGACGCCCCCACGCCGTCGGGCTACTGGCACTGGCACGTCCTCGATCTGCCGACCTCGGTGACCTCGCTGCCTCGCGGCGCGGGAGCGGCCGACGGCTCGGGCCTGCCCGACGGCGCCTTCCAACTCACGTCCGACGGCGGCGCGCAGGGCTTCGAGGGCGCCGGTCCCCCTCCCGGGGACCACGCGCACCGCTACATCTTCGCCGTGCACGCCCTCGACGTGGACTCCCTGGAGCTGACGCCCGAGAACACGAACGTCCACGCCGCGTTCAACGTCTACTTCCACACGCTCGCGCGGGCGACGCTCACCGGGACCTACCAGCGGTGAGCGGCACAACCGGTCCGCGACAGGCTCAGCACTCGGCGCGACCGCGCCGCCAGTAGCCCATGAAGGCCACGGACCTGCGGTCCACGCCCTTGGTGCCGACCAGGTAGCGACGCAGCGCCTTGATGACGCCCGCCTCGCCTGCCAGCCAGGCGTACAGCACCGTGTCCTGCGCCAGCGGCCTGCCCGAGGCGTCCACCGGCACCTCCCAGAGGATGCCGTGGTCGACGTCGACGTCCTCCAGGTCCGGAGTCGCGGGCGCCTCGCCGGCCGTCGCCCGCACGCCCATCGCCAGCATGCGGTCGGCCGCCTCCTGGACGGCGGGCACGAGGTGCGTGCCGTGCTCGGCCTCCTCGCGAGCCAGCCAGGTGACCCGCACCCCGGCCGGCGCAGCGAGGGTCCAGCGGTCCTCGCGGTGCGGAACCTCGAGGAACACCTCACCGACGGCGTCGGCGGGCAGCGCCTCGCAGATCGAGGCGATCGCGGGCACGGCCGTCTCGTCACCGGCCAGCAGCAGCGCGTGGTTCGTCGTCGGCGGGGCGAACTCGCGGCCACCGTGAGCGCCGCTGTGGGCGGCGTTGGGCCCGAGGATGACCAGGGGCGTGCCGGGGCGAGCACCGTTGGCCCAGCGGGATGCCGGACCGGTGTCCCCGTGCAGGACGATGTCGACGTCGACCTCGCGCAGGTCCGGCCGCACCGCGCGCACCGTGTAGGTGCGCAGCGGGTTGCGCCGCTCCTCGGGCAGCTCGCGCCAGGAGGTGAACCAGTCGGGGCTCTGCCGGTCGAGGTACTCCCACCCACCGCACGGGGCCGGGAGCAGGAACTTGACCCGCTGGTCGGCGCCGTTGTCCGCGAAGAGGTCCAGGTCGGCGCCGGTGAAGGTGATGCGGACGAACGACGGGCACAGGCGCGTGATCCGCTCGACCTCGACGTCGAACATGCGCCACGGCTGCGGCGCGACGACGCCGGTCGGTTCGGTCACGGTAGCCACAGCGGCGCTCTCAGTCACGCAGGCCAGCCTAACCTCACTTGATGCGCCCGCGGCAAGCTCCGTGACCGGGATCACAGGGGTCGACGACGGGTCGTCAGCCCTCGGCCGCCTCCCGGCTCGCTCGCTCCTGGGCCATACGCCGCAGCGTGACCAGCAGGGGGTCGGTCAGCAGCGTGCCGAGCACCACCTGGCGCAGGGCGCCCGCCGGCTCGCCGCGCACGGTGGACAGGTCGGCCGCCGCGACGCGGTCCGCTGCCGCCGCGAGCGCCCGGAGGTACCCGTCCGAGACCGCGACCCCGGCGGCGTCGGCGGCCCGGAGCTGTTCGCCCAGCCGGTCGACGAGCAGCGGGTCGTCGCACCACCCGCGCTCCGCCACGAGCTCGAGGACGCGCCGCCTGGCCTCGTCGTCGCCCACGGCACCCGGCTCCTCGCGCGACATCCCCTCACCCTCGGCCGCCACCAGCGCGTGGTGCGCGGCTCCCAGCAGGCCGTGCCTCGACATCGGCGGATCATCCAGCGCCGCGAGGACGTCGCGGACGGCGGCCAGGCTCAGCCCGGCCGACTCGGTGAGCGCCCGCACCAGCCGCACGCGGGCCACGTGCGTGTCGTCGTAGTCCGCCTGCGTGCGCGACGTCGCCGCCCCGGGCGGCACCAGACCTTCGCGCAGGTAGTACTTCAGCGTGGCCACCGGCACTCCGGTCGCTGCCGCGAGCCCTGAGATGCGCATCGGTCCTCCCCCACCTCTTGACATTGGAGAGTAACACTCTCCAATAATGGAGAGTAACACTCTCCAATAATGGAGAGTCTAACTATCCAAGGAGACGTCATGGTGGACCTCACCACGCACGACCACGACGGCGACCTCGCCGTCTTCCTCATCGGCGCCCGGATCAACAAGCTCTGGCGGCCGGACGCCTGGTGGCCGGCCCTGGCCGCCATGAGGCCGATGCTCCGCGAGCTGTACCAGGACCCGGACTCCGGGTTCCTCGGTGCCACCACGCTGGTCGGGGCGCGCGGCCCCACGATGGTGCAGTACTGGCGCACCGTCGCGGACGTCTACCGGTACGCCAACGCCGACGAGCGCCGGCACCGCCCCGCGTGGCTCGAGTTCTACCGCCGCGCCACGAAGGTGCCCGGCGCGGTCGGCGTCTGGCACGAGACCTACTCCGTCCCGGCCGGCGGCCACGAGACCCTCTACGCCGACGTCCCCGGAGCGATGGGCCTCGCGTCCGCCACCGGCGTCGTCCCTGCGGCCAGGCGTGGACGCACCGCCCGCGAGCGCCTGCGCCACCGGTCCGACCGTCCGGCCTGACCGAGCGCGGGGCGAGGCCGGAGCCACGAGGCGGTCCGCCTCATGAGCGGGTCGCCCAGAATGCCACGGCCGACGCCGCCGCCACGTTGAGCGAGTCGACGGCGCCGGCCATCGGGATCTTCACCACCCGGTCCGCGGCCGCGACGGCACCGCGCGACAGCCCGTCCCCCTCGGCACCGAGGACGAGCGCGAGACGCTCCGGCGGGTCGGCCGCCAGGTCGTCCAGCGAGACGGCGTCGTCGGCGAGCGCCAGCGCCGCCACCGTGAAGCCGTCGTCCTGGAGGTCGTGCAGGCCGCCGGGCCACGTGGCCAGCCGCGTCCACGGCACCTGGAACACGGTTCCCATCGACACCCGTACCGACCGGCGGTACAGCGGGTCGGCGCACCGTGGAGAGACGAGGACGGCGTCGACACCCAGGCCCGCCGCCGCCCGGAAGATCGCGCCCACGTTGGTGTGGTCCACGATGTCCTCCAGCACTGCCACGCGCCGCGCCCCGGCTCCCCCGCGTGCCCCGGCGACCAGCTCGTGCACGGCCGGCAGCTCGGGGCGGTGCATCGCGGCCAACGCACCACGGTGCAGGTGGAACCCGGTGATCTCGCGCAGCACCCGCTCGTCGGCGACGTAGACCGGGGCCTCGGGGTGGGCATCGAGCACGTCGGCCATCGAGTCGAGCCACTTGTCGGCCATGAGGAACGAGCGCGGCCGGTGCCCCGCGGCGAGAGCCCTCCGGATGACGTTCGAGGACTCGGCCATGAACAGTCCCTCGGCGGGCTCCCGCACGGTGCGCAGCTTCACGTCGGTCAGGTCGGTGTAGTCGCGCAGCCGCGGGTCGCCGGGATCGGTGACACGGACGACGGCGGGACGAGGGTCGGCGGGCGAGGTCACCCGGGGATTCTCTCAGCCCGCCAGGCGCACCTGCGCCGTCTGCTCCCCCGCCCGGTCGAGGCTCAGCGCCGCCGCGTCGCCGCCGTCGGGCAGCGAGACCTCGTAGTCGCCGAGGAACCCCTCGACGCGGACCCGTCCGGCGTCGTCGGTGCGCAGCGTCGTCGGTGCATACCACCACTCGCCCTTGACGAGGGAGCGCAGCCGGTCGTAGGACGGCTTGGGCGACCCGTCCGCGCGCAGCAGCCCGCCCGGGGCACCCAGCCACATGCCGCGGTCCCCGAGGCCCCAGTAGTTGACGACCTCCACCGCCGGGTGGCTGAGCAGGGTGCGGTAGTGCCGCTCCACCTCGTCGGCCTGACGCTCCTCCCCCTGCGGGGTCGACGGCCAGGACTCCACCTGCCAGTCGTTGAGGTCGACGACGTGCTCCGGCATCACCTCGCCGGACAGCAGCGTGCTCTCGGTGAGGTGGATCGGGATGTTGTACCGCGCGAACCGCTCCAGGATGCGCAGCGTCTTCTCCTCGCCCCAGTAGCCCTGGTGCATGTGCGACTGCAGGCCCAGCCGATCGATCCGGATGCCCGCCTCGAGCACCGCCTCGATGAGGCACTCGTAGGCCGTCGACATGTCGAAGTCGTTGAGCAGCAGGGTGGCGCCCGGGTTGGTGGCCCGCGCCTCGTCGAACGCCATCCGGATCGTCTCCACGCGGCCCTTGAGCCGCGCGAGCGGCGTGATCGCGTTCTCCTCGGCGGTGAACACCGGCATGATGACGGTCTCGTTGATCGCGTCCCAGGTGTCGATGACCCCGGCGAAGTCGCCGACGTCGCGCCGGATGCGCTCGCGCTGCAACCGTTCGACCTCGTCGAGCGGCCTGCCGAGGAGCCACCGCGGCTGCACCGTGTGCCACACCAGCGGGTGCCCCTTGACGGTCACGCCGCGGTCGGCGAACCAGCGGGCCGCGGCCAGCGTCTCGGCCGTGCGGGGCGCGCCCTCGGCGGGCTCGAACGTGCCCCAGTAGAACGGCAGCGTGGCGATGTTGAAGACGTCGAGCCAGCGGTCCGCGAAATCGTTGTCGTAGGCAGGGTCGGCAGAACGGCCGTTCGCGTGGTCCACGAGCTCGAAGCCGATGCAGCCGAACCCGAACGCGTGCCGCCTCTGGGCCACGACGACGTCGGTGCCGGCCAGCGGCACGCCGTCCGGCCCGGTGACGGTCACCTCCGCCTGCGCGCGCCGGTGCGCCAGGGAGGGGTCGGGCGTGTGGTCGGTGGGTGCGGTGAAGAGAGTCACACGACCATGGTGCCGCACCACGTCACGACCGCTCGAACAGCCTCAGCGTGAGATCGCGCCAGACCTGGGTGCCGATCCCGCCCGGCGCACTGTCGAACACGTGGTCCGCCGCGGGCAGCAGGACCAGCTCCCGTGCGACGCCCGCGCCCGAGAGCACCGCGGCGAGCTCCTCCGCCCCGGCCGCCGGCACCAGGTGGTCGGCCTTCCCGGCGACCATCAGCGTCGGCGGGGAGTCGGGCGTCACGTGCTCCGCCGGCGTGATCGCCGCGTACCGCTCCGGGTACTCCGACGGCGACCCGCCCGTGTACTGCTCCGTCAGCTCGCGCCCCCGGCTGCCCATCACGGGGTCGGTGTTCCCGTGGAGGCCGCCGGGCGAGGCCACGGGGTACAGCGTGCTGACGGCGGCCACGGGCGGCACCGTCCCGTCGCACGCCGGGTCCAGGTCCCCGGCGGCGGCACGGAAGGCGACCTCCAGCGCGAGGTTGCCGCCCGCCGAGTCCCCGGCGAGGAACACCCTGTCGGCGTCGCCCCCGTGCTCGGCAGCGTGCTCGCCCACCCACACCAGCGCGCAGGCCACCTGCGGCTCCACGGCGTCCCACAGGTGCCGGTCGTCGCCGGAGAGCGGGTAGTCGATGCTGACGGCCAGGTAGCCCTGGGCGGCGAACCAGGCCGCGTGCGACGCCGTCGTCGTCTGCGACCGCTCGCCCGCGACCCAGCCACCACCGTGGACGAGGACCACGACCGGCGCCTCACCGGCCGCCCCGCCCTCCGGGAGCCACAACGACAGGTCCTGCGGCTCGCCGTCGGCCTCGCCGTACCGGGCGTCCAGGTCGGCCTCCGTGTCGCCCGGCGTGAACCGGAAGAGCTCGGCGATCTGCACCCCGACCGCGTGCTCCTGCGCGACGCGCAGCTGCTGGGTGACCACGACGAACGACAGCGCCGCCGCGACCAGCCCGCCCGCCACGGCCACCACCCTGGTGACCGAACCGCGACGCAGGAGCGCCACGGTCGCGCACACCGTCACCGCCAGCCCGGCCACGACGAGCCACGGGGCCCAGGCCGCGGCATACCCGCCGACCTGCCCGAGCCACGGCACGCCCGGCAGCAGCGCCCCGGCCGCCGCGACGGCGAGCAGGACGGCGGGGACGACCAGGATCCCCACCGTGACGCTCGGACGGCGGGGTGCGTCCCGCCCCGTGCCGCCTCGTTCGCCGGTGGACGGTCCCGACGCATGGTGGGGGCGGTGGGCGATCACGGGCCCACTCTGGCACGCCACCGCTGCCGGCGCATCAACCCGGAGCACGTCGCCGGCCGGTGAGCGAGCCGTCCTGCGTCTCGGTCCTCTAACGTGCACCGGGTCGCCCAGGGCCAGGGCCAGGGCGTGGGCGGACGACTCCTGGACGCGGCCACCGAGTGGATCTGCGGCACCGGACGCACCCCCGTGCTCGACGAGGACGACCGCGACGGCGTGGCCCACGCCGTCTACCTGCGCAAGGGCTGGCGGATCGTCGGTGAGGCACGGTTCGACTGGCAGCAGGCCGGCGCTCCGCCGGTCCGGCTCATGGTGCTGCCGTCCTGACGTCCTGGACCGCCTCCGACTCCTCGACGGCCGGCGCCACGAACTGGCTCGCGTAGAGGCGGGCGTAGGCACCGTCGGCGGCGAGCAGGTCGTCGTGGTCGCCCTGCTCGACGATCCGGCCGTGCTCCATGACGACGATGACGTCCGCGTCGCGGATGGTCGACAACCGGTGCGCGATGACGAACGCCGTGCGCCCCGAGCGCAGCGCGTTCATCGCCTGCTGCACGAGCACCTCGGTCCGGGTGTCGACAGAGCTGGTCGCCTCGTCGAGCACGAGGATCTCCGGGTCGGCGAGGAATGCCCGGGCGATCGTGAGCAGCTGCTTCTCCCCCGCCGACAACGCGGTGCCCTCGTCGTCCAGCACGGTGTCGTAGCCGTCGGGCAGCGTCCGCACGAACGGGTCCACCGAGGTGGCCCGGGTCGCCTCGAGGAAGGTCTCCGTCGAGACCTCCGTGCCGTCGCGGACGCCGTAGCGCAGGTTCTCCTCGATGGTGCCCCGGAACAGCCAGGTGTCCTGCAGCACCATGCCGATCCGCGAGCGCAGCGCGTGGCGGGTCAGCTCGCGGGTGTCGACGCCGTCGAGCGTGATGCGACCGCCGTCGATCTCGTAGAACCTCATGAGCAGATTCACCAGCGTGGTCTTGCCGGCGCCGGTCGGACCCACGATCGCGACGGTCTGTCCCGGCTCCGCGACGAGGTCGAGGTCCTCGATCAGCGGCTCCTGCGGATCGTAGGAGAAGGAGACTCCGGAGAACTCGACCCTGCCCCGCACGTCGGTCAGCTCCCGGGCAGGGACGGGGTCCGGGTCCTGCTCGGGCGCGTCGAGCAGCTCGTAGACCCGCTCGGCGGACGCGACGCCGGACTGCAGCAGGTTCATCATCGAGGCCACCTGGGTCAGTGGCTGGGTGAACTGCCGCGAGTACTGGATGAACGCCTGCACGTCGCCGATCGACAACTGCCCGGACGCCACCCGCAGCCCGCCGATGACGGCGACCAGGACGTAGTTGAGGTTCGCCAGGAAGCCCATCGAGGGCTGGATGGTGCCCGAGATGAACTGTGAGCGCCGGGTCGCGTCGTAGACCGCCTCGTTCTCGCGGGCGAAGGTCCGTGCGGCGTCCTGCTGGCGGCCGTACACCTTGACCAGGGCGTGGCCGGTGAACATCTCCTCGACGTGAGCGTTCAGACGGCCGGTCGCCGCCCACTGCTCCACGAACTGCGGCTGGGACCGCTTCGCGATCGCCATCGTCAGCACGACCGACAGCGGCACCGTGACCAGCGCCACGAGGGCCAGCACCCAGGAGATCCAGAACATCATCGCCAGGACGCCGACGACGGTCAGCAGCGACGTCACGAGCTGCGCGAGCGTCTGCGTGGTCGACTGCGCCACGTTGTCGATGTCGTTCGTGACGCGGGACAGGATGTCGCCACGAGCCTGCTTGTCGACATGGCTGAGAGGGATCCGGTGCAGCTTGGCCTCGACGTCGTCACGCAGCCGGCGCACCGTGTTCTGCACCGCGACGGTCATCAGCCGGGCCTGCAGCCAGCCGAAGGCGAACGCCCCCACGTAGATCAGGACGACGACGCCGAGGATCTGCGCGAGCCGGTCGACGTCCACGCCCTGGCCGGGCACCACGTCGCCCATCGCGGCGACCATGTCCGCCTGGGAGTCGTCGCCGGACGCACGCAGAGCCGCGACGGCCTCCTGCGTGGTGGTCCCCGCAGGCATGGTCCGGCCGAGGAGCTGGCCGACGAAACCCTCGAAGATGACGTTCGTCGCGTCGCCCAGGATCTTGGGGCCGGTCACGGTCAGCGCGACCGAGACCACCCCGCACAGGGTCAGCAGCACGACCCGGGCGCGCTCGGGACGCATCGTGGTGGCGAAGCGCCGCAAGGAACCGGAGAAGTCCATGGGCTTGGCCGTCGGCATGCCGGCAGCCGCGTGCGGGTGGCTCATGCTGCCTCCTCCAGGGACATCTGCGACGTGACGATCTCGGCGTACGTCTCGTTGGACTCGAGCAGCTCGGTGTGCGTGCCGCGCCCGACGATCCTCCCGTGGTCGAGGACGAGGATCTGGTCGGCGTCGCGGATCGTCGCGACCCGCTGCGCCACGACGATGACCGAGGCGTCCGCCGTCCGCGGGCGCAGCGCCGCACGCAGGCGCGCGTCGGTGGCGTAGTCGAGCGCGGAGAACGAGTCGTCGAAGAGGTAGATCCGCGGACGGCGGATCACGGCGCGAGCGATGGCGAGGCGTTGCCGCTGGCCGCCCGAGAACGTCGTGCCGCCCTGGGAGACGGGCGCGTGCAGACCCTCGGGCAGCGCCTCGACGAAGTCGCGGGCCTGTGCCACCTCGAGCGCGGCCCACATCTCGGCCTCGGTCGCGTCGGCCTTGCCGTACCGCAGGTTGTCCGCGACCGTGCCGGAGAAGAGGAACGCCTTCTGCGGCACCAGCCCCGTCAACGACCCGAGGTCGTGCAGCGACAGGTCCCGGACGTCCACACCGTCGATGCTCACGCTGCCGCCGGTCACGTCGAAGAGCCGCGGCACGAGGTTCAGGAGCGTCGTCTTGCCCGCTCCGGTGGAGCCGATGATCGCCGTCGTCCGCCCCGGCTCCGCGGTGAAGGTGAGGTCGTGGAGCACCGGCTCGTCCGCTCCGGGGTAGCCGTACTCCACCGAGGCGAAGCTCACGCGCCCCCGCGGGCCCTGGTCGCCCGCGAGCGACGCGAGCGCGACCGGCTCCGCGGGCTCGACCACCGTGGACCGGGTACCGAGCACGTCGCTGATACGGCCTGCGGCGACCGCGGCCCGCGGCACCATCATGACCATCATCGTGGACATCATGACGGCCATGAGGATGAACATGATGTAGGACAGGAACGCCATCAGCGAGCCCACCTGCAGCTCGCCGGCGGAGACCTCGCCGGCACCGAACCAGAGCACGGCGACCTGCGAGAGGCTCATGATGAGCATGACCGTGGGGAAGGCCAGGGCCATGAGCTTGCCGGCGCCGAGCGAGACGTCGTAGAGGCGGGTGTTCGCCGCGCCGAAGCGTTGCTCCTCGCGCTCCTCGCGGACGAACGCGCGCACCACGCGCATCCCCGTGATCTGCTCGCGCAGCACCGCGTTGATGACGTCGATCCGCGCCTGCATCCCCCGGAAGTACGGGACCATCCGCCACATGATCAGGCCGACGGCGGCACCCAGGATCGGCACCACGACCAGCAGCAGCCGCGACAGCGTCGGGTCCTCGCGCAGCGCCATGACGACACCGCCGACCATCATGATCGGCGCCATCACCATGACCGTGAAGGTCATGAGCACGACCATCATGACCTGCTGGACGTCGTTGGTGGTGCGGGTGATGAGCGACGGCGCCCCGAACCCGTCCAGCTCCCGGGCCGAGAACTGCTGCACGGAGTCGAAGAGGTCCCGGCGCAGGTCCCGGCCGAGCGCGGTGGCTGCCCGGGCGCCGAGGTAGACGGCACCGATCGCACAGAGCACCTGCGCGAGGCTGACGGCGAGCATCCAGCCGCCGGTCCGCATGATGTAACCGGTGTCGCCCAGCGTCACGCCCTGGTCGACGATGTCCGCGTTGAGCGAGGGCAGGTACAGCGATCCCAGCGTGGCGACGAGCTGCAGGAGCAGCAGGAGCACGACCGCGCCCTGATAGGGGCGGAGGTAGCGGCGCACGAGCGCGACGAGCATCAGGCCTCCGGGCTGTCGGACGAGGTGACGATGCCGTGGACGAGCGCGTCGGCGATGACCTCGACCGACGGCGCGGGCATCAGGTGGTCGACTCGGGCGTGGGTCCCGGCGATGCTCGCCTCGACGAGGGCGACGGCGACGTCGACCGGGACCCGCAGCCGGTGGGCGTCGGGTGCCAGGACGTCGGTGAGCCCTTCGATGGTCGCTTCGCGCTGCTTCTCGCGCTGCTCGGCCAGTCGTGCACGAAAATCGCGCACCTGGGGATCGGTGGCGCCGTCGCGAGCGCCCGGACGGTGGTGCAGCACCCGCAGGATGCCCATCCAGCGCACCGCCTCCCCCATCCGGCGCCGCCCGAGCTCGATCACCTCGGCCAGGCGTGACGCGAGCGGCAGCGTCCGGTCGATGTCCGCGAGCTCGACGCGGGTCTGGTCGGCTCCCGAGGCGCGGTGCAGCCCTTCGACGGCGACGGCGCCGAGGAGCGAGTACTTGTCGCCGAACGCCCGGAAGAGGGTGCCCTCGGCGACGCCCGCCGCGCGGGCCAGCTCGCGGGAGGTGACGTCGACGCCATGCTCGGCCACGACCGGCAGCACGGCGGCGATGATCGCCGTACGGCGCTCGTCAGGGTCCATCCGGGGGGCGCGCGTCGGAGCAGGGTCGTTCACCGCGACAGCGTAAGTGAGTGAGTCCTCACTCCGCAAGCGACGCCGTCGCAGGGCGACCTTGCCCGGGCACGACGGAGCCCCGCCGCCCACGAGGGGCGACGGGGCTCCGCGGGCCGCTGGACGGCCGTCGGCTCACTGCTGCGGTGCCGGCGGCGTGCCCTCGTCCTCGGCGCCGAGCGTGCGCGGCGCCGGCGGGGCGGGCGGGGCCGGCGGCTGCTCGCCGACCGGCCGCTGCCCGCGCTCGACGTTCGGCTCGAACGGGGCACCGGACCGCGTGCCGGAGCTCGTGGCGTCCGCCGTCGCGGCCTGCGCCTGCCGGCGGGCCTCGGCGAGCGCCTCGCCCGGGTCCTGCAGGCCCGACTGGCCGAGCGCCGACCGTACGGCGGCGCTCACGCCGCTGCCGCTGTCGTCGTCCGACGGTTCGGTGGGGATGCCGGGGGTGCCGGGCGTCCCGCCGAAGCCCTTGGCGATCGAGCCGAGAGCTGCGGTGAACTCCGTCGGGACGACCCACAGCTTGGAGGACGAGCCGTTCGCGATCTCCGGAAGCATCTGCAGGTACTGGTAGGCAAGCAGCTTGGGGTCGGGGTTGCCCTCGTGGATGGCCCCGAACACCTGCAGGATGGCCCGCGCCTCACCCTCGGCGGTGAGGATCGCCGCCTGGGCGTCACCCTCGGCCTTGAGGATCTGCGACTGCTTCTCACCCTCGGCGGTGAGGATCGCCGACTGCTTGACACCCTCGGCCGTGAGGATCGTGGCACGACGGTCACGCTCGGCGCGCATCTGCTGCTCCATCGCGCCCTGCACGGAGGCCGGCGGGTCGATGGACTTCAGCTCCACACGGTTGACGCGCACGCCCCACCGGCCGGTCGCCTCGTCCAGCACACCGCGCAGCTGGCCGTTGATCTGGTCACGGCTGGTCAGCGTCTGCTCGAGGTCCATCGAACCCACGACGTTACGCAGGGTCGTGACCGTCAGCTGCTCGATACCGCTGATGTAGTTGGCGATCTCGTAGACCGCGGACTTCGGCTCGGTCACCTGGAAGTAGATGACGGTGTCGATGCTCACCACGAGGTTGTCCGAGGTGATCACCGGCTGCGGCGGGAACGAGACGACCTGCTCACGCAGGTCGACGCCGGCGCGCACCTTGTCGATGAAGGGGATCAGCCAGTGCAGACCCGGCTCGAAGGTCTTCTGGTACCGGCCGAGCCGTTCGATGATCAAGGCCGTCGCCTGCGGGACGATCTGCACCATCTTGAACAGCGTCACCACCACGAAGATGACGAGCGCGATCAGGACGATGTAGCCGATGATTGTTCCTGGATCTTCCACGAGTTCTCTTTCCGTTGGAGGACGCCGTCGTCAGACGGATCCGTCGACGTTCTGGCTCGTCGCCCCGGCCGGCGCGACGACCGCCGTGGCTCCGTCGATCTTCACGACGCGGACCTCGACGCCCTCGGGCACGAGACCCGAGCTGTTCGGCAGCCCGTCGTCGACCAGCCGCGCGGACCAGACCTCGCCGGAGAGCTTCACGCGCCCTCCGGTCTCGGTGACGTCGGAGACGACGACGGCCATCCTGCCGACCTGTGCGGCAGCGTTCGTCTCGACGAGGTCGGTCCGGCGTCGCAGGTTCTGCAGCAGCCACGGCCGCAGCGTGATCATCAGCAGCACCGCGACGACGCACGCCACGACGATCTGCAGCCAGAACGGTCCACCGGCGGCCGCCGTGACGCCGCCCGCGACGGCACCGCCCGCGAGCATGATGAAGACGAGGTCGAGCGAGAGCATCTCGACGACCGCGAGGACGAGCGCCCCGCCGATCCACCACAACCAGCCGTCCATGGCCCTACCTCCGCGGTCGCCGTCTGCTTTGCTCTGAATTTACCAAATTTTCGCCGGATCGGGCAGCGGCTCAGCGTCGAGCAGGTCGTGCCGCCCGGGCGAGCCAGCGGCCGCCGCCGTGCGCCACGAGCAGGTCCATGCCGAAGGCCCGCGAGAGGTTCTCCGACGTGAGGACCTCCTCGAGAGGGCCGGCCGCCTCGACCTTGCCGTCCCCGAGGAGCAGCAGGTGCGTGAAGCCCGGCGGGATCTCCTCCACGTGGTGGGTGACCACGACCAGCACCGGGGAGGACTCGTCCCCCGCGAGCTCGGCCAGCGCGCCGACGAGCTCCTCGCGCCCGGCGACGTCCAGCCCGGCGGCCGGCTCGTCGAGGAGCAGCACCTCCGGGTCCGTCATGAGCGCCCGAGCGATCTGCACGCGCTTGCGCTCGCCCTCGCTGAGCGTGCCGTAGCGGCGGTCCGCGAGGTCCGCGACGTCGAACGCCCCGAGCAGCGCCAGCGCCTGCTCGGTGTCCAGCTCCTCGTACTCCTCGCGCCAGCGGCCCGTGACGCCGTACGCGGCGGTCACGACGACGTCACGCACGGACTCGTGGTGCGGGATCTTGTCGGCGAGCGCCGACGACGAGAAGCCGATCCGGGGACGCAGCTCGAAGACGTCGACCTTCCCGAGGCGCTCACCCAACAGGTCCGCGGTGCCGGACGTCGGGTGCGAACGTGCCGCGAGGATCTGCAGCAGCGTCGTCTTGCCGGCCCCGTTGGGACCGAGGACGATCCAGCGCTCCCCCTCGGAGACGGTCCAGTCGACGGAGTCGACGATCGTGGAGGTGCCGCGTCGGACGGTGACGCCCTGCAGGTCGAGTACCGCGCTCATGGTGCCCGACCCTACCGGAGCGGGGAGCCCACCCGGCCCACCGTGGGCCACCTCGCCGAAGCGGTCCACGAGGCGTCGCGACAGGCGCCGAGGCACGTCAGGCGTCTATCGTGCGAGGCGTGAGCGAGACCACCACCCTGCCCCGCAGCGTCGTGCTGGCGCTGTGGCTCCAGGCGCTCGGCGCGTCGCACGGCCTCGCGGTGCGTTCGGTGACCGACGACGACGAGCCGCACGCCGTCCTCGGCCTGCCCGGCGCCGAGGCCGAGCAGGTCACGCTGAAAGAGCTCGTCGCGACCTTCTCCGACGGGCCCCGGGAGGTCTGCGCCGTCCTGCCCGCACCCGGCGACCCCTCCGGCGTGCCCGCGGCCGCCACGGCCGCCGCCACGGAGTCCGGCGAGTGCCTGCTCGTGACCACCTCCGCCGGTTCCTGGGCGGCCGTGCCCCGCGTCACCGCGTTCGGCACCGCTCTCGAGCCGGGGCACCTGGTGTCGTGGCAGGTCGTTGAGGTCCCCCCGTGGTCGACCCTCGTGGCCGGCACGCTCGGCTCGCTCGCGGACGCCGAGCGCGAGCTGCGCGGCAGCCTCGTCGTCGCGACCGACGCCCTCGACGCGCTCGACGTCGCCCGGTGGCGCGACGACGCCGCCGACGCGATCGAGCGGGTCCGCAGCTCGAGCACGTCCGGCTGGCCCGTCCCCGACCTCGACGGGCGCCGCGCCCGCGTCATGCAGCTCGCGACCCGCCTGCTGGCCATCGTGGACCTCGCGACCGACGACGACGGCGCGGCAGTCAACCTGTGGCAGATGGACCAGCGGTCGACGGCGCTGCGCGAGGTCGAGCGCACGGCCCGCCGCGCGCTGAGCGCCGCGACCTACGGGTCCGTGCCCTGAGGCGCGGCGCCCCGGACCGTCACGACCCATCGAGCACCAACCGGTAGACGTCCATCGTGCGCTCGGCGATCGACGCCCAGGCGAAGTGCTCCTCGGCCCGGCGGCGCCCCGCGGCACCCATCGCGGCGGCACGGGCCGGGTCGCCGACGACCGCGGTCAGGGCGGCGGCCAGGTCGTCCACGAACCGCGCGGGGTCCAGCGGTGTCCCCGTACCGTCGTCCGCCTGCTCGATCGGCACGAGGACGCCGGTGACGCCGTCGTCGACCACCTCGGGGATGCCGCCCGTGGCCGTGGCCACCACGGGCAGGCCCACCGCCATGGCCTCGAGGTTGACGATACCGAGCGGCTCGTAGACCGACGGGCAGGCGAACACCGTCGCGGCGGCGAGCACCGCGCACAGCTCCTCCCGGGGCAGCATCTCCTCGATCCACACCACACCGGCCGCCGCTCCGCCCCCGCGCGTGGCCCGCAGCTCGTCCACGAGGTCGCGGACCTCCGCCATGATCTCCGGGGTGTCCGGGGCGCCGGCGCCGAGGACGACCTGCACCTCGTCCGGCAGCCGGGCGGCCGCCCGCAGGAAGTCCGGCAGGCCCTTCTGCCGAGTGATGCGCCCGACGAAGACCACCGCGGGCCGGGTCGGGTCGATGCCGTGCTTCCCCGCGACCCGCGCCACGACGTCGTCCGGCGGACGCACCCAGCCGTCGAGGTCGATCCCGTTGTGGACCACGTGCACCCGGTCGGGGTCCAGCTCGGGGTAGCAGCGCAGGATGTCGGCCCGCATGCCCGCGGAGACCGCGACGATCCCCGCCGCGCCGAGATAGGCGGTGCGCTCGGCCCAGCTCGAGACGGTGTAGCCGCCCCCGAGCTGCTCGGCCTTCCAGGGGCGCAGCGGCTCCAGCGAGTGCGCCGTGACCACGTGCGGGACACCGTGCAGCATGCCGCCCAGATGGCCGGCCATGTTCGCGTACCAGGTGTGCGAGTGCACCACGTCGGCGCCCGCGACGTCGTCCGCGATCGCCAGGTCCACCCCCAGCGTGCGCAGCGTCGCGTTCGCCCCGGAGAGGGTGGCCGGCTCGTCGTAGCCGGTGACCTGCTCGACGCCGGGCCGCGGCCCGTCGAAGCAGCGCACGCGGACGTCGGCATGCCTGCGCAGGACGGCGGACAGCTCCGCGACGTGCACCCCGGCGCCACCGTAGACGTGGGGCGGGAACTCGCGGGTCAGCAGGTCGATCCTCAACGGGTGGCTCACGCACCTCAACGTAGCGCTCCCGGCCGCGTCGCGCGGCATCCGCCGCCGCGAGGTCCTAGGGTCGGGGCATGGCGTCGTCACACCCGCGGGTCCTGGCCATCGTCCTCGCCGGCGGAGAGGGCAAGCGACTCATGCCGCTGACCTCCCAGCGCGCCAAACCAGCGGTCCCGTTCGGCGGGATCTACCGGCTCGTCGACTTCGCCCTGTCGAACATCATCAACTCGCGCTACCTGCAGGTCATCGTGCTGACGCAGTACAAGTCGCACTCCCTGGACCGGCACATCTCCAAGACCTGGCGCATGTCCTCCCTGCTCGGCAACTACGTGTCCTCGGTCCCGGCGCAGCAGCGTGTCGGCAAGCACTGGTACCTGGGCTCGGCGGACGCCATCTACCAATGCCTGAACATCATCGACGACGAGCGTCCCGACATCGTCGTGGTGGTCGGCGCGGACCACGTGTACCGCATGGACTTCTCGCAGATGGTCGACGCGCACGTGGAGTCGGGTGCCCGCGCCACGGTCGCGGCGATCCGCCAGCCGATCGCGCTCGCAGACCAGTTCGGCGTCATCGACGTCGAGCCCGAGGACCCCACGCGGATCCGCGACTTCCTGGAGAAGCCGGTGGCGCCCGTCGGCCTGCCCG
The DNA here is from genome assembly GCF_056590155.1 of Isoptericola sp. GX10416. Lineage (NCBI taxonomy): Bacteria > Bacillati > Actinomycetota > Actinomycetes > Micrococcales > Promicromonosporaceae > Isoptericola > Isoptericola sp. GX10416. Next base: position 40,447 of record NZ_JBWPVO010000014.1, on the reverse strand, counting down.
ACTCCCCGCAGGAGGTGCTGGCCTCCATGGGCAACTACGTCTTCGACGCCGACGCCCTCGTCGAGGCGGTCACGAAGGACGCGGCGGACCCCGACTCCCGGCACGACATGGGCGGCGACATCGTCCCGGCCTTCGTCCGGGAGGGCACGGCCGGCGTCTACGACTTCATCCGCAACGACGTCCCGGGCTCTACCGACCGGGACCGCGCGTACTGGCGGGATGTCGGGACGATCGACGCGTACTTCGACGCGAACAAGGATCTCATCGCCGTCCAGCCGGTCTTCAACCTGTACAACGAGGACTGGCCGTTGTACACCGGCTACACCGGCCTGCCCCCGGCGAAGTTCGTCCACGCGGGCCCGGGCCGCCTCGGGCACGCCGCAGACTCGATCGTCTCACCTGGTGTCCTCGTCTCCGGCGCGACGGTCGCAGGGTCCATCCTGTCCCCGGGCGTGCACCTGCACTCCTGGGCGACGGTCACCGACTCCGTGGTGATGGACGGCGTCCAGGTGCACCGGCACGCCCAGGTGCACCGCGCCATCCTCGACAAGTTCGTGGTGGTGGACGAGCGCGCCCGGATCGGTGTCGACCACGAGGAGGACCGGGCCCGGGGCTTCACCGTCACCGACTCGGGGATCACCGTCGTCCCGAAGGGTTCCCACGTTGCCTGACAGCGCCACCGCCGCGCCCCGACCAGAACTGTCCGGCCGACCGCGTCGTCGACGACTCGTCGTGACCGACGTCGACTCCACGTTCGTCACCCAGGAGGTCATCGAGCTCATCGCCGAGCACGCCGGCACCCGCGACGAGGTCGCCGCCGTGACCGAGCGCGCGATGCGAGGCGAGCTCGACTTCGCCGCCTCGCTGCGTGAACGCGTCGCCACGCTCGCCGGCGTGCCGGTGTCCGCGCTCGACGCGGTGCGCGAGGCGGTCATCCTGACGCCGGGTGCGGCCGAGCTCACCGCCGAGGTGCAGCGCCGCGGGTGGGAGCTCGCTCTCGTCTCCGGCGGGTTCGCCGAGATCCTGGCTCCGCTCGCCGCGCCGCTCGGCATCACCCGCTGGCGCGCGAACCGGCTCGAGGTGGCCGACGGCGTGCTCACCGGCCGGACCGTCGGCCCCGTCGTGGACCGGGCCCACAAAGAAACCACGCTCCGCGAGTGGGCGGCCGAGCTGGGGCTCGGCATGGCGGACACCGTCGCGGTGGGCGACGGCGCCAACGACCTCGACATGATCGGGGCCGCCGGGATCGGTATCGCGTTCGCCGCGAAGCCGCTGGTGCGCGAGCAGGCGCCGTACAGCATCGACGGGCCGCGGCTCGACGAGGTGCTGCGCATCGTCGACGAGGTCGACGCCGCCGCTCCGGTCGCCTCCCCGCAGGACTAGCTGCCCGAGCGCCTAGCTCGGGCGGCCGACCCGCAGCAGCGTGGCGGACCGCTTGCCCCACTCAGCCCACGGCTGCTTGAGGGCGTGCAGCACCGAGTAGGTCGCGGTCGGCACCCCGACACGGACCTGCGCGAGAGCGGCGTCGTCCGACGACGTGTCGGCGAGATAGGCGGCGGTGGCCGCCATCGTGGGCTCGTGCCCGATGACCAGCAGCGTCTTGACCCGCGGGTCGACGCCCCGGACGAGCTCCAGGACGTCACCGATGCTCGCCGCGTAGAGCTCGTCGCGTACCTCGGCCGCCAGATGGTTGCGCTCTCCGTGGTTGCCCAGGTGGGCTCGGGCGAGCTCCCAGGTCTGGCGGGTGCGCAGCGCGGACGAGACGAGGGTGAGGTCCGGGACGAGCCCCGCCGCCGTCAGGGCCATCCCGACCCGACCGGCCTGCTTGCGCCCGTTCAACGCGAGCGCGCGATCCGCGTCGAGCACGGTGCCCTTGCCGGGCTCGGCCTTCGCGTGCCGAAGCAGCACGAGCCGACGTCCCTTGTCCGGGACGGCGACGGCGTGCTTCGGCTGCTTCACGGGACCTCGCTCACTGACCCATCGCGTGGACGCCGCCGTCGACGTGCACGATCTCGCCCGTCGTCGCCGGGAACCAGTCGGACAGCAGCGCCACGACCGCGCGGGCCGCCGGCTCTGCCGTCGTCTGGTCCCAACCGAGTGGCGCACGGCGCGGCCAGGCGTCCTCCATGGCCTCGAAGCCGGGGATGGACTTGGCGGCGGTCGTGCGGATCGGGCCCGCCGAGACCAGGTTGGCCCGGATGCCGGACGGCCCCAAGTCCCGCGCGAGGTACCGGTTGGCGGACTCGAGCCCGGCCTTCGCCACACCCATCCAGTCGTAGACGGGCCACGCGAAGCCGGCGTCGAACGTCAGGCCGACGTACGCCCCGCCGTCCGCCATCAGCGGCTGGGCCGCCGTGACGAGCGACTTGTACGAGAACGTCGAGACCTGCACCGCGGTGGCGACGTCGTCCCACTCGGCGGACAGGAAGTTGCCGCCCATCACGCTCTGCGGCGCGAACCCGATCGAGTGCACGACGCCGTCGAGCCGGTCGGTGTGCTCGCGCACCTGGTCGGCGAGCGAGGCGAGGTCCTCGGAGCTCGTCACGTCGAGCTGGACGACGGGCGCGGTGACGGGCAGCCGCTTCGCGAACGCCTGGGTCAGCTTCATCTGCCGCCCGAAGGACGTCAGGACGACCTCGGCACCCTCCTCCTGCGCGAGCCGCGCGGCGTGGAAGGCGATCGAGCTGTCCGTCAGGACGCCCGTGATGAGCAGCTTCTTGCCGTCGAGCAGAGCCATGGTGACCTTTCAGTGAAGTTCTGGTGGGAGCGTATCGGGCCGTGCGCCCGAGGGACAGTTCAGTGGCCCATGCCCAGGCCGCCGTCGACCGGCACGACCGCGCCGGAGACGTAGGCCGCGGCGTCCGAAGCGAGGAACTCCACGACGCCGGCGACCTCGTCGGGGGTCGCGAACCGGCCCGCTGGGATCGACTCCCGGTACTTCTTCTGGGTGCCCTCGGGCAGCGCGGCGGTCATGTCGGTCTCCACGAAACCGGGGGCGACCACGTTGGCCGTGATCCCCCGCCCCCCGAGCTCACGGGTGATCGACCGGGCCATGCCCACCAGGGCGGCCTTCGTGGCGGAGTAGTTGACCTGGCCCGGACCGCCATACAGCCCGACGACCGACCCGATCAGCACGATGCGCCCCGACCGGGCGCGGATCATGGGCTTGGAGGCGCGGCGCACGCACCGGAACGTCCCGGTGAGGTTCACGTCGACGACCTGCTCGAACTCCTCGTCGCTCATCCGCATCAGGAGCTGGTCGCGGGTCACGCCCGCGTTGGCGACCAGCACCGTGGGAGCACCGAGCTGCGCCTCGATCTCGCCGAAGGCGGCGTCGACCGCCGCGCTGTCCGTGACGTCCGCCACGAAGCCGTGGACGCCCTCAGGCAGGTCGCCGCCCCGGTAGATCGTCGCGACGACGTCCCCTGCGGCGACGAATCGCTCGGCGATCGAACGGCCGATGCCGCGTGCGGCCCCGGTCACGACGACCACACGGCCGGATGCTGCCTGCTCTGCCACGGATGCTCCTCTCGACGACGGACCCTGCGGTCCGGGTGCACGGCGGTGCGCCTGTGCGACCGTACCCCGGTGCCGTGCCGGTCCCGCGCTGACGGCGAGGCACACGTCGCCGAACGGGATTGTCGGTTTCCTCCAAAGACCGAGCAGCGCGGGTGCAGCCGTAGACTGGACGGGTGAGCACGCCCCGGCCCCACGAGGTCACCTCGATCACGGGCGTCCCGGCAAGCCTTGCCGAGGACCAGCGGAGACGGCTGCGCCAGTACCTGTTCCAGATGGGTCTGAGGATCGTCCTGATCCTGGCCGCCGCGCTCCTCGTGGACGGCTGGCTGATGTGGGTCTGCTTCGCCGGCGCCGTCGTGCTGCCCTACTCCGCGGTGCTGCTCGTCAACGCCGGGCGCGACCGGTCGACGCGCGACTCGTCGGCGGTGCAGCCCGTGCAGCCGTCCGAGATCGAGGCCACGCCGACACCCCTCGACGATCCGGGCCCACGCGTGGTGGACCACACCGACGACACGCCGTCGGCGGCACCCGACGGCCGGAAGGACGACTGATGGACGTGCTCGGCCTGGGCGCCGACCCCGTGACCGCCGACGAGCTCGTGTGCTCGGCCAAGGGATGCCGCGCCGACGCGCGCTGGGGCCTGCTGTGGAACAACCCGCGCCTCCACACTCCCGAACGCCGCAAGGTGTGGCTCGCGTGCGACGACCACCGTGAGCACCTCGAGCAGTTCCTCGGCGCGCGGTCGTTCTGGAAGCAGACCGTCCCCGTCGGCGAGCTGGAGCACGTGTGAAGCGGACTCGTCGGCAGTGGGCCACGCTCGGTCTCGCAGCGGTCCTGCTCGCGGGCCTGTGCGTGCTCGCGGCGTTCTGGCAGTGGCACCGGTACACCGACCGGCAGGAGCAGATCGACCTCGTCCAGGTCAACTACGCGGCGGCGCCCGTGCCGCTGGAGGAGCTCGTCGCGACGCCCGGAGCGACCCTGACGGCCGACGACGTGTGGCGGCCCGCCGTGGTCGTCGGTGAGTACGACCCGTCCGGGACGGTGCTGCTGCGCAACCGGCCCGTCAACGGCACCCCCGGCTTCCACCTCCTGGTGCCGCTGCGCACCGAGCTCGCCGGCGAGCCCGTGGTGATCGTCGTCGACCGCGGGTTCGTCCCGCTCGGCGCCGACGCCACCGAGCCGGCGTCCGTCCCCGCTCCCCCGGACGGCGAGGTCGCCGTGACGGTCACGCTCCGGGCCGACGAGCCCGCGGCCGACCGCGGCGCCGAGGCCGGGACGGTGTCGCGCGTCAACACCGCGCAGGTCCTGGCGGCCGGGCCGGCCGACGGACCCGCGTCCGCAGACCGGACCGTCGGCGCGTACGGGCAGATGCGCAGCGAGGCCCCGGCCGCCGACGAGGCGCTGGTGCCGGCGCCACGCCCGGACACCGACCCCGGCTCCCACCTCAGCTACACGTTCCAGTGGGCGATCTTCGCGCTCGGGGCGGTCGGCGGATTCGTGCTGCTGTGGCGGCGCGAGACCCGAGCGGCCACCGTCACGGCCGGCGAGCTCATCGCCGCCGCGGACCCGGAGGGGTCCTCACGTCCGCGCCGCGAGCGCCGCCCGTCCCGCCGGGTGGACGAGGACCACGAGGACGCGCTCGTCGACGCGGCGCGACCCGGCCCTCAGGCGAGGGACACGAGCTCCGCGTAGTCGTCCGACCAGAGGTCCTCGTCGCCGTCCGGCAGCAGCAGCACCCGCTCCGGGTTGAGCGCGTCGACGGCCCCGTCGTCGTGGGTGACCATGATGACGGCGCCCTCGTAGGTGTTCAGCGCGCCGAGGATCTCCGCGCGTGACGCCGGGTCGAGGTTGTTCGTGGGCTCGTCCAGCAGCAGGACGTTGGCGCTGGAGACCACCAGCGTGGCCAGCGCGAGCCGCGTCTTCTCCCCGCCGGAGAGGACGTGCGCCGGTTTCTCGGCGTCGTCCCCGCTGAAGAGGAAGGACCCGAGGGTGGTGCGCACCTGGGTGTCGGTGAGGTCCGGGGCGCTGTGCCGCAGGTTCTCCACGACGGTGGCGTCCATGTCGAGCATGTCGTGCTCCTGGGCGTAGTAGCCCATCTTGAGCCCGTGACCCGGCAGCACCTCGCCGGTGTCGGGAGTCTCGACGCCGGCCAGCAACCGCAGCATCGTCGTCTTGCCGGCACCGTTGAGCCCGAGGATCACCACCCGTGACCCGCGGTCGATCGCCAGGTCGACCCCCGCGAACACCTCGAGGGAGCCGTAGCTCTTGGACAGCTCCCGGGCGGTGAGCGGCGTCTTGCCGCAGGGTGCCGGCTTCGGGAACCGCAGCGCCGCCACCTTGTCGGTCTGGCGCTCGCCCTCGGTGCCGGCGAGCATCCGTTCGGCGCGCTTGATCATGTTCTGCGCGGCGGTCGCCTTGGTCGCCTTGGCCCGCATCTTGTTGGCCTGCGCCAGGAGCGTGCCAGCCTTCTTCTCGGCGTTCGCGCGCTCGCGCCGGCGACGGCGCTCGTCCTGCTCGCGCTGCGCGATGTACGGGTCCCACCGCAGGTTGTACTGGTCCAGCTCGCCGCGGTTGGCGTCCAGGTGGAAGACCTTGTTCACCGTGGCGCGCAGCAGCTCCACGTCGTGGGAGATCACGATGAACCCGCCGGAGTACGACTTGAGGTAGTCACGCAGCCAGACGATCGAGTCGGCGTCCAGGTGGTTGGTCGGTTCGTCGAGCAGCAGCGTGTCGACCCCCGAGAACAGGATCCGGGCGAGCTCGACGCGTCGGCGCTGACCGCCGGAGAGCGTGTGCAGGGGCTGGCCGAGGATGCGGTCGTCGAGCGCGAGGTTGCTCGTGATGCGGTGCGCCTCCGACTCGGCCGAGTAGCCGCCGGCGGCGAGGAACCGCGTCTCCAGCTTCGGGTAGCGCTCCATCGCCGACACCTGGACGTCAGCGTCCTCGCTCGCCATCTCCTTCTCCGCCTGACGCATCTTCGCCACGATCTTGTCGAGTCCGCGAGCGCTGAGCACCCGGTCCATCGCCAGGACGTCGAGGTCGCCCGTGCGCGGGTCCTGCGGCAGGTAGCCGATCTCGTTGCCGCGGGTGATCGTGCCCCCTGCCGGCAGGGTCTCGCCCGCGAGGGTCTTGGTGAGCGTGGTCTTGCCGGCGCCGTTGCGGCCGACCAGGCCGATGCGGTCGCCCGGAGCCACGCGGAACGTGGCCTCGTGCAGCAGGACGCGGGCGCCGAAGCGCAGCTCGACGCCGTGGGCGGTGATCAAGGCAGGGGTGTCCTTCAGAAAGTGGGTGCGGGATCAGCCGCCAGTCTACGGGTCGCACGCTCCCGGGTCCGCGGTCTGGGTCACACGACGCCGCTCGTCGGTAAGGTTCCCCCGTGAACTCCTCCGACACGCCCCGGGCGCGAGCCGTCGTGCAGCCGTTCCAGCACCGCGCCGCCGTCCGGTGAGCGGGCCGGCGCCCCGCCTGCCGCGGGTGACGGCGCTCCTCCTGGCGGGCGCCACGGTGGCGGCCGGGCTCGCGGGACGGGCCTGGCTGCCCGGCGACGTCGGCGGCCCGCTGGGCGACGTCCTGTACGCGATGCTCGTCGTCTGGCTCGTCGTCCTGGTGCTTCCGCGCGCACCGCGCGTCGTGGCGTCCGTGACCGCCCTCACGGTGTGCACGGCGATCGAGCTGTCGCACCTGACCGGGATGCCCGGGGAGCTGCTCGAGCGCGTCCCCGCCGCGCGGTTCGTCCTGGGGACCGACTTCGGGGCGGCGGACCTCGCCTGGTACGCCCTCGGAGCGTTCCTGGGCGGGGCGCTGCTGACCCTGCTCAGCCCTCGGGCGCCGGCGGTGGACGAGGCGCTGCGGCACGTGCGTGCGGACCGGGTCGGGGGCTCCGGACGGCGCGCCGCGGCCATCCTCGTTCCGCTGGCGCTGGTCGGCGTGCTCGTCGCCGCAGGTGTCGGCGTCGGGCGGAGCCTGTCGATCGAGGCGCAGGAGCTGGCCGCGCAGGTCGACGTCGCGCGGAGCGAGCTCGCCGACTCCGCGGACAGGGTGGCCGACGACGGCGTCCGGTCGCAGCTGTCCGGCGTGATCGACGAGGCCGGGACGGTCCTGGAGGGCCGCCCGGTCCTCGACCGGCGGCCGGGTGACGCCGCTCGCGCCGGTGACCGGCTCGAGCGAGCCGTCACGACGGTGCACGGGTCCCGCCGTGCGTTCGCGACGTCCGAGGCGGCGGAGGTGCGCGAGACGCTCGGGCCGGTGCAACGCCGGGCGGAACGCATCCTCTCCGCGACGGACGAGCTCGCCGACGCCGGCCGAGGGGCCGACGAGACGGCACGGTCCGACCTGCGCCACGCCCTCGACGTCGCCGCCGACACGCTCGGCACCACGCAGGCGGACCGTCTCGCCGAGCTGCCGCTGGCCGACCTGGAGAGCATCGCCGGCACGCTGGCCACGCACCGCGACGACCTCGACGTGGCCACCACCGACCTGATGTCGGCACAGGACGCCGCCGTCTGTCCCGAACCGGACCAGGTCTGGTTCCCGGAGGCCGGCAAGCTCCCCGCGAAGCGGCTCGCGCCCATCCCCTGGGCGCCGGAGCACTCGGTGCGCGCGGACCTGGTCGACGGGCTGGTGGCTCTCGACGAGGCGTTCCGGGCGGAGTTCGGCGAGCACCTCACCGTGAACTCCGCGTACCGCTCGTACGAGGAGCAGGTCGCGGTCTACGACCCCGACGACCCGAACCCTCTCGCCGCTCCCCCGGGCTGCTCCAATCACGGGCTCGGTACCGCCGTCGACCTCAGCATGGGCCCGGAGAGCTTCGACGGCGCCCGGTACGCCTGGATGAAGGAGCACGCCGAGGACCACGGCTGGACCCATCCGGCCTGGGCGGAGCCGGACGGGCGGCTCCCGGAGGCCTGGCACTGGGAGTCTGTCGAGACCCCGCTCGGCTACTGACGGCAGGCAGGTCCGGCGCCCGCACGTCGTACGGTGGTCCGGTGACCGCCGCCCGGGACAGGACCCTGCTCGTCGCGTTGCTGTGCGCCGTCAACGTCGGCGGCACGGGCAAGCTGCCGATGAGCGACCTGCGCGCCCTGTGCGAGACGATCGGGTTCACCGACGTGCGTACGTACATCGCCAGCGGGAACGTCCTGTTCACCACGGGCCTCGGGTCCGACGGCGCACGAGAGGCCCTCGAGAGCGCGCTGCATGAGCACGCGGGCAGACCGGTGGGTGTCCTGGTCCGGACGCCGGACGAGCTCGACCAGGTGCGGGACCGCAACCCCTTCCCGGACGCCTCGCCGAGCCGCGTGGGCGTCATGTTCCTCGACACCTCGCCCACCGACGGCACCGCCGGGGGTGCGACGGGCAGGGCCGACGAGGAGATCGTCCTCGGAGACCGGGAGGTCTACGTGCACTACCCGCACGGGATGGGCAGCAGCCGCCTGAGGGTACCCACCGGCACCGCCCGCGTCACGACCCGCAACATGAACACCGTGGCGAAGCTGGCCGGGCTCGCGGCGGGGCGTTCGTAGCGCCCTCCGCACGGCGGCGAAGCAGGTTCCCGAAGGTCGTTGACACGGCCTGTGCACCGGCCTACTTTATCGGTACACCACCCGGTCGGGTGACTCGAGGAAGAGGCACGGTGACAGCTCCACTGCTAGGCGCGAGGGCGCGTCGACTCACGCACGACGACGCGCGCCGACGTCACCACCTCAGCGGCGTCCGACACCCGTGGCGCACCGGCATCGATGCGACGCAGCACCAGCTCCATGACGCTGCGGGCCATCGAGTCGTTGTCCGGGTCGACGGTGGTCAGCCGGGGCACGAGGTAGTCGCCCTCGTCGTCGTTGTCGAACCCCACCACCTGGACGTCCTCGGGGACGCGGCGGCCCAGGTCGGCCAGGGCGCGCAGCACGCCCATCGCCGCAGCGTCCGTCAGGACGAAGACGCCGTCGAACCGCACGCCCTCGCGGTGGAGCCGCATGATGACGTCGTAACCGTCCTTCGTGGTGAACGAGTCCGCATCGACGACGAGCTGCTCGTCGACCTCGATCCCCGCGTCGGCATGCGCCTGCCGGTAGCCGCGGGTGCGCAGCGTGGGCATGCTGTCGACGCCGCGGTCGGGCCGCCCGCCGACCAGGGCGATCCGGCGGGCACCTCCTTCGATCAGGTGGGCCGTCGCGAGGTCGGCGCCACCCACGTTGTCCATCATCACGTGGTCGAACGGGCCGGCCAGGTGCCGCTCGCCGAGCAGGACGACCGGCACCTCCACGCCGGCACCGATCAGGTCCGCGGTCTCGATCTGGACAGGGCTGAACACCACCCCGTCGAACGGGCGGAGGCGCTCGGGAGAGATGGCGTCCAGCTCCCCCTCCCTGCTCGCCCCCGTGCGCTCGATGATCACGTGGTACCCCCGCGCCCTCGCCAGCGTGTCGAGACGTGCCGCGAGGTGCGCGTAGTAGGGCCCGTCGAGATGCGGGACCAGCAGGCCGATCGCGCCGCTGCGACCCGCCCGCAGGCGCCGCGCCGTCACGTCGACCGTGTAGTCGAGGCGGGCGACGGCGGCGAGCACCCGTGCCCGGGTCGCCTCGCTCGCTCCCGGGCGTCCGTTGATCACGTTGGACACCGTCATCTTCGACACCCCGGCCTCACGGGCCACGTCGCTCATCTTCACCACGCGCCCATGATGCCCGTCCGGCTGACCGATCGCTGCCCCCGTCGTGGAGGGACCACACCGTCGTGAGACAGATCCTGTACTCGAAGAGGCTCGCCCCGTACCTCTTCATCCTTCCGTTCCTGGTCACGCTGGCCGTGTTCTGGATCGTCCCGATCGGGAGATCCTTCGTGATGAGCTTCCAGGAGGTGCTCTACGGCCAAGCCACGTTCATCGGCACCGACAACTACGAACGGCTCTGGCGGGACCGAGTCTTCTGGCAGGCGCTCTACAACAGCATGCGCTACATGATCCTGACGATCGTGCTGCTGGTCCCGATCCCGATGGTGCTCGCGGCGGTCGTGAACTCGAAGCTCGGGAACCCACGCGTGAAGGCCTTCTTCAAGGCGTCGTTGTTCGTCCCCGCGCTGACCTCGGTCGTCGTCGCCGGCATCGTGTTCCGGCTGATCTTCGCCGAGTCCGACTCCGCGATGATGAACCAGGTCGCCGAGTTCTTCGGCTTCGGTCCGGTCCGCTGGCTGCGCGAGGACATCACCGGCCTCGTCGCTCTCCTCGCACTCGCGCTCTGGCGATGGAGCGGGGTGAACACCATGTACTTCCTGGCCGGGATGCAGTCGATCCCGACCGAGTACTACGAGGCCGCGTCGATCGACGGCGCGAGCAAGTTCCAGCAGTTCCTCCACATCACCATCCCGAACCTCAAGCCGACGATCGTCTACGTCGTGACGATCAGCGTGTACGGAGGGCTCGCGATGTTTCTCGAGAGCTTCATGCTCTATGCCGGGAACTCGTCGCCGAACAACCAGGGCCTGACGGTGATCGGCTACCTCTACCGCAAGGGCATCGAGGAGAACGACCTCGGGTTCGCCTCGGCCGTCGGGGTCGTGCTGCTCGTCATCGTCATGACGATCAACCTCACGTACCTCATCGCCAGCGGGACGTTCAAGAAGGAGGCCGCGTGATGGCTGCCCAACCACCCACCACGGTCCGCGGGGGATCCGCACCCCAGGAGTCCGGCACCGGCTCGACCCCGCCGGACCGGACGACCGCCGGCCCACGACGCCTCTCGCCGCGGGCCGCGACGTGGATCCAGTCCGGGTTCCTCCTCCTGATCGCCGCGATCGCCCTCGTGCCGCTCGTCGCGATCTTCATCGGCACCTTCCAGGACGGCAACGACGTCATCCGCCGAGGCATGACGTTCGACGTCGACGTCAGCACCCTCAGCCTGGACAACTACGTCCTGCTGTTCACCGACTCGGGACCGTACTTCCGCTGGTTCGCCAACACGCTCCTGCTGACGGTGGCCCAGGTCGCGGGCACGCTCCTGGTGAGCTCCTTCGTCGCCTACGGGTTCGCGATGTACCACTTCAAGGGCAAGACGCTGTCGTTCATCATGGTGCTCCTGCTCATCACCGTGCCGTTCGAGATGCTCATGCTGCCCCTGTACGTCCAGGTGAACGACATGGGTCTGGCTGACACCTACCTCATCATCGTGCTGCCCTTCCTCGCGGCCGCCGTGACGATCTTCTTCTTCCGGCAGTACTTCCTCGGCATACCGAAGGAGATCCTCGAGGCGGGTCGCGTGGACGGCGTGACCGAGTTCGGCATCTTCTTCCGCCTCGTGCTCCCCATCAGCAAGCCGGCCATGGCAGCGATGGCGATCCTCAACGGGATGCTCTGCTGGAACAACTTCCTGTGGCCGCTCCTCGTGCTGCGGACACCGGAGAAGTTCACGTTGCCGATCGGTCTCAACACCCTGCTGACTCCCTACGGCAACAACTACGAGCTCCTCATCATCGGAGCCTTCTTCTCGCTCATCCCGATCCTCATCCTCTTCCTGGCATTCCAGCGATTCTTCATCGAAGGAATCACCGCGGGGGCCGTCAAGGGTTGACCTCCCGCCCGACCGAACGGAGAAAGTTCATGACCACACAGCGAACGAAGATGTCCGCGCTCGTCGCAGGGCTCGCCGTCGCCTCGCTCGCCGCCTGCAGCGGCGGCGGCAGCGGTGAGGCCGCACCGACCCAGAACTCCGACGGTTCCACGAACCTGAGCATGTGGACGTTCGCGGACGTGCACGCCGCGTACTACGAGGAGATGGCCGACCAGTGGAACGACGCGAACCCTGAGCAGGAGATCAGGCTGGACGTCACCGTGTACCCCTACGAGGACATGCACAACAAGCTCCAGCTCGCCGTCAACTCGGGCGAGGGTCTTCCCGACGTCGTCGACATCGAGGTCAACAAGTTCGCCAGCTTCGTCAAGGGGTCGACTCCCCCGCTGGTAGACCTGACCGAAGCCGCGGCGCCGTACGCGGACGACGTCGTCCAGGCACGTCTCGACCTGTACAGCAAGGACGGGAAGGTGTACGGCTTCCCGACGCACGTGGGCGCTTTCGTCGCCTTCTACAACACGGAGCTGCTCGAGGGCGCCGGCATCGACTACACCACGATCGAGACGTGGGACGACTTCCGTGAGGCCGGTGCCGAGTACAACGCCGCCACCGACAAGGCGTTCGGCGTCGCCAGCACCGGCGTCAACTTCGTCGAGCCGCTCATCACGGCCCAGCTGGGCGGGGAGTTCTTCGACCCCGAGGGGAACCTGCAGGTGAACAGTCCTGAGGTCGTCGAGGCACTCTCCATGGAGCAGGAGATGCAGGACGCCGGCGCGATCTCGACGATCCCCGGTGGCAGCCCTGACTCCGAGGAAGCCTTCGGCGCCATCAACAACGGCGACTACGCGGCGATCGTGTACCCGGCGTGGTACACCTCCCGGTTCGTGGACTACATGCCCGACCTCGAGGGCAAGGTCGCCATCGCGCCAGCGCCCGTCATCGAGGGTGGTGCCGCGCAGACCATCGGTGGCGGTGGCACGGGCGCCTCGGTACCCGTCGCCTCCCCGAACCGAGACCTCGCGTCCGACTGGCTCGCGTTCGCCAAGCTGTCGCCGGAGGCCAACGTCGCGGTCTGGGAAGTGCTCGGCTTCGACCCGGTGAACATGGCCGTCTGGGAGGACGAGGCCGTGACCATGAATCCTGACAACAAGTTCAACCAGTACTTCCAGACCAACCTGTTCGACGTCCTGAACGAGGTCAAGGGCGGGATCGGGCACCTCGACTCCTTCACCGATCCGAACTGGCCGAGCGTCGACAACACGTTCCGCACCGTCACCCTCAACGAGATCTTCGAGAACGGCGTGCCCGCGCAGGACGCTCTCGACCAGACGCAGTCCGACCTGCAGAACGAGCTCGGTCAGTAGTTCCCCGACCTGCGTCACCAGCGTTCCCCGCCCCGTTCCCGGAGGAAGCCTCATGCTGCCCACATCTGTCACCGTCGATCCGGCCTTCGTCGTCGGGCCTGTGCGTCGTCGCACGTTCGGTTCGTTCGTCGAGCATCTGGGTCGGTCGGTGTACACCGGGATCCACGACCCGGAGCACCCGAGCGCCGACGCGGACGGGTTTCGTGGTGACGTGTTGGAGCTGATCCGGGAGCTCGGGATCTCCACCGTGCGCTACCCGGGTGGCAACTTCCTGTCCGGGTACCGGTGGCAGGACGGGATCGGTCCGGTCGAGGACCGGCCGCGTCGCCTGGACCTGGCGTGGCACTCCACGGAGCCGAACCTGGTCGGGGTGGACGAGTTCATGCGGTGGGCGGCCAGGGCCGGGGTGGAGCCGATGATGGCGGTCAACCTCGGCACGCGGGGTATCGCGGAGGCGCTGGAGCTGCTGGAGTACTGCAACGTGCCCGGTGGCACGGAGTGGTCCGAGCGTCGCCGCGCGAACGGTGCCGAGGACCCGTACCGGGTCACGATGTGGTGCCTGGGCAACGAGATGGACGGGCCGTGGCAGATCGGGCACAAGACCGCGCACGAGTACGGTCGCCTGGCCGCGGAGACCGCCCGGGCGATGCGGATGATCGACCCGGGCCTGGAGCTGGTGGTGTGCGGCTCGTCGAACTCGGCCATGCCCACGTTCGGCGCGTGGGAGCACACGGTCCTGACCGAGGCCTACGAGCACGTCGACCACGTCTCGGCGCACGCCTACTACTACGAGTCCGACGGCGACCTCGCCTCGTTCCTGGCCTCCGCGGTCGACATGGACCACTTCATCGACGCCGTGGTCGCCACCGCGGACGCCGTGCGCGCGGCGGGCAAGCACTCGAAGCGCATCAACATCTCCTTCGACGAGTGGAACGTGTGGTACCAGCAGCGGGCCGAGTCCCGCCCGCCGTCCGGCGACGACTGGCCCGTGGCCCCGGTGCTGCTCGAGGACCGCTACAACGTGGCCGACGCCGTCGTGGTCGGCAACCTGCTCATCAGCCTGCTGCGCCACACCGACCGGGTCCACGCCGCCTCGCAGGCCCAGCTCGTCAACGTCATCGCCCCGATCATGACCGAACCGGGCGGACGAGCCTGGAAGCAGACGATCTTCCACCCCTTCGCACTCACCTCCCGGTACGCCACCGGTGACGTGCTGCGCCTCGCGATCGACTCACCCGTCACCGAGACCGCCCGCTTCGGCGAGGTGGCCGTGCTCGACGCCGTCGCCACCCACGACCCCGCCACCGGCGAGGTCGTCCTCTTCGCGACCAACCGCTCGGTGACGGACTCCGTCGTCCTGGACGTCGACCTGCGGGGCTTTCCCGGCCTCGCCGTGCTGGAGGCGCTGACCCTGTCCAACCCCGACCACACCTGGGCCGCGACCGCGGACGACGACACCACCGTGGTCCCGCGCCCCAACACCACCGCCAAGACCGCCGACGGCCGGGTCCGCGCCGAGCTACCGCCCGTGTCCTGGACGATGATCCGGCTGGGGAGGGCATGACACCATCCCGGCGGGGCGGCACCGGGACGGGTCCGCCGTGGTCGCGTCCCGGCCGGGCACTGGATCAGATCTGCACGGAACCCGTGGCGAGGAGCACGGCGCCGACGACGGCGAAGGCCGCGACGACGACGAACGTCACCAGGCCCGAGGTGGTGAAGATGCTCGCACGTTGCTCGCGACGCGCGACGTAGTACAGCGCCGTGGCGGGTGCGAGCAGGAGGCACGCGAGGAACACGAACACGTACCCGGCGGCCCAGATGAGGAACAGTGTGTAGACCGTGGAGATGATCGCCACCACCAGCTCGCGGGTGCGGAGACCCTCCGAGACGTTGCCGTACCCGTCGCGGCGCAGCGCGATCTTGACCGCGTAGGCGCTGGCCAGGGCGAACGGGGCGAGGGCGAGCGCCGCCGTCAGGTCGAGCGTGAAGTCGAGCGCGTCGCTGACGAACTGCACGGCGAACAGGATGAGCGTGACGAAGATCGAGGTCCACAGCACCGCGTTCTGCGGCACCTCGCGTGCGTTCAACCGGGAGAAGTAGCGCGGCAGGTCCTTGTCCTTGGCCGCCGCGTAGACGACGTCGGCGGCCAGCAGCTGCCAGGCGAGGTACGCACCGAGCACCGAGACGATGAGGCCGACCCGGATGAGCACCCCGCCCCACGGGCCGACGGCGTCCTCCAGCACGCCGCCGACCGACGGCTGCGGGAGGGCCGCGATGTCATTCTTGGGCAGGACGCCGTAGGACAGGATGGAGATGCTCGCGAACAGGGCGAGCACCGACAGGAACCCGAGCACCGTGGCCCGCCCGACGTCGCGTCGCTTCTTGGCGTACCGGGAGTAGACGCTCGCACCCTCGATGCCCAGGAACACGAAGACGGTGATGAGCATGGTGCCCTGCACCTGCACGAACAACGACTCGCCGCCGGGCACGTCGTAGCCACCGGTGAGGTTGCCGACGAAGACGTCCCAGTCGAAGAAGAAGACGACCAGGACCAGGAAGAGCGCCAGCGGCACGAGCTTGGCGACCGTGACGACCGCGTTGATCGCGGCTGCTTCCCTGACGCCCCGGCGGATGAGGAAGTAGAAGCCCCAGACGGCCGCGGCAGAGATGAAGAACGCCGTCCACGTGTCGCCGTCGCCCAGGACGGATCCCAGATCCGGGAAGAGCTGCGACAGGGTGGTCATGATGAGCACCCAGTAGAAGGCGTTGCCCGCGCACGCCGAGGCCCAGAACCCGACGGCCGACAGGAAGCCCGGGTAGACACCGAAACCCTCGCGGGCGTACACGTAGACGCCGTTGTCGAGTGCGGGTTTGCGGACGGCGAGGGACTGGAACACGAAGGCGAGCGTGAGCATGCCCAGCCCTGCGACGGCCCAGGCGATGAGGGCACCGTAGACGCCCGTCTCGCTCGCGAACCGAGCGGGCAGCTGGAACACCCCGGCCCCGACCATCGAGCCGACCACCATCGCGGTCAGGGCGGGAAGAGTGAGCTTGTTGGCTGTAGCGGCGCCTTCGGCAGTGGAGGTCATCGAGGCCTTCTCGTCCCGGACGGACGTCGCGCACGCGACGTGGGGGCTTCAGTCCCCCGGCTCCACTTGCCATCGTTATCACGCGCCAGCGTCCACCGCAGCCTGGAGACAGCTCCAGGTGGCGGTGGACGTCGGGTCCTGCGGTGCGGCCGCCGCCAGGTCGAAGACCCGGCCGGGACGGGCCCTGGACTCAGACGTTGAAGCCGAGCATGCGGAGCTGCTCGCGGCCGTCCTCCGTGATCTTCTCCGGACCCCACGGCGGCATCCAGACCCAGTTGATCCGGTGCCCGGTCACGAGCCCTTCGAGAGCCTGCGCCGACTGGTCCTCGAGGACGTCGGTCAGCGGGCACGCCGCCGAGGTCAGGGTCATGTCGATCGTGGCGTGGTTGTTCTGGTCCACCTCGACGCCGTAGACGAGGCCGAGGTCGACGACGTTGATCCCGAGCTCGGGGTCGATGACGTCGCGCATGGCCTCCTCGACGTCGGCTGCGGTCGTCGCGCCCGGCGTCGGACCAGCCGGCGCGGCCGTCTCGGTCGTGTTCTCAGTCATCGGTTCCTCCGGTCGGGTCGGCCAGCGCGCCGCTGCGCGCCAGCGAGTCCTTCAGCGCTGCCCAGCCGAGCAGCGCGCACTTGATGCGGGCGGGGTACTGCGAGACGCCGGTGAACGCCTCGCCGTCGCCGAGCGACTCGAGCGCCGCCTCGTCGTCCAGCCCCTTGCCGCGCGAGGCCATGAGCGCGTGGAAGGTCGCGTCGAGCTCGCGGACGTCGGCCAGCCCGCGGCCCGTCACGAGCTCGGTCATGACGGAGACCGACGCCTGGGAGATCGAGCACCCCTGACCCTCCCACGACACGCCCGAGACCACCGCGCCACCAGCACCGTCCGCCACGACGTCCACGCGGAGGGTGACCTCGTCGCCGCACGTCGGGTTCACCTGGTGCGACTCGCCCCGCAGGTGGCCGTCGGCAGGCTCGGCCAGCCCACGGCCGTGCGGGTGCTTCGCGTGGTCCAGGATGACCTGCTGGTACATCTGCTCCAACGAACCGCTCATGCGTCCTCCCTGCTCACTCTGCACCGAAGAACGCTCGCACACCCGTCAGCGCTTCCCGGAACGCCGTGATCTCGTCGACGGTGGTGTAGACCGACGCCGAGGCACGGGCCGTCGCCGCCACACCGAACCGCCGGTGCAGCGGCTGGGCGCAGTGGTGGCCGACCCGTACGGCGATACCGCGGTCGTCGAGCACCTGGCTCACGTCGTGCGCGTGCACGCCGTCGACGACGAACGAGACGACCGCCAGACGGTCGGTCGTGTCCGTCGGCCCGACCACGCGCACGCCGGGGACCTCGGTGATCCGCAGCAGCTCGGCGGCCAGCTCGTGCTCGTGCCGGGCGACCCGGGCCATGCCGAGCTCGTCGAGCCACTGCGCGGCCACACCCATGCCGACGGCCTGGGCGACCATCTGGGTGCCGGCCTCGAACCGCTGCGGTGGCGGCGCGTAGGTGGCGCCCTCCATCGTGACGACCTCGACCATGGACCCGCCCGTGGTGACCGGCGGCATCGCCTCGAGCAGCTCGCGGCGAGCGTAGAGGGCTCCCACACCGGTCGGCCCGAGCATCTTGTGCGCGCTGAAGACGGCGAAGTCCACCCCGACGGACCGCAGGTCCACGGGCAGGTGCGGCACCGACTGGCAGGCATCGAGCACCGTGTACGCGCCGACGCGCCGGGCGGCGGCGACCAGGTCGGCCACGGGGCCGACGGCACCCGTCACGTTGGACACGTGGCCGAACGCCACGATCCGCGTGCGGTCGGTGATCACGTCGTCGACGTCGGAGAGGTCGATCCGGCCGTCGTCGTCCACCCCGAACCAGCGCAGCACGGCGCCGGTGCGGGCGCACAGCTCCTGCCACGGGACGAGGTTCGCGTGGTGCTCGGCCTCGGTCACGACGATCTCGTCACCCGGCTCCAGCCGGAACCGCTCGGCAGCCGCCCCCCCGCGGCCGGCCGTAGCGTTCGAGAACGCGTAGGCCACGAGGTTGAGCGCCGCCGTCGCGCCCGACGCCCAGACGATCTCGCCGTCGTCGGCCCCGACGAACGAGGCGACGGCCGAGCGCGCGGACTCGAACGCCTCGGTGGCCTCCTCCGCGAGCTGGTGCGCGCCGCGGTGCACGGCGGCGTTGCGCTGCTCGTAGAACTCGACCTCGGCCTCCAGCACCACGTTCGGCTTCTGCGAGGTCGCCGCCGAGTCCAGGTAGACCAACGGCTTGCCGCCCCGCACCGTGCGCCCGAGCAGCGGGAAGTCGGCCCGCACCGCGGCGAGCTCGCTCGCGGTGAGGGCCTCGGCCTGGGCCGGGCGCACGGTGTCGGCGGCGGTCATGGTCCGCTCCGTCAGGCCGACGCCGTGGCGCCGGTGGTCAGGAAGCGGTCGTAGCCCTCGTCCTCGAGCCGCTCGGCGAGCTCGGGGCCGCCCTCCTCAGCGATCCGGCCGTCCACGAAGACGTGGACGAAGTCCGGCTTGATGTAACGCAGGATGCGCGTGTAGTGCGTGATGAGCAGGACCCCGACGTCGGTGGTGTCCTTGGCGCGGTTCACGCCCTCGGAGACGACGCGCAGCGCGTCGACGTCGAGGCCCGAGTCGGTCTCGTCGAGGACCGCGAAGCGCGGCTTGAAGAGCTCCATCTGGAGGATCTCGTGGCGCTTCTTCTCACCACCGGAGAAGCCCTCGTTGACCGAGCGCTCGGCGAAGGAGCTGTCGATGCGCAGGTTCTCCATCGCGCCCTTGACCTCCTTGCCCCAGGTGCGCAGCGCCGGGGCCTCGCCGGAGATGGCGGTCTTGGCGGTGCGGAGGAAGTTCGCCACCGACACGCCGGGGACCTCGACGGGGTACTGCATCGCGAGGAACAGGCCGGCGCGGGCGCGCTCGTCGACGCTCATGGCGAGGACGTCCTCGCCGTCGAGCGTGACGGTGCCGGACGTCACCTCGTACTTGGGGTGGCCGGCGAGGGCCGAGGCGAGGGTCGACTTGCCGGAGCCGTTCGGCCCCATGATGGCGTGCGTCTCACCGGACTTGATGGTCAGGTCGACGCCGCGCAGGATCGGCTTCGGCCCTTCCTTGGTCTCGACGCTGACGTGCAGGTCGCGGATCTCCAGGGTGGACATCAGTGGTTCTCCAAATGATTCGAAAGTCTCGGGACGAGAGAAGTGGGGGTCAGGACGCGACGGCGATCGGGGCGTCGATGTCGACGAGGACCTGGTCGCCTTCCACGGTGACCGGATAGACGGGCACCGGCCGGGTCGCGGGCAGCTGCAGCGGCTTGCCGGTGCGCAGGTCGAACTGCGAGCCGTGCAACCAGCACTCGACCCGGCAGCCCTCGACCTCGCCGTCCGACAGCGACACCGCTCCGTGCGAGCAGATGTCGCTGATCGCGTGGAAGTCGCCGTCGGCGTCCCGGACGAGCGCGACGGGGACGGTGGCCCCGTTCGCGTCGTCCAGCTCGACGAGCTTGGCCTCCTCGGGCTCGAGGTCAGCCGTCGTGGCGACGATCTGCTTGGTCACGACGTCACTCCGCCGCGGCGGGCACGCCGGTGATCACGCTCATGGACTTCTCGAGCTCGGCCTCGATCGAGGCGAGCAGACGCTCCTCGACGGACTCCACACCGATCTCGTCGATGAGCTCCGCGAAGAAGCCGCGCACCACGAGCCGGCGTGCGTCGACCTCCGGGATGCCGCGAGCCATCAGGTAGAAGAGCTGCTCGTCGTCGAACCGGCCGGTCGCCGACGCGTGGCCGGCTCCCGCGATCTCGCCGGTCTCGATCTCGAGGTTCGGCACCGAGTCCGCCCGGGCCCCGTCGGTCAGGACGAGGTTGCGGTTGAGCTCGTAGGTGTCCGTGTTCTCGGCCTCGGCCTGGATGAGCACGTCGCCCACCCACACCGTGTGCGCGCCCGAGCCCTGCAGCGCCCCCTTGTAGGTCACGCGCGACTTGCAGCTGGGCACGGCGTGGTCGACGAACAGGCGGTGCTCCTGGTGCTGGTCCGCGTCCGCGAAGTACAGCCCGACCATCTCGACCTCGCCGCCCTCGGCGGTGAACGTCGCGTCGGGGGTGATCCGCACGACGTCGCCGCCGAAGGTCACCACGACGTGCTTGAGCCGTGCGTCGCGGCCGATCGTGGACCGGTGCGCCGCCGCGTGCACGGCACCGTCGGCCCAGTCCTGCACGGAGACGAGGGTGAGGTGCGCGCCCTCGTCGACGACGACCTCGACGGTCTGGTTCAGCAGCGCGTCACCACGGTGGTCGATGACCACGACCGCCTCGGAGTGCCGCTCGGCGTGCACCAGCAGGTGCTGCGCCGTCGCGTCCTTCGAGACGCCGTCGATCCGGACCGACGTGACGTCGGAGGCGACCGCCTCGGCGGGCACCGTCACGACGGTGGCCTCGGCGACGGCGTTCCAGGCGCTGACCGCGGTGCGGTCACCGGGCTTGCCGGCCTTGCCGAGGCGCGCGTCGTCACGGGCGACCGTCTCGACCTTGACCTCGGGGGCGGCCTCGACGGCGACCGTGACGCCGTCGGCTCCGAGGGTGTCCGCGAAGAGCGGCTGGAGCCGGGAGACCGGCGAGAAGCGCCACTCCTCCTCGCGCCCCGAGGGCACGGGGATGTCCGCGAGGTCGAAGGAGGTCACCCGCTCGGCGCGGCTGCCGGCGGGGACCACTCCGTGGGAGTGGGCGCCGTCGGCCGCGGCGCGCGAGTGATCGGTGGTGCGATCGGTGGTGGCAGTCATATCAGCCGACGGACCCTTCCATCTGCAGCTCGATGAGGCGGTTGAGCTCGAGCGCGTACTCCATGGGCAGCTCGCGCGCGATGGGCTCGACGAACCCGCGCACGATCATGGCCATGGCCTCGGTCTCGTCCATGCCTCGGGACATGAGGTAGAACAGCTGGTCGGCGCTCACCTTGGAGACCGTCGCCTCGTGCCCCATGGACACGTCGTCCTCGCGGACGTCGACGTACGGATAGGTGTCGGACCGGGAGATCTGGTCGACGAGCAGCGCGTCGCAGAGCACGTTGGAGGCCGACGCCTCGGCACCCTCCAGCACCTGCACCAGCCCGCGGTAGGACGTGCGCCCACCGCCGCGCGCGACGGACTTCGACACGATCGACGACGACGTCCGGGGCGCCGCGTGCACCATCTTGGCGCCGGCGTCCTGGTGCTGGCCCTCGCCGGCGAAGGCGATGGACAGCGTCTCGCCGCGGGCGTGCTCGCCCAGGAGGTAGATCGCCGGGTACTTCATGGTGACCTTGGAGCCGATGTTGCCGTCGACCCACTCCATCTGGGCACCGGCCTCGGCCGTGGCACGCTTGGTCACCAGGTTGTACACGTTGTTCGACCAGTTCTGGATGGTCGTGTACCGCACGCGGGCGTTCTTCTTGACGACGATCTCCACCACGGCGCTGTGCAGCGAGTCGGAGGAGTAGATCGGCGCGGTGCAGCCCTCGACGTAGTGCACGTAGGAGCCCTCGTCGGCGATGATCAGCGTCCGCTCGAACTGGCCCATGTTCTCGGTGTTGATCCGGAAGTAGGCCTGCAGCGGGATCTCGACGTGGACGCCCGGCGGGACGTAGACGAACGACCCGCCCGACCAGACGGCCGAGTTGAGCGCCGAGAACTTGTTGTCACCGGCGGGGATGACCGTGCCGAAGTACTCCTGGAACAGCTCCGGGTAGTCGCGCAGGCCCGTGTCGGTGTCGACGAAGATGACGCCCTGCTCCTCCAGGTCCTCGCGGATCTGGTGGTAGACGACCTCGGACTCGTACTGCGCGGCGACGCCGGCGACGAGGCGCTGCTTCTCCGCCTCGGGGATGCCGAGCTTGTCGTAGGTGGCCTTGATGTCCTCCGGCAGCTCCTCCCAGCTGGTGGCCTGCTTCTCCGTGGACCGCACGAAGTACTTGATGCGGTCGAAGTCGATGCCGGTGAGGTCCGCGCCCCAGCTCGGCATGGGCTTCTTGCCGAAGAGGCGCAGCGCCTTGAGCCGGGCCTTGAGCATCCACTCCGGCTCGTCCTTCAGCGCGGAGATGTTGCGCACGACGGCCTCGTTCAGGCCACGCTCGGCGACGGAGCCGGCCTCGTCGGTGTCGTGCCAGCCGTACTCGTAGGAGCCGATCGACGCGATGATCTCGTCGTCGGATGGCCTCTCGGTCTGTGCCTCTGCCGCCTTGGTGGCGGCGTCCTGGGTAGGAGCGCTCATCGTGATCCTTCCTGCGTGCCGCCGGGGCGGCCGGCGGGGTGGGGGGGAGTCAGCGGGATGTTCGTGACGCAGGCGTGCGCGCCGCCTGCGAGGGTGGCCAGCCGCTGGACGTGCGTGCCGAGAAGCTCCGAGAACGCGCGGGCCTCGGCCTCGCACAGCTCGGGGAAGTCCTCGGCGGCGTGCTGCACGGGGCAGTGGCCCTGGCACAGCTGGACGGTGGGGACGACCGGCCCGACGACGGGCCGCACCGAGGAGGCGTAGCCGTCGGCGGAGAGCAGGTCGGCGAGCTGGGTTGCCCGCTCCTGGGGGTCGCTGGCGGTCAGTCGTGGCGCGTAGCGGCGGACGACGGCGTCGTTGCGCTCGGTGGCGAACGCCTCGACGGCCTCGTCACCGCCCGTGCGACGCAGGTACCGCATCACCTGGGTGGCGAGCTCCGAGTCCTGCTCGCCGAGCTCGGCCTGCCCGGCGGGGCTGACGACGTAGTGCCGTGCCGGCCGGCCGCGGCGGGCCGGCACGGCTCCCGTGCCGCCGTCGTGCACCGTGATGGTGCCGTCGCGCTCGAGGCCGGCCAGGTGACGGCGCACGGCCGCCTGGGTGAGCCCGAGCACGTCGGCGAGGCGACCCGCGGTGACCGGGCCCTCGGTCGCGACGAGCGCGAGCACACGACGGCGGGTGCCGTCGCTCTCCGCGTGCGGGGTGTGCGCAGCAGCGTGCGCACCCCAGGGTGCCTGGGTGGTCGTCACGTGCTCACCTCCGTCGTCGATATAGATAACATCCTTGTTGCGTAATCAGGGATGTCAAGCAAGGCATGCCTCACCGAACCCGGGAAACCGCAGGCTGGCGCACATCGTGCGACGCAGGTCACACACGTTTCACCGGCTCTTCACCGGCGCGGTTCAACCCTCGACGACCTCGCCGTCGATGACGGCGCCCCCGGTGGGTCCCTGCGTCCCCAGCCTCCGCAGCTTCATCCCGAGCGTGACCAGGGCGGCCCCGATCACGACGGCGAAGATGCCGACGATCACCGACATCACCTCGACGGTGCGACCCGGGTTCGTGAAGCAGACGACCGCCAGCGCGACGAACAAGAGACCCGACAGCAGGGTCCACAGCCACGACGTGCCGCCTCGGGACCGCATGGCGAAGGCGCCGACGATCTGCAGCAGCCCGAAGACCAGCGCCCAGACCGCGATCAGGACGAGAACGAGCCCGAGCGCCAGGCCCGGCAGGAACAGCAGCACACCGCCGAAGACGACCGCCGCCACGCCGATGCCGACGTTCACCGACCCGGCCTGGCTCCCGCGCCGACGCAGCCCGTCGACGAGCGAGACGACGCCGTCCACGACGACGAACGCTCCGAAGACCTGCACGAGCAGTCCCGGGGTCTTGTCCGGCAGGAGGATCGCCAGCAGCCCGAACCCCACCGCCAGCACGCCACGGACCACCGGCCAGTACCAGATGCGACGCGCAAGCGACGCGAGGTCAGCCGGCTGGGTGAACGGGGAGAAGGTCATCGTCACTCCAGGTGTCTCGAAGCGTCCGTAGAATCTTCTGGTGCCCACCACCGATACGCCACCCGGCGTCGCCGTCGACGTGCGTCGACTGCGCAAGACCTACGGCGGCCGTGACGTCGTCGACGGCCTCGATCTGCAGGCTACCGCCGGCGCCGTCACCGCGGTGCTCGGCCCGAACGGTGCCGGCAAGACCACCACGGTCGAGTGCTGCGAGGGCCTGCGCTCCCCCGACGCTGGAACCGTGCGCGTCCTGGGGCTCGACCCGGTCGCGGACGCGGCGGCGCTGCGCCCTCGGGTCGGCGCCATGCTGCAGGACGGCGGCCTGCCGACCGGCGTGCGCGCGATGGAGATGCTGCGCCACGTCAGCCGGATGTACGCCGCCCCCCGCGACGTCGACGAGCTCGCCGAGCGGCTCGGGCTGCATGCCTTCGCCCGCACCACCGTGCGGCGGCTCTCCGGCGGCCAGCGGCAGCGCCTCGCGCTCGCCGCCGCCGTCGTCGGAGGTCCCGAGGTCGTCTTCCTCGACGAACCGAGCGCCGGGATGGACCCGCAGTCACGACGCGCCGTCTGGGACCTCGTGCGCGAGCTGCGTGCCGACGGCGTCGCCGTCGTCCTGACGACCCACCTGATGGACGAGGCGGAGGACCTGGCCGACGTGGTCCACGTCGTCGACCACGGCCGGGTCATCGCCTCGGGCGACGTCCCGGCGCTCCTCTCCGACGGCGCCTCCGGCAGCGCGCCCCAGGTCCGGTTCGCCGCGCGCCCCGGCCTGGCGGTCGGCGCCCTGGCCGAGCGGCTGACCCGCGGTGCGCCCGACGGCGGCTGGTCGGCCACCGAGCCGGAGCCCGGCGAGTACGTGGTCACCGGCGCCGTGGGACCGTCGACGCTCGCGGAGCTGACCGGGTGGCTCGCCGAGCAGGACACCCTGACCACACGCCTCACCGTGGGCCGCCGCACCCTCGAAGACGTGTTCCTCGACCTCACCGGACGGCACCTGCGATGACGATCTCCTCCCCCGCCCCGGCCCACCGGCGTGTCGCTGCGCAGGCCGCGTTCGAGACGCGGGCGATCTTGCGCAACGGCGAACAGCTGCTCGTGACGATCGTGATGCCCGTCCTGCTCCTCGTGGGGCTGGTGCGCACGTCGGTGGTCGGGCTCGACACCGGCGGCGTCGACCGCGTGGACTTCGTGACGCCCGGGATCCTCGCTCTGGCGTGCGTCACCACGTCCTTCACGTCGCAGGCGATCGCCACCGCGTTCGACCGCCGCAACGGTGTGCTGCGGCTGCTGTCCACGACACCGCTCGGTCGCGGCGGCCTCCTCGCCGGCAAGGTCCTCGGGGTCCTGGCGGTCCAGGGAGTGCAGGTCGCGGTGATCGGAGTCGTGGCGCTCGCCCTCGGCTGGCAGCCCGAGCTCTCCGGCGTCGTGCCCGCGATCGGGCTCGGCCTGGCGGGCACCGCCGCGTTCACCGCGCTGGCCCTGCTGCTCGCCGGCACCCTGCGCGCCGAGGGCGTGCTCGCCGTCGCGAACCTCGTGCTGGTACTGCTTGTCGTCGGCGGTGGGCTGATCGTGCCGCCCGCCGAGCTGCCGGGCCCGCTGGCTCCCCTCGCCACCTTCCTGCCGTCCGGCGCGCTCGGCGAAGGCCTGCGTGGTGCGCTGCTCGGCACCGGAGTGCCGCCGCTGAGCGCCGTGGTCCTGCTCGCCTGGGCCGCCGCCCTCGGGGTCGGGGCGCGCAGGCTCTTCCGCTGGCACTGACCGGTGGACGACCGATCTCACAGCCCGACGCCGCCCGCACGGGCCGGTGCGGCGCCGTCGGCCACTATCGTGGTGCCGTGAGCACGCCCGCGCCCGCCACCCCTTCCGACACGACCTCGGAGTCCGCCCCGCCACGTGCCGGGCGCGCCGACCCGCTCGCCCGGTTCCGCGGGTGGACGCGCGGGATCCTGATCGCGAACGTCGTCGCACAGATCGGCATCATCGTCACCGGTGGCGCCGTGCGGCTGACCGGGTCCGGGCTCGGCTGCTCGACGTGGCCGCTGTGCGAGCCGGGTCAGTTCACCCCGGTGTTCCACGAGGCGGCCAGCTACCACCCGTTCGTCGAGTTCGGGAACCGCACCATGACCGGCGTCCTCGCGGTGATCGCGCTCGCAGTGCTGTTGCTCGTGTGGACGGACCGGCGCCGGTCGGACGCCTACCGCCGGCTCGGCGTCGTCCCGCTGGTGGGCGTGGCCGCGCAGGCCGTCATCGGCGGTGTCGTCGTCCTGCTCGACCTGCACCCCGGCTGGGTCTCCCTGCACTTCGTGGTGTCGGCGGCGCTCGTGTGGTGGTCCGCCTACCTGCTGCACCGGCACGGCGAGGGCGACGGTACCGCGCAGCCGGTCGGCTCGGGTGCCGTGACGCTCGCCGGCCGGGTTCTCGGGGTGCTCGTGGTGCCCGTCGTCGTGCTCGGCGTCATCGTCACCGGTGCCGGTCCGCACTCGGGCGACACCGAGGTCGGGTACCGGCTCGCCGTGGACCCCCTGGCGATGACCCGTGCGCACTCGACGTCGGTCTGGCTGTTCGTCGCCGTGCTCGCCCTGCTCCTGCTCCTCCTGCTGCGCCAGCCCGCCGGCGACCTCGTCCGGCGCGCACGCCGCGGCGCCTGGCTGCTGCTGGTCGTCACGCTGGCCCAGGGTGCCGTCGGCTACACGCAGTACTTCACCGGGCTCCCCGAGCTGCTCGTGGGCGTGCACATGCTCGGTGCCGGGCTGCTGGTGTGGGCCACGGCGAACGCCGTGCTGCGGCTACGCACCCGCTGACCGTCAGTCGGGCAGCTCGCCCCGGCGGTAGGGCCACGGCACGTCGACGTCCCGCAACGACGCCCACCCGTCGGCCCGGCTCGCTGCCGCGGCAAGGATGCCGACGACGGCGGACGGGTTGTGCAGTCCGCCGGCCAGGGTCCGCTCGACCGCCTCGTCCAGGGGGACCCAGCGGGTGACGATCTCTGACTCCTCGCCGGTGCGCGTGTGGCGGTCCGCGTGCGGGACCTCCCGCACGTCACGGGCCAGGAAGACGCGCAGGGCCTCGTTGCTCGCCCCGGGCGTCGTGGCGAAGTCGACGAGCACGTCCCAGCGCCCGGCGGTCAGGTCTGCCTCCTCGGCGAGCTCGCGGGCCGCGGCCTCGACGGCGGGCTCGCCGACGACGTCGAGCAGGCCCGCGGGGATCTCCCACATCTCGGCACGCACCGGGTGCCGGTACTGCCGCAGGAGCAGCACCCGGTCGTGCTCGTCGAGCACGACGACAGCGACCGCGCCGGGATGGTCGAGGTACTCGCGGGCGACGACCCCGGCGTCACCGAGGTCGACGTCGTCCTGCACGAGGTCGAAGATCCTGCCCTCGTGGACGGCGGTGCGACGCACGACCTGTCGCGGCGCGACACGGTCCTCGACGCGCTCCTCGTCCGGCCGTCGTGCCGTCACGCCGTCGCGCCCTGGCGCACCAGCGCCGCGGCCACCAGACCGTGGAACAGCGGGTGCGACCGCGTCGGCCGCGACTTGAACTCGGGGTGCGCCTGCGTGCTCACGTAGTACGGGTGCACGTCGGCGGGGAGCTCGACGAACTCCACGAGAGTGCCGTCGGGCGACGTGCCGGAGAACCGCAGGCCGGCCTCCTCCAGCTGGTCGCGCACGGCGTTGTTGACCTCGTACCGGTGGCGGTGACGCTCGGTGACCTGGGTGGAGCCGTAGGCCTTCGACACCACGGACCCCTCGGCCAGCGCCGCCGGGTAGTCGCCCAGGCGCATCGTGCCGCCCAGGTCGCCGTCGCCACCCACGATGGCGAGCTGCTCGGCCATCGTCGCGATGACCGGCGACTCGGTGTCCGGCTCGAACTCGGTCGACGAGGCATCCGCCAGGCCGAGCACGTTGCGCGCGTACTCGATGACCATGGACTGCAGGCCGAGGCAGATGCCGAGCGTGGGTACCAGGTTCTCCCGCGCCCAGCGCAGCGCACCGATCTTGCCGTCGATGCCGCGCACGCCGAAGCCGCCGGGCACGAGGATCGCGTCGACGCCGTCGAGCGCCTCCTGCGCCCCTGCCGGGGTGCTGCAGTCGTCCGCAGCGACCCAGCGGATCGCGACCCGCGTGTCGTTGTCGAAACCACCGGCGCGCAGTGCCTCGGTCACCGACAGGTAGGCGTCCGGCAGGTCGATGTACTTGCCGACCAGCGCGATCTCGACCTTGTGCTCAGGCTCGTGGACGCGCTCGAGCAGTCGGTTCCAACCGCCCCACTCGACGTCGTGGAACGGCAGGTCGAGACGCCGCACGACGTAGGCGTCGAGGCCCTCGGAGTGGAGCACACGGGGGATGTCGTAGATGCTCGGGGCGTCCGCCGCGTTGACGACCGCCTCGTTGTCGACGTCGCAGGACATCGCGATCTTGCGCTTGATGCTCTCGGGCACGATGCGGTCCGAGCGCAGCACGATCGCGTCCGGCTGGATGCCGATCGAGCGCAGCGCGGCGACGGAGTGCTGCGTCGGCTTGGTCTTCAGCTCGCCGGACGGCCCGATGTACGGCACCAGCGAGACGTGCAGGAAGAAGCAGTCGTCGCGGCCGAGCTCGTGGCGCACCTGCCGTGCGGCCTCGAGGAAGGGCTGGGACTCGATGTCACCGACCGTCCCGCCGATCTCGGTGATGATCACGTCGACGTCGGGGCCCGCCTGGTCCCGCATGCGCAGCTTGATCTCGTCGGTGATGTGCGGGATCACCTGCACCGTGTCACCCAGGTACTCGCCGCGGCGCTCCTTGGCGATCACCCGGGAGTAGACCTGACCGGTCGTGACGTTCGACGAGGCCGGCAGCTCGATGTCGAGGAAGCGCTCGTAGTGCCCGATGTCCAGGTCGGTCTCGGCGCCGTCCTCGGTGACGAACACCTCGCCGTGCTGGAACGGGTTCATGGTGCCCGGGTCCACGTTGAGGTAGGGGTCGAGCTTCTGCATCGTCACCCGCAGCCCGCGGGAACGCAGCAGGCGACCCAGGGAGGAGGCCGTGAGGCCCTTGCCGAGGGAGGACGCCACACCGCCCGTCACGAAGATGTGGCGCGTCTGGTGCGTCGCACCGGCGCGGCTGGAGGAGCGGGAGGACGTTCGGTTCACGGAGTCAGCCACGGAACTCCATGCTATCCGAGAGTTCGCGCCACGGCGTCCGGGACTCGCCCGTCCCGGGGTGGGATGCGGCACAGAGGGTAGCCCGTCAGAGGCGGGCGGCACGCCGTCCGACGGCGGCGAGGCGAGCACGCACGGCGCCGTCCGCCAACGCCGCGGCCAGCAGCACCACGGCGGCCGCGATCAGGCCGGCGAGGAGCCCGAGACCCACGTCCGCGGCGAACCAGCCGAGCTCGAGCGGGGTCTCGGCCGGCGCCCCGTCCGCACCGGTCGGGTCCACCGGGGCCGTGCGGTCCGCCACCGGGACGCACCAGCGCCCGAGCAGAGCACCCACGGCACCCGCACCGAGCGCCACCGCCGCGGTCCGGACGACGCCCGACACCGCCGCCGCGCCGACCGCGCGGCGCACGGCCACGAACAGAGCGACACCGGCCGCCGTCATGCCGACGGTGGTGGCGCCCCCGAGCCAGGCGAGCACGTCGCTCCTGGTGCCACCGGCCTCCCCGGAGAACATCGGGACCGCCAGCGACACCCCGACGGCGACGACCAACCAGCCGGCGGCTGTCGCCACGACGG
Organism: Isoptericola sp. GX10416; assembly: GCF_056590155.1. Lineage (NCBI taxonomy): Bacteria > Bacillati > Actinomycetota > Actinomycetes > Micrococcales > Promicromonosporaceae > Isoptericola > Isoptericola sp. GX10416. The sequence goes on along the minus strand of NZ_JBWPVO010000014.1, from coordinate 10,445 downwards.
CGGCCCGGGCGGCGTCGACCGCGTACAGCAGACGAGAGAGCTGCAGGATCAGCGCATAGCCCAGCAGCCCGGGCGCCATCCAGGCGAGCGCCGCGGCGAGCCCGTCCGCGTTCGGGCGGGCGATGCCGTCGAACACGTTCTCCACGAGCGGCGCAGCCGCCACCAGCGCGGCGGCACCCGCCACCGAGACGACCACCAGCACGCGGGTCGTCGACGAGACCAGACGCGCCAGGTCGTCGCGCCGTCCCTGCGACGCAAGCTCGGCGAACCGCGGGAACGCGCTGGTCGCGATGGGGAAGGCCAGCACGGCGTACGGCAGGAAGTACACGTTCTGCGCGTAGAGGAAGATCGTCCAGGTGCTGTCCCCGCCGGCCTCGTTGCCCGCCTTCATCGTGGCGAGCAGCGCGAGCTGCTGGGCCACCAGTGCTCCGATCCCGGCGGAGGCGAGGCGTGCGGCACGGCGTCCCTCGCCGGCCGGGAACCGCAACGTCGGCCGCAGCCGGAGCCCGGACCGGGCGACCGGCCAGACCAACGGCAGCGCCAGGAAGGCGACTCCCGCCGTCATCCCCCAGGCCAGCCAGCCCAGCGCCTGCGACGACAGCTCGGCCACGTCCTGCTGGTTGCCGTCGGCCAACGCCCCGAACCGCCAGTACACCCCGATCACGACGAGGCTCGACACCAGCGGGGAGAACGCCGGCCAGAAGAACCGGTTGTGGGCCTGCAGCATCCCGCCGAGCACCACGGCGACCCCGTACAGGGGCACCTGCACCGCGAACACCCTCAGGAAGTCGACGGCGACGGCGACGTTGACCGGGTCGTTCAGACCCGTGAGGCGGACCAACGGGTCGGCGAGGAGCGCGACGAGCGCACCGAGCGGGACCAGCACGACGAGCGTCCAACCGAGCAGCGCCGAGGCCGTCCGAGAGGCCTTCTCCCGGTCACCTCGCACCAGGAACCCGGAGAGCAACGGGACGACGGCACCGGCCAACGCACCACCCGCCGCGACCTCGAACAGGACGTTCGGCAGGAAGTTCGCCGCGTTCAACGGCCCGTCCACGCCGTCGGTCCCGACGAAGTGCGCCTGAGCGAGCCAGCGGCCGAATCCCACGACCCTGCTGGCCAGGGTCACCACGGTGATGAGGATCGCCGCACCGGCGACCGCCGTGGCGGCGCGGCGACCGCCCGGCATGCTCACGCCGTCGGACCCTCGTCCGAGGCCGCCTCCAGGTCATGCGGCGGCGCGACGGCCGGCGTGCGCCCCGCCTGGTCGATCCGACGCAGCCACGGCGTGCGCTCGATGACGGCGGAGAAGCTGACCCGCTCCGACGCCAGGGTCAGGCCCACGACGGCGGCCAGCGCGACGGCACGCACCGGCCGCGGCGCGGACAGCGCCCACCGGGTCCCCACGAACGCACCCAGAGCGTTCGCTCCGGCGTCGCCGAGCATGTCACGCGCACCGAGGTCGGCCGGTGCCGCCGCCGCCGAGGCGCCGAGCAGCGCCCCCGTCTGCCCGCCCGAGCCGGTCAGCATCGGCGCGGCGAGCAGGGCGGAGGCCTTCAGCGCCCTGCCGGGTCTCAGATCGAGCAGGTTGACGAGGTTGGCCGTCCCGGCGATCAGCGCCCCGTTGACCGCGACGTCGGCCGCGTGCCCGAGGACGCCGCCCCGCCGGCGCGTCCCGACCGCTGCCGCCACGAGCGACGTCGCCCCGATGCCGACCACCTTCAGGCCGCCGGTGGTCAGCCGGCCCTGGGCCAGCGCCCCGAGGTGCCCCCGCAGACCCTTGGCACTGTGGGTGGTGTCCTCGGCGAGGTCGTCGAGGATCCCGAACACCCCGGCCCCCGCGCACGCCAGCACGGTGGCCGCCCGGTCGCGCGGCCCGCCGCCCGCGACGGCGGCACCGGCCACGAGACCGGCGGCCACTGCGGGGCCCTCCAGCATCGACACCGGCTCACCACCGTGGTTGGTGCGCGTCCAACGCTCCGCGCCACCAGGCGGTGCGGCGTCCAGCGCCCTGCGCGCCGCCCGCGTCACCGCGGCAGCGACCACGCCGGCGGCGAGCGTCCGTGCGAGACCCATCAGGAGTCACCGCCGGAGTCGCCCGAGTCGTCGGCCTCGTCGTCCGGGCCCGGCAGGTCGACGGCCGGCGGCACCACGGCGGCGTCCTCCTCGAACCCGTACTGACCCACCTCGCCCGCGATCTGGGCGGCCAGGGCGAGCGGCACGTTCAGGCGCATGACCTCGCGCTCGGTGCCGCTGACGGTGCTCACTCGCGCCACGACGTCGTCGTCGGCACGGACGTCCGAGACCAGGTCGCCGTCCGCGGCCGTCGGCCCCGCGACCACGACGTCCTGCGCCGTCGCCTGGAGCGCCGAGACGAGCGCCACGACGTCGACGTCCTCGGGCTCCTCGGAACCGGCTCCGTCAGCCGTCGCGTCCTCGTCGGCAGCGGCGCCGCCGAGCAGCAGCACGGCGTCGGCCGGTCCGGACGGTTCGAACCGGGACTCGACGAGTCCGACGCGCAGCATCAGCTCATACAGCTCCATGGAGCGCTCGCTGCGCGCCGACGGCATCTGCTGGTCCGCCTCGGTCATCGCCAGACCGAGGACCGCGCCGAGGACCTCGGCCGTGCCGGCCTCCTCGTCGATCGCGTCGGCGACGTGCTCGCGCTGGCCGTCCGCGACCGTCCCCCGCAGCACGGAGTCCTCGGCGGAGCTCCAGGCGTCGGTGAGCGACGCCTGGGCGACGATGCGTGCTCCGGCGTCCTCCAGCCGGCTGACGACGTCGACCTCGAGCGTGTCGGCCGTGCCGCCGGCGTCGACCACCGCGACGGTGACGCCCGTCAGCGAGCCGTCGACCAGCTCCGCCCCGGCGGCCAGCGCATAGGCGTTCTGGTCGGCCAGCTCGGACTCCGTCTCGACCAGGATCTCGCGCAGGTCGGTGCGCTCGGACCGCAGGGCCTCCACCTGGTCGGTGAGCTGGTCACCGATCGCGTTCTGCAGTGGCCCCGCGCCCAGGATGATGCCGACCGCGAGCGCGACGAACACGGAGATCAGCGAGACGAGGTGGTAGCGAAAATCGATCACGGCGTGCGGGTACTCCTTGGTTCAGGGGTCGCGATGGGTCAGCCGCCGAAGAGGCTGCCGACCCACGAGACGATGTCGTCGATCTGGGCGCCCACGAGTCCGAAGGCGGTCTGTCCGGCCGCCGTCGACCACAGGGCCGCCAGCACGGCCCCCACGCCCGCCAGCGACAGGAGCGTGAGCTGAAGGTTCGAGATGCGGGTGCGGTACAGGCGGGACACGCCCTTGGCGTCCACCAGCTTGCCCCCGACGCGGAGCCGGGTGAGGAAGGTGCTCGCCATGCCCGCACGGCCCTTGTCGAGGAACTCCACGAGGGTGGCGTGGGTGCCGACCGCGACGATGAGCTCGGCGTCCTTGTCGTCCGCGAGCAGCATGGCGATGTCCTCGCTGGTGCCCGTCGCCGGGAAGACCACCGGGTCCACGCCGAGCTCGCGGACGCGTTCCAGGCCCGGGGCGTCGCCGGTCCGGTAGGCGTGCACGACGATCTCCGCACCGCAGGCCAGCGCCTTGTCGGACACCGAGTCCATGTCCCCGACGATCATGTCCGGACGCCAGCCGGCGTCGAGGATCGCGTCCGCACCGCCGTCCACCCCGACCAGCACCGGCCGGTTCTCCTGGATGTAGGACCGCAGCATCGCCAGGTCCTCGCGGTAGTGGTAGCCGCGCACCACGATGAGGACGTGCCGGCCGGCGAACCTGGTCCGCACGTCCGGGACGCCGACGCCGTCGAGCAGCAGGTCCCGTTCACGGCGCAGGTAGGTCATCGTGTTCTCGGCGAACCGCTCGATCTCGTCCGACAGCCCGTCCCGGGCTGCGGCGAGGGCGGTCTCGACGGTCTCGGGCGTCTGTCGCGTACCGGTGGCCCACGGCTTGCCGTCGACGAGGACGGCGCCCTCCTCGACGGCGACGCGAGCGCCCTCGTGGATGTCCATCACCTCAGGGCCGAGCCCGTCGACGAGCACGATCCCCGCCTCGAGGAGGATGCCGGGGCCCGCGTTCGGGTAACGGCCGGTGGTCGACGGCGCGGCGTTCAGCACCGCCGACGGACGTGCGGCGACGAGGGCCTCGGCCGCGACACGGTCGATGTCGGCGTGGTCGATCACGGCCACGTCACCGGCGGAGAGACGCTTCGTGAGGTCCTTCGTACGTGCTCCGACGCGAGCCGGACCGCAGTGCTCGGTCGCGTCGTCGCTGGTCTCAGGGCCGCGGTCGGCCCGGCGCAGGGTCAGTCTCATCGGGGCTATCGTCCCACGACGGAGGACTCGATGAGCTCGACGGCGTGGCGACGTGCTGTCTCCGAGTCGTCCTGGCCGGAAAGCATGCGCGCCAGCTCACGGACCCGCTCGTCGTCGGACACCGCCCGGACACCGGTCACGGTCGCGTCGCCGTCGTCGCCGGCCGACTTCGTCACCACCAGATGGGTATCGGCGAACGCCGCCACCTGGGCGAGGTGCGTCACCACGACGACCTGGGTGCTGCGCGCCAGCGACGCGAGCCGGCGGCCGACCTCGACGGCTGCCCGGCCGCCGACGCCGGCGTCCACCTCGTCGAAGACGAACGTCGGCAGCACCGTGTCGGCGGCCTCGTCCGCGGCCGTGGCGAGCGCCACCTCGACCGCGAGCATCACCCGGGAGAGCTCACCGCCCGACGCACCCTTGCCGAGCGGCCGGGCCGGCGCCCCGGGGTGCGGGACGAGCAGGAACGTCACCTGGTCCGCGCCCGCCGGCCCGGGGTCCGCCGCGGACACCTCGATCTCGAGCCGCGCACCGCTCATCGCGAGCCCGGCCAGCTCGGCGGTGACGGCGGCAGCGAGCTGCCCCGCGGCATCGGTCCGGCCTGCGGTGACCCGCGCGGCCAGGTCGGCCACCTGCTCGTCGAGCTCGGCGACCCGCTCCCGCATGCCCTCGAGCCGACCGCCGCCGTCGTCGAGGTCGAGCAGACGCAACCCGGCGTCCGACGCCCACTGCAGCACCTCATCGATGCTGCTGCCGTAGCTGCGTGTCAGCGTCCCCAGCTCGGCGAGCCGGGCGTGGGCCGTCTCCAGCGCCGCGGGGTCGGCCTGGAGGTCGGCGACGTACCCGGACAGCTCGGTGGCGATGTCCGCGAGCAGGTAGCCCGCCTCCGCCAACCGACGCGCCGGGTCCTCGAGCCCGGGGTCGTCGGCCACGACGCTCTCGAGCGAGCGGCGGGCGCGTTCCACCGCGTGCACGGCCGACCCCTCGGTGTCCATGTCCTCACCGGCGACCGCGTCGTGGGCGAGCTGGGCCGCCTGACGCAGCTGCTCGGCGTTGCCCAGACGCGCGACCAGCGTCGCGAGCTCGACGTCCTCGCCCGGCTGAGGATCGATGCGCTCCACCTCGGCGAGCCCGAGCCGCAGGAGCTCGGCCTCGCGCGCCCGTTCCGCCGCACGGGAGGTCAGGTCGTCGATCTCCGCCTGCAGGGCCGCACGCTCGGCCCATGCCGCGCGGTGCTCGACCAGCACCGCCGCGTGATCGGCCCCCGCGAAGCGGTCGAGGGCGGCCCGCTGCTTGGCAGGGGTGCGCAGACGGAGCTGGTCGGACTGCCCGTGGACCGTGACCAGGTCGTCCGCGATCTCGGCAAGGACGCCCTGCGGCACCCCGCGCCCGCCCAGGTGCGCCCGGGACCGGCCTCCGGCGACGGTCCGCAGGACGACGACGGAGCCGTCGTCGTCGACGGTGCCCCCGGCGTCGTCGACCCGGCGCGCCGCGGCGGGATGGCGGGCGAGGTCCCACCTGCCCTCGACCACGGCACGGTCCGCACCCGACCGGATCGTCCCGGGGTCGGCCTTGCCTCCCATGAGCAGACCGAGCCCTGTGAGGACCATCGTCTTGCCGGCACCGGTCTCACCGGTGATGACCGTCAGGCCCGGGGCCAGCGGGACGCGGGCGGCGCGGATCACCCCGAGGTCCTCGATCGCGATCTCCTCGAGCACCCTCATGCCTCCTTGTCGTCCTGGTCGTCCTGGTCGACGGCGTACCGCGCCGCCCGGCGCGCCGCCGCTTCACCCGCGGCCTCGCGCCAGCCGATGACCGGCAGGTTGAACTTCGAGACGAGCCGGTCGCTGAAGGGCGCGTGCGCCAGCCGCGCGAACCGCAGCGGCACCGCCCCTCGCCGTACCTGCACTCTTGTCCCTACCGGGAGGTCGATGCTGCGCCGCCCGTCACAGGTCAGCACCGCGGGCAGCGGGCTGCGCGCCAGCACGTCGACCGTGAACTCCGAGCGCGGACCGATCACCAAGGGACGCGAGAACAGCGCGTGGGCGGAGAGCGGCACCAGCAGCACCGCGTCCACGTCCGGCCACATGATCGGCCCGCCCGCCGAGAAGGCGTGGGCCGTCGACCCGGTCGCGGTGGACACGACCACGCCGTCGCAGCCGAACGAGCTGACGGGGCGCTCGTCGACAGCGATCGCGACCTCGATCATCCGGTCCCGCTGCGCCTTCTCCACGGTGGCCTCGTTGAGGGCCCACCCGGTGACCGGCTCGCTCTCCCCCGGCCGGTGCACCACGACGTCGACGACGCTGCGCTCCTCGACCACGTACTCGCGCGCGGCGACCCGGCGCACGGCGTCGTGGAGGTTGTCGCGCTCCGACTCGGCGAGGAAGCCCACGTGGCCCAGGTTGACCCCGAGCAGGGGGACGTCGGTGCCGTGGGTGAGCTCGGCGGCACGCAGGATCGTGCCGTCACCACCGAGCACCATCACGATCTCCGACTCGGCCACGCCCTCGCGCACCCGCGTGGCCGACATCTGGTCGCCGAAGGTCTCGGCGAGATCGTCGTCGTGCAGGGCCACCTCGAAGCCTGCCCTCTCCAGCTCCGCCACCGCCTCGGCCATGGCGGCGACGGCCTCAGGGCGGCCGCCGTGGGTCACGATGAGCACGCGACGGGTCATGACGCACCTCCGGAGACGCCCGCCGGCACCGGGACCACCGGCGGAAGGCCCCCACCGCCGGGCTGCCAGTCGACAGCGGCTCGCGCGGCTTCCGTCAACGCGCTGCGGTCGACCGGCGCCGCGTCCGCCCGGCGCATCCAGCAGAAGTACTCGCGGTTGCCGCTGGGGCCCGGCAGCGCGCTCGGGACGACGCCGAGGACGGTGAGGCCCGCGGCTGCCGCCGACGCGGCGACGTCCACCACCGACCCGACGTGCAGGTCGGGGTCGCGGACGACCCCCCCGTTGCCGAGCCGGTCACGACCGACCTCGAACTGCGGCTTGACCAGCAGCAGGGTGAACGAGCCACGTGCCATCACCCCGGCGACGGCGGAGACGACGAGCCGGAGCGAGATGAACGACAGGTCACCCACGACGACGTCCGGTGGCGAGGCCAGGTCGTCGACCCCCAGGTGTCGCACGTTGAACCCCTCGCGCACCGTCACGCGCGGGTCTGTCCGCAGCGCCGGCACGAGCTGGTCGTGGCCGACGTCGAGCGCCGTCACGTGCGCGGCGCCGCGCCGCAGCAGCACATCGGTGAAACCTCCGGTCGAGGCGCCCAGGTCCAGGCAGTCCCCGCCCGGCAGGCGGTCGGTCAGCTCGCGTCCCGCGGGGTCGCCCGCGAGAGCCTCGAGGGCGCTCGCGAGCTTACCCCCGGCTCTGGACGCGTAGCCGGGGTCGTCAGGATCAGGTTCGACGACCAGTGCACGACCGGACGGTACCGGGGTCGAGGACTTGGCCACGACCGTCTCGTCCATCCGGACGCGGCCGGCGGCGATCAGGACCGAGGCCTGCTTGCGCGACCGGGCCAGGCCACGCCGCACGAGCTCGGCGTCGGCACGCTCGGGCATCAGTCACCCGCCTCGTCGTCCGCCGGGCCGTCGTCGAGTCGCGCTCGCAGGCGGTCGTGGACCGCCTCGAAGCGTGCGACGTGCTGGTCGGTCGAGAGCTCGTCCAGGCCGTCGAGCGGCGCAAGAGGTGACTCAGGACGTTCCGGTGCCGGCGCGCGCGGCGCCTCCGCGTCCTGCGACATGTCCCCTCCTCGCTGCTCGTCCGTCCCGGGGCAACGCTACCTGCTGGGGGCGGCGGCCCCGGCACGACGCACGGGCGGGTGCCGTCAAGCGGTCAGCTCGGGAACGCCGGCGGGGTCCAGCAGCGCCCCGTCGTCGACGGCGGACCACGCCGCGGCACAGGCGGCGCGGACCACGTCGATCCCGGCAGGGCCCTCGCCGTCCAGCTCGAGCGAGCCGTCCACCACGCGGGCGGAACGTCCTGCGCACCGCCACCAGCCGTCCTCGGCCTCGCTCGGCGCCGGGTGCGGCTCGAGCAACGACCGCAGGTCAGCACCGAGGTAGTCGGGGCGCATGCCCGGTCCGGCCAGGACGGCGTCTCGAGCGCTCGAGACGCCCGTCAGCACGTGCAGGCCGGGATAGCCACCGGCGCGCGCGCCAGCCAGGTCCGTGTCCAGCCGGTCCCCGATCACCAGCGGGCGCCGGGCGCCGACCCGTTCCACGGCCATGCGATACATGGTCGGCTCGGGCTTGCCGGCGCTGTCCGGGTCCACCCCGGTGGCGGCGACGACCGCGGCCACCAGCGCCCCGTTGCCCGGCGCGAGGCCTCGCTCCGTCGGGAGCGACAGGTCTCGGTTGCTCGCCACGTGCCAGGCTCCGCCGGCGACGGCGTACGCCGCCTCGGCCAGGTCCGGCCAGGCGAGCTCCGGCGAGTAGCCCTGGGCGACGGCGTTTGGTCCGTCCTCGGCCGACGTCACCACCTCGTAACCAGCCTCGGTCACGGCCGTGGTCAGTCCCTTGCCGCCCACCACAAGCACCTTGGCGCCCGGCTCCAGGCGGGTCCGGAGCAGGTTCGCGCACGCCTGCGCGGCTGTCATGACCTCGTCAGGATCCGTTGGGATGTCGAGACCGGTCAGCCGGCTCGCCACCTCCTCCGGCTCGCGCGAGGCGTTGTTCGTCACGAAGACCAGGCGAAGACCTCTCGTGCGCGCCTCACCCAGCGACGCCGCAGCGTGCGCGATCGGGAGCCGCCCCTGGTACGCGACGCCGTCGAGGTCGACGAGGGCCAGGTCGTGCACGTCGGCCAACGGCCGGTCGCTGCCGAGCAGCGACGCGCTCACGTGTCGGCCTCCTCGTCGTCCGCCTCCTCGTCGAAGGCGTCGTAGACCACGTAGTCCTCGTCGCCCTCGGGCACACCGGCAGCGCGGTCCAGGGCCGCCGGGTCGAGCCCGGACAGCACCCGCGCGGCCTCGTCGTCCCGACCCGCCGCCTCGAGAGCGACGGCCTGCGCCTGCAGCACGCGCAGGCCGAGATCACCCTGGCGCTCCGGGGCCGGAATCCGGTCCAGGACCGTCAGCGCAGCGTCATGGTCGCCCAGGTCGCTCCGCGCACCGCTCACGACGATGGCCAGCTCGGTCCGCGCCTCGGAGTCGAGCGTGGCCGCTTCTTCCGACTGCGCCAGAGCGATCGCCCGCTCGGGGCGTCCCAGTCCGCGCTCCGCGTCGGCCATGAGCGGCAGATGCTCCGACGAGCCGTTCAGCCGCCGCACCGTGCGCAGTTCGCGCAGAGCCTCGGCGTAGCGTCCCGTGCGGTACGCCGCGATACCCGCGGCCTCCCGGACGACGTCGATCCTCCCGGCGCGCCGGACCGCTGCCTGCGCGTGCAGGTAGGCCTGCTCCGGGTCGGTGTCGAGCAGCCGGCCGGCCATCACGAGGTGCGCACCGACGCCGTCGGCGTTGTCCTTGCTGAGGCCACGCAGGCGAGCTCGGGCGTCCTTGCTGAGCTGGCGTGCGTCGACGCCCTCGGGGATCTCGGGGTCAGGAGTGCGGTCCGCGTCCCGCGGACGCTCGGGACGCACCGGGCGGTCCGCGCCACTGCGAGGGCTGTGGCCACGCGAGCCGCCGTGCCGTTCGTCGCGCCGGCCCCTGTCGCCGCCGTACGCCTTGCCGTCCTGGCGACCGCCCCGCGCGCTGGCGCCGCCACGCCCTGCCGTACCGGTGCGGCGGTCGCCACCGCGACGGCCGTCGGTCTCGCCACGACGCGCGCCACCGCGGCGGTCCGATCCGTCGCGACCGTCGCCTCCGTCACGACGAGGACCGTCAGAACGTCGCTGGTCGTCCCGGGGGCGACGCGGCCCGTCGCCGCGCCCTTGCCCCTGGGGGCGTCGCGGGCCGTCCTCGCCTCGGGCAGGACGGTCCTCGCGCGGAGTGTCGTTCACTGTCATCCTCTCGTTCCGGTCAGTGAATGATTGTCCCACGCTCATCGACCGGGGATGTCGGCCGCAATGTTCGAGATCGACGAGTCGGTGGGAACCGCGACCCGCTCCTGACATGCAGCGAGGCCCCCCGCACCGTGTGGTGTGGGGGGCCTGGCTGTGAAGGGTGTCCGGCGGCGTCCTACTCTCCCA
>NZ_JBWPVO010000013.1:0-103971 GCF_056590155.1 Isoptericola sp. GX10416 | reverse complement strand
ACCTTCGAGGGGCGCATCAGCCCCTCGAGCAACTAAGGAACGCCGTGGCCCACCCACCGTTATTCGGACAGACCCGATCCCGACAGGGGTCGAGCCGTAGCCAGGCGCTTCCACGCGAAGGCAAGGTCACCACTCGGTCATGGAAGGGTGTCGGTTTTGCCATGCAGCATAGATGGAGGATTGTGCAATCTAGGCTGCATCTCGACAACAACAACGATCACATTTGCATGTCGGCAAACCGCTGATAGTGCCCCTGGAAAGCAACCGTGATCGTATCCGTCGGACCGTTACGGTGCTTCGCCACGATCAGGTCCGCCTCGCCAGCACGTGGCGATTCCTTCTCGTAGGCGTCCTCCCGATGGAGCAGGATCACGACGTCGGCATCCTGCTCGATGCTGTTGTGCGCCGCAATGCCGTTGGCGACGAGGTTGTGTCCGTCGAGCACGGTCGCGTCATAGACCTGCTTCTCCCCCATGGGCTCGATGGCGACGACCTCGTCCCACAAGAGGTCGTTGACCGCCATGATCTCCAGCTCTTCGCTCTCGAGGACCTTGGCGATCTTGCCAAGCCGATGCCTCGAGGGCGAGTTCTTCCACAACGCACTCCCGCAGAACTGTGTCCCGATCGCGGCAGCGAACTCCCGGTGCGTCATCTCCCGCTCGACGAGCAGGGCGCGAACGTCGTCCCACACCTGGCGCGGAACGGTGTCGACGTTGGTGTTCGACTTGGTCTCGCGGATGGTCTCCAGCAGCTTGTCTGCGATGTCGCCGCGGTCGCCGTGCACCCCGATCTCCTGGAGGAAGCGTCTCTGGTCGTCCACACCACTGATGTCGAGGGTGTACCCGGGCCGATAGGCGCCCTTGAGTGTCGCGCGATGAACTCGGGTCGAGATACCGAACCGGAGAAGCAGGCGCGACAGCCCATCGATGATCTCGCGAGACGTCGAGGCGTAGTAGATACGCCCGCTGCGCCCGTTCTTGTTGAGCGTGACGGACCCGTCGGTCGCCCAGATGTGCTTGATGAACAGGGCGATCTGCTGCTTCGGCAGGTGGAAGACGCCCGTCGGGATGAACTTCTCGTGGCTTCGGGCACCGAACAGTCCCAGGTCGTCGAGCCACTCCGCGATCGGGTTCCGACGGCCCCGCGCGAGGCGGTACGGAGCCGGCAACCGCAGCGTCGTCACCCGAGCAGCGGCGTACTCGTCACGGATGGGCGTGATCCCGAAGGCTGCGGCAGCCTCGGACACGACCGCCAGGTTCCGCTCGTCGATGGAGGCGTACCGGATGGGCTGCCGCTTGACGAACGACCCGTCGCCGAGCAGGTGCGCCAGCATGACGACCTTGCGGTCGTCCCACTCGGCGTTCTTCTCGGGGCCGGGGACGTGCCGCGGGACGCCGATGCGCGAACCGACCTCGAGCTCACCGAGCGGCGTCCAACCGTCATAGGTGAGGAACGGGTGGTTTGCCGTCGCCTCGATCTCCTTGCCGGACGAGAGCCTCATCTTGAAGACGGGCTTCACACCCGTGGGGAAGACGTGGGTGAGGTGACGGCGGACGTACTGAAGTCGCTCGTTGAGTGCCCAGACGGGAACGTCCTTGGCGTTGAGCGCGAACAGCTCACCCATCGTCGTCTCCGCGCCGGTGTCGGCGCGCAGGATCTTGGTGTCCTCGGTCAGGCAGCCCGATTCACGAAGGTCGCTCATCTGCGGCTTCTTGTCTCCGCGCTGTTCTGGTCCACGGTTCAGCTGCGAGATGGCGATCACGGGCACCTCGAGCTCCTTCGCGAGCAGCTTGAGTGCACGCGAGAACTCGGAGACCTCCTGCTGACGGGACTCGACACGCTTTCCGGACGACATGAGCTGGAGGTAGTCGATGACGACGAGCTTGAGGTCGTGACGCTGCTTGAGGCGCCGGCACTTGGCGCGGATCTCCATGAGCGACATGTTGGGTGAGTCGTCAATGAAGAGCGGCGCCTCGGACACCTTGCCCATGGTCCCGGCGAGCTTCTGCCAGTCGGCGTCGTCCATCTTGCCGGAACGCATGCGCGTGAGCGGAACCTTCGCCTCGGCGGCGAGGAGACGCATGGTGATCTCGTTGCGGCTCATCTCCAGGGAGAAGATGACGGACGCCATTCCATGGTGAACCGCCGCATGTGTGGCGACGTTGATGCCGAGCACGGAGTTGTGGGTAGGCACCAGGTTCCTGCTGGCCAGGTACAGGTGCGAGGGGTGATCGACCTCCACGCAGCGCACCGGGACCGACTCCACCGGACGAACGTCGACGACGAACCGCGAGGTCAGCTTGGCCGTCCCAGGACGCCGTCGATCCTTGTGGACAAGCCGCTTACGCTCGAGCTGGAACACGTCGTCGCTCGTCGTGAAGGTGATCGTGTGGGCCGTCGAGGTCGCCTCGCTACGCCCCTTGACGCGCCGCGTCGACCACCCTGTGCAGTAGCCGAGGGTGTGGATCAGCTCGCGGGTCTCGCGCGCCAGTCGCTCATCCGTCAGCGTGATCTGCACGCTGCCCTGAGGCGCGACCGTCCCGTCCGAGTCGAGCAGGCCCGCCAGCAGTTCCCGCCGTTGCGCCTCGCTCGCCCGAAGATAGGCCGTCGGGATGTGCTTGTTCTCCAGCACCCCGAGCGGCCCGAGCCGACATTCCGTCGGCTCGATGTCCTCGCCCAGTCCTTCGATCCGCATGGCGATCTCGGGATCGGCCGACGTGAACTCCGCACGCCGCGAGCTGCCGTCGCCCAGCCAGATGCCGAGCGCGTACGGGTGGATCGGGAGTTCCGCCTCGGGCAGGTCCAGCGGCTCCGCGGTGGCGATCGAGTGGTTCACGCGCCGGTCCGCCGTCGCACAGCGCACGGTGGCAGCCAGTTCCTCCGTCGTGCAGATCGACGACTCCGGCACCGCCCCACCACGCACCCGGCGGCGCTGCGCGCGGGTCGAGGTGACCCACTGGTGCTGAGCGTCCGCCACGATGACGGTGCCGTCGTCGAACTCGACCTCGTAGCAGGGCCGCCCGGTCATGACCTCGGTGGCCGCGACGACCCGCGTGGGGGTCCCGTCGGCGGAGACGAGCAGGTCGCCCACGGCGACCTCGCCCATCGTGGTCCAACCCGTCGGCGTGGGCAGCGGCGTGTCCAGAGCGAGGGCCTTGCCGATGGCCGGTCGCGCCGCCACGACGATCATCTGCCCGGCGTGCAGCCCGTTCGTCAGCCGGTCGAAGTCCGAGTACCCCGTGGGCACTCCGGTCATGCCCTCGCCGCGGCCCTGAGCGGCCTCGATCTCGTCGAACGTGGGCCCGATGATCTCGGCGAGCGGCAGGTAGTCCTCGGTGGTGCGCCGCTCGGTGACCGCGTAGATCTCCGCCTGGGCGTTGTTGACGACGGTGTCGACATCGCCACCGTCGGTCGCGTAGCCGAGCTGGACGATCTTGGTGCCGGCCTCGACGAGGCGGCGCAGCACGGACCGCTCGCGCACGATCCGCGCGTAGTAGCCCGCGTTGGCGGCGGTGGGGACGCCTGCCATGAGGTCATGGATGTAGGAGGCGCCGCCGATCCGCCCGATCTCGCCGCGCTTGGTCAGCTCGGCGACGACGGTGATCGCGTCGGCCGGCTCGCCACGCCCGTAGAGGTCGATGATCGACTCGTAGACGAGCTCGTGCGCGGGGCGGTAGAAGTCGGACCCGCGGATCTCCTCGATGACGTCGGCGATGGCGTCCTTGGACAGCAGCATGCCGCCGAGCACGCTCATCTCGGCCGCGACGTCCTGGGGCGGGGTGCGGTCGAACCCGGCTCCCGACGACGGCGTGTAGCCCGCCTCGAGCTCGTCGATCGACATGCGTTCCCCCTCTACCGGCTCCCGCCGGACTGCTGCGCCGGCCAGGCAGTTCATCTGCCGTCAAGCACTCGTTCTACCGTGCCCCACCGACACTCGGGACGACGCTAGGCGCGCCTGCCCGACTCCGCAATCGAGCCTGTGGACACAGGTGTGGACACACGTGTGGAAGACTGCCCACACCCTGTGCACGGGCGGTGGACAACTCTGTGCACAACTGGGGATATCTCCTGTGTACAACGGAAGAGTCCTGCCTGACCTGCACGAACGTTGTGCGCAGGATGTGGACCGAAGAAAGGTGAGTGACGTGCGTCGGCTCGACCGCGAGATCCTCGCGCTGGCGGTCCCCGCCCTCGGTGCCCTCGTCGCGGAGCCGCTCTTCGTGCTCGTCGACAGCGCCGTCGTCGGCCACCTCGGCACCGCCGAGCTCGCCGGCCTGTCGCTCGCCTCGACCCTCCTGGTCACCCTCGTCGGGTTGTGCGTCTTCCTCGCCTACGCCACCACCGCGGCGGTCGCTCGGCGCCTCGGCGCGGGCGCCGAGCGCGACGCTCTCCAGTCCGGCATCGACGGCCTGTGGCTCGCCCTCGGCCTCGGCGTCGTCCTCGCCGCCGCCCTCCTCGTCCTCGCCCCCGGGGCGGTGAGCGCCATGGGTGCCGACGACGACGTCGCGACGCACGCCGTCACGTACCTGCGGTGGTCGGCACCCGGCCTGCCCGGCATGCTGATCGTCCTCGCCGCGACCGGGGTGCTGCGCGGCCTTCAGGACACCCGTACGCCGCTGTGGGTCGCCGCCGGGGGCGCAGTCGCCAACGCGGTCGGCTCAGTCGCTCTCGTGTACGGCGTCGGGATGGGCATCGCCGGTTCGGCCCTCGCGACGGCGGCTGCGCAGCTCGCCATGGGCGTGGTGCTCGCCGTCGTCGTGGTCGCCGGGGCACGGGCCCGCGGCGCTTCGCTGCGCCCGCATCGCGCCGGCATCTGGGCGAACGCCGTCGCGGGCGCGCCGCTGTTCGTCCGGACGGCGTCCCTGCGCCTCGCGATCCTGATGACCGTGTGGGTCGCGACCGGCCTGGGGGCGGTCGCGCTCGCCGGGCACCAGGTCGTCAACAGCCTGTGGGGCCTGTCCGCGTTCGCGCTCGACGCGCTGGCCATCGCCGCGCAGGCGCTGGTCGGCCACGGCCTCGGAGCCGGTGACGTCGAGCGCGTGCGCGGGGTGCTGCGCCGCTGCCTCCAGTGGGGCGTCGGCGCGGGCGCCGTCCTGGGCGTCGTCCTGGCCGCGGCTGGCTGGTGGATCGCGCCGCTGTTCTCCGCCGACCCCGACGTCCGCGTCGCGGTCGCCGTCGCTCTCGCGGTCACGGGCCTGTTCATGCCGATGGCAGGCTGGGTGTTCGTGCTCGACGGCGTCCTCATCGGCGCCGGTGACGGCCGCTTCCTGGCGTGGGCCGGGATGCTGACGTTGGTGCTCTACCTGCCCTGCGCTCTGGCGGTGCGGGCGTGGGCGCCCGATGGCGCGGCGGGGCTCGCGTGGCTGTGGGCGGCGTTCGCGGGAGTGTTCATGCTGGCCCGCGCCCTGACCACCGGGCTGCGTGCCCGCGGCGAGCGCTGGATGACCACCGGCGCCTGAGGCACGGCATCCACCTGGTCGCTGTCCCCTTCCTCACCAGCCCCCCCAGCAGTCGACGGTTCTGATTCCCTTCACTCCGAGCGTCTTGCTGAAGGCGAGCCGGTCGCTCGGAGGCGCCGGCGCCGACATTTCCACAGGCCCGCAGCGGACACCCTCGCAGTTCTGGTGATATCGGTCCGTGCGGAGACCCGAACCCTTGCCGTCGACGGTCCTCGATGTCGCGCGCACGCAAGAGGGTCTCGTCGACACGCACCAGCTGCTCGGCTGCGGCCTGGCCTCGGCACGCATCACGCGCAACGTCCGGTACGGCACCCTCACCAGGGTGTTCAGGGGTGTGTACGACGTCGTGCCCGACCCCCCGTCGGCACGTCGCGAGGACCCGGACCCGGTCCGGGACGACGTCCACGAACATCGTCGCCGACGACGAGCGTGGCTGGGACTGCTCGCGCACGGTCCCCAGGCCGTCGCCGTCGGACAGACGGCGCTCGTCCTCCACGGCGTCCAGGGTCTACCCCTGCGTGCGCCCATCGAGGTGTCCCGGCTCGATCGTCGGCAACGCGTCTCACCGTCAGGCGTCACACTGCGCCGCTACGGGCCGCCTCGCTACGTGAGCACGGTCGGCGGTCGCATGCTCGCGCCGGTTCCGCTCGCGCTCGCGCAGGCACTTCCTACTCTGGCGCGGCGTGATGCCGTGGCCGTCCTGGACAGCTCGCTGCATCGTGGGATCGTCGACGCTGCAGGCCTGCGCGAGACACGAGAGCTTGCGCGCGGACGGCGGAACATCGCACGCACCCACCCCTGGTGGGAGCTGGTCGACGGACGTGCAGAATCTCCCGCGGAAACCTGGGCGCGTCTCGACTGCCTCGATCTCGGCGTCGCGCCCGACACCCTGCAGCGGGAGTTCGTCGACGTTCACGATCACCTGGTCGCACGGTGCGACCTTGCGTGGTGGCTCGGCGGAGGGCGATGGCTCGTCTGCGAGATCGACGGCAAGAAGTTCCACGAGGCACCCGAAGCGCTGTACCGCGACCGACGGCGTCAGAACCCCCTGGTCGCCGCAGGTCACGTCGTCGTGCGCTACTCAGGATCCGACGCCCGGAGCGGCATCGTGGGCGGCGAGATCCACGGACTGCTGCAGCGACTCGGATGGCGGCCCGGGCACTCGGTGCCGCCAGGCCCGACTCGGCTGCCGCACTGATCGTCCACCCCTGGACCCCCTCCCCACCGGTCTGTCTTCCTGAAGCGGCCGACGGTTCAGATTCCCTTCAGTATCCGCCTGGAAGTGAAGGCGATCAGAACCACCGGCACGACGGGGGGCGGGGGGCGGCGCGGGACGGGACGGGGCGGGGCGGGGCGGGGCGGGAACGCCGACGGCCCGGCCCCCCGAAGGGGGCCGGGCCGTGGCGTGCGAGACGAACCGGCGTCAGCCGGCGACGACCTCGAGCGCGATCTTCGCCGACACCTCGGGGTGCAGGCGGACCGACACGGTGTAAGCACCGGTCGACTTGATCGGCTGGCGGATCTCGATCTTGCGCTTGTCGACCTTCGGGCCACCAGCGGCGACGATCGCGTCAGCGATCTCCGCCGACGTGACGGCACCGAACAGACGGCCGGTGTCACCGGCGTGAGCGGCGACGGTGTAGGTCCGCGCCTGGATGGACTCGGCGGCGGCCTGGGCGTCGTCGCGCGAGGCGATCTCACGGGCCTTGCGAGCCTTGCGGATCGCAGAGACCTGCGACTCGGCGCCCTTGGTCCACGGCGTCGCCAGCGAACGCGGGACGAGGTAGTTACGGGCGTACCCGTCCTTCACCTCGACGACGTCGCCGGGCTCACCGAGGCCGGTCACCTCGTGGGTCAGGATCAGCTTTGCCATGATCTGGATCCTTCCGGTCAGCGGGCCGACGACGAGTACGGCAGCAGGGCCATCTCGCGGGCGTTCTTGACGGCCTTGGCGATCTGGCGCTGCTCCTGGACGGAGACGCCGGTCACGCGACGAGCGCGGATCTTGCCTCGGTCGGAGATGAACTTGCGCAGCAGAGCGGTGTCCTTGTAGTCCACCGACTCGATCTTGGCCGCCTTGAGGGGGTTGGCCTTCTTCTTGGGCTTGCGCACCACAGGCTTTGCCATGGTGGGTGCTCCTCTACAGGTGCAGTCCCTGCCGGGGCAGGGACGGGATGTACGTGGGTGTGGACGCCGATCAGAACGGGGGTTCGTCCGAGAACCCGCCGCCGGACGACGCGGGGCCAGCCGTGGCCCACGGGTCGTTCTGCTGACCGCCGCCGGAAGAACCGAAACCGCCGCCCTGTCCACCGCCGTTGCCGGGCCCGCCGGCGTTGCCGCCGCCGTAGCCTCCGCCACCACCGCCGAATCCGCCGCCGCCACCACTGCGCTGGGCGCGGGTGACCTTGGCCGAGGCGAACCTCAGCGACGGGCCGATCTCGTCGACCTGCAGCTCGACGACGGTGCGCTTCTCGCCTTCGCGGGTCTCGTACGAGCGCTGCGTCAGACGGCCCTGCGCGATGACGCGCATGCCCTTCGTCAGCGACTCGGCGATGTTCTCCGCAGCCTCGCGCCAGATGGAGCAGCGCAGGAACAGCGCTTCTCCGTCCTTCCACTCGTTCGACTGTCGGTCGAACGTGCGCGGGGTGGACGCGATCGTGAAGTTGGCGACGGCTGCACCCGACGGGGTGAAGCGCAGCTCCGGGTCCGCAGTCAGGTTTCCAACAACCGTGATGACGGTCTCTCCAGCCATGCCAAGCTCCTTCGTTCGTCCGCGAGAATCGGCTCTACTTGATGTCCAGGTGGCATCCCATCACGCGCTACCGACAGGTGTCGCGCCGGAAATGCCGGGTGTTCCGGTTCAGCAGGGTTCTCAGCGAGCGTTCGCGCGGAGGATCTTGGTACGCAGCACGGCCTCGTTCAGGCCGAGCTGGCGGTCCAGCTCCTTCGCGGTGTCCGACGTCGAGGTGAAGTCGACGACGGCGTAGATGCCCTCGGAACGCTTGTTGATGTCGAACGCCATCCGGCGACGACCCCAGATGTCCACGTTGTCCACAGAGCCACCCTCGGTCTTGATGACCGTGAGCAGCTTCTCGAGCGACGGGGCTACGGTGCGCTCCTCGACCTCCGGGTCCAGGATCACCATCAGTTCGTACTGACGCATGTGTTCAACCCACCTCCTCTGGTCTCAGCGGCCACGGTCGTTCCGTGGCAGGAGGGTTATTGCGTGCGTCGGCCGTGTCGTGGTTCGCCGCCCTGCGCTCGGTGAGCTGCGGGACGACGGCGACACGGCCAGTCGTCCAGGATACCCGCTGGGGGGTCCTGGGCGAAGTTCGTGGCCGGGTGGCGTCGCTCACCCCCAGCCGCCGGGCTCCTCGGTCGCCTCGTCGGTGGGTTGGTCGGTGGGCTCGTCGGTCGCGTCGGTCGGATCGGGCTCCGGTTCCTCGGTCTCCTCGGGCTCCGGTCCGAGCGACACGACGATCGTGACCGTCGAGTCGCGCTCGACCTCCGAGTTGACGCCCGGGTCGACGCCGATCACCGTCCCGGCGGGTGCCTGGTCGTGCTGTTCGGCGACGTTGACCTGGAGGCCGACCCGGCGCAGCTGCGCCTCGGCGCTGCCCTGCGGCTGCCCGACGACGTTCGGCACGACGACGCCCTGGGGCTCGTCCGACTCCCCGGTCGACACCCACAGGGTGATCGACGAGCCTGCCGGGACCCTGCCGGTGTTGCTGACGCTGATGACGGTGCCCTTCGGTGAATCGTCGTTCTGCGCCTGGGTGCTGACCGACAGACCGAGCCCGTCGAGCTGCGCGGTCGCCTGGGCGACGTCCATGCCGACGAGGTTGCCGGGGATCTCCACCCACTCGGGCGTCGACTCGCTCGGGGTCGGCGACGGGGAGTACGAGGGCTTCGGCGGGGTGTACTCAGGGAACTCCGCGACCTCCTGGCCGTCCAGCGCGACCTGCATGAACTCGGTCCACGCCTGGGCTGGCCAGGTGGAGCCGGTGATCTCTTTGCCGGCCCACTGTCCAAAGGGTTCGATCTTGCCCCAGCCCTTGAAGATTCCCTGCTCGGGGTCGATCTCGTCGTACTGCCGGATGTTGACGACCGTAGCGAGCTGCGGCGTGAAACCGGCGAACCACGCGGTCCTGTTCTCCGAGGCGGTTCCGGTCTTGCCTGCCACCGGACGGCGTTCGCCGTCAGGCCCGGTGAGCTCGAGCGCCGCTCGTCCCGAACCCTTCTCGACGACCTGCGTCATGGCGTACGTCGCCGGCGTGGTGACGTCCGACTCGAAGCGCCTCTCGGGGAGGACGTCGGGCTCGTAGAAGGTGCTGCCGTCGATGTTCTCGACGTGGTCGACCACGTGCGGCTTCACGTAGTAGCCGCCGCTGGCGATCGTCGCGTACGCGGACGCCATGTCGACCGGGTACACCCCGGCGTCGCCGAGCACATTGCCCCGGTTGTCCTGGAGCTCGTCGCTCTCACGGACGCCAAGCCGCTCGGCCACGTCGACGGTCCGCTCGGGGCCGATCTCCATGTTCAGCGCGACGTAGGCCGTGTTGATCGAGTCCTGCGTCGCCCTGACCAGATCCACCTGGCCGTAGGAGGCACCTCCGAAGTTCTTGGGCCACTCCTTCTCGGGGTCGTCGGGGTCGAGGTGGCCGGGCGAGTTGCCGTCGAACGTCTCGTTGAGCTCGTGACCGTCCTCGAGCGCCGCGATGAGAGTGAAGGGCTTGAACGTCGAACCGCCCTGGATCTTGTCCTGCCAGGCGGTGTTGAGGTTCTGGGTGACGTAGTCCTGCCCGCCGTACAGCGTGACGATCGCACCGTCCTCCGGGTCGATCGACACGATCGAGGGCCGGATGTTCTTGTTCGTGTCCTCGGGCATGTTCTTGACGATCTCGGCCGCCTCGCGCTGCAGCTTCGGCTTGATCGTCGTGTAGATCTGCAGGCCCCGGGACTCGATGTCCTCCGGCGAGACGTCGTTGGCCTCGAGCTCCTGGCGCACGGCAGCGAGGATGTAGCCCTTCTGGCCACCGAGGCTGTTGCCGGAGTTCTCCTCCTTCGGGACGAACTCGGGGAAGACGGCGCTGTCCGCCTGCTCGGCGGTGAGGTAGCCCTGCTCCTCCATGCGATTGATGCTGCGCTGCCAGCGGGCCTGCGCCTGCTCGAGGTTCACCGACGGGTCCCAGTTCACCGGGGACGGGATGATCCCCGACAGCATCGCGGCCTCGGAGTAGGTGAGGTCGGCGGCGTCCTTGGCGAAGTACGCCTGCGCAGCGGCCTGGATGCCGTTGGCCCCGCGACCCCAGTAGATCGTGTTGAGGTAGCGGCCGAGGATGAGCTTCTTGTCCTGGGTCTGCGTGATCTTCAGGGCGATGATCGCCTCTTTGGCCTTGCCGACCAGGTCCTTGGTGGTCCCCAGGTAGTACCGCTCGACGTACTGCTGGGTCAGCGTCGACCCGCCGCGCTGCGTGCCGCTGGTGAGGTTGCCGTACGCGGCGCTGGCGAGCGCCATGACGTCGATGCCGGGGTCGGTCCAGAAGGAGTCGTTCTCGGAGGCGACGACGGCGTTGCCGACGAACTTCGGCAGCGTCTCGAAATCGACGAGCTCGCGGGTCGTCTCCCCGTAGGTCCCGATCTCCTTGCCGTTGGCGTAGTAGACGGTGCTCGCCTGGTTGCGGACCTCGTCGAGGTCGTCAGGGACCTCGGTCGAGGTCCAGGCGGCGAAGAACACGCCCGCGCCGAGCGCGACGAAGCCCAGGAAGGTGCCGACGACGACGCGCCATGACGGCAGCCACCGCTGCACGAGGCCCTTGCCCCGTCGCGGATAGTTCCAGAAGCGACGTCTGCGCATGCTCGCCTCGCCCTGCCTTTCGAGAAGTTCTTGTCGACCGTGCTGTGGGGGTGCCGCCCGTGAGCGGACACGGCGAACCACCCCAGACACTAGGGGATCGACCTGGCGACCTGTCCAGGTCGGGGGCTCGCGACGGCGTTTCGAACCGGTTGTCCGCACACTTCTGGCGGCTGCTCCACGCGCTCTTCACAACTGGCCGAATCCCCCGGTGCCCGGGCGTGGACAGACGTGTCCCGTTGCTTGCCGCGGTCGACCGGGCCTATCCTCACGATGTATCGACTCGATACAACGAGTCGATCGCCCGTGGGTGACGAGAAGGAAGGGGGCCGGGGTGCGCAGTCGTTCGAACGTGCTGGAGACCGCCGTCCTCGGCCTGCTCAACTCGTCCCCGCTGCACGGCTACGAGCTGCGCAAGCGGCTCAACCTGCTCCTGGGATCGTTCCGTGCCTTCTCGTACGGCACCCTCTACCCCGCCCTGAAGTCCCTGGTGGCGCGCGGTCTCATCGAGACCACCGAGCCCGAGCCTCCCGTCGCCCGTGCGAGCGCGTCCGGGCGGACGGCGTCGGGCACCAAGCCGCTGGCAGGACGCCGCGGGCGCATCGTCTACCGCCTCACGGCGGACGGCAAGGAGCACCTCCAGACCACTCTCGCCTCCGCCGGGCCCGCGGCCTGGGAGGACGAGAGCTTCGACGTCCGGTTCGCGCTGTTCGCGCAGACGGACGCCGAGACCCGCCTCCGCATCCTCGAGGGCCGGCGCACCCGGCTGACCGAGCGCCTGGAGGCGGTCCGGGAATCCGCGGCCCGGACCCGCGTGCGGCTCGACGAGTACACGTTGGAGCTGCAGCGGCACGGGCTGGAGCAGGTCGAGCGCGAGGTGCGCTGGCTCGACGGCCTCATCACCACAGAGCGCGACCGCGCAAGCGGCCGCGAGAGCGACCGAAACGCCGAGGCGCACGACGCCCCGGCCCAAAGAAACAAGGAGCGAGGATGACCTCCGTCCGCGTTGCCATCGTCGGTGTCGGAAACTGCGCGTCTTCCCTGGTTCAGGGTGTGCAGTACTACCGCGACGCCGACCCGGCCAGCACCGTCCCGGGCCTCATGCACGTGCAGTTCGGCGACTACCACGTGAGCGACCTCGAGTTCGTGGCGGCGTTCGACGTCGACGCGAAGAAGGTCGGATTCGACCTCTCCGAGGCGATCAACGCCTCCGAGAACAACACGATCAAGATCGCCGACGTGCCCCCGACCGGTGTCATCGTCCAGCGCGGCCCCACGCTCGACGGCCTCGGCGACTACTACCAGGCCACGATCGACGAGGCGGCCGGCGACCCGGTCGACGTCGTCCAGGCGCTGCGCGACGCGAAGGTCGACGTCCTCGTCTGCTACCTCCCCGTGGGTTCCGAGGAGGCCGACAAGTTCTACGCGCAGTGCGCGATCGACGCGGGCGTCGGCTTCGTCAACGCCCTGCCCGTCTTCATCGCCTCCGACCCCGTCTGGGCGAAGAAGTTCGAGGACGCCGGTGTGCCGATCGTCGGCGACGACATCAAGTCGCAGGTCGGCGCGACGATCACGCACCGCGTGCTCGCCAAGCTGTTCGAGGACCGCGGCGTCGTGCTCGACCGCACGTACCAGCTGAACGTCGGCGGCAACATGGACTTCAAGAACATGCTGCAGCGCGACCGCCTGGAGTCCAAGAAGGTCTCCAAGACGCAGGCCGTCACCTCCAACCTCACCGGCCCGCTGGGCGGCAAGAAGGAGGACCGCAACGTCCACATCGGTCCGTCGGACTACGTGGCGTGGCTCGACGACCGCAAGTGGGCGTACGTGCGCCTCGAGGGCCGCGCGTTCGGCGAGGTGCCCCTGAACCTGGAGTACAAGCTCGAGGTCTGGGACTCCCCCAACTCGGCGGGCATCATCATCGACGCGATCCGCGCCGCGAAGATCGCCCTGGACCGTGGCATCGGCGGCCCGATCCTGTCGGCGTCGACGTACTTCATGAAGTCCCCGCCGGTCCAGATGGAGGACACCGAGGGCCGGGCGCAGCTCGAGGCCTTCATCCGCGGCGACAACCAGCGGTAGTCGATCCTGAAGGAGGCGCTGGGGAACGCGAGGACTCTCGCGGGCCCCGGCGCCTCCGTCGTCGCACCGGAGAGGGGAAGGTTGGTCGGTGGGGGCACTGCACGAGACCGTTCGCGACCTGCGTGACCTGCTCCGCCTGCCCAGATTCCGACGGCTCTTCGCCGTCCGGCTGGTCTCCCAGGCGGGCGACGGCATGTTCCAGGTCGGCCTCGCGTCGCTCCTGTTCTTCTCCCCCGAGCGCGCCGGGACGGCGGCGGGGGTCGCCGGGGCGTTCGCGATCATGCTGGCCCCGTTCACGATCGTCGGCCCGTTCGCGGGCGTGTTCCTCGACCGGTGGCGTCGCCGCCAGGTGCTCGCCGTCGGCAACGCCGTCCGGCTCCTGCTCACCGCCGCGATGGCCGCCGTCATGCTCACCGTCGGTCTCGACGGCGCCGGGAACGTCTGGGTCGTCGTCCTCGGACTCGCCGCCCTGAGCGTCAACCGCTTCCTCCTGGCCGCGCTGAGCGCCGGCCTGCCGCGCGTCGTCGACGGCCCGCTGCTGCTGACCGCCAACTCCCTGACGCCCACGCTCGGCGCGGGTGCCGTGTTCCTCGGGGGCGGGATCGGCTTCCTGCTCGGCCTCGGCATCCCGCCCGGTGGGGTGCACGACGCCGCGGCCCTGGTCTGCGCGTCCGTCGTCTTCGGTGCCGGGGCCCTGCTGGCCCTGCGGCTGCGACCCGACGAGCTCGGCCCGGAGCGGATCGCGCGCGGTCGGCTGCGCTCCGAGCTGTCCGCCGTCGCGCACGGCCTGGTCGACGGCGCCCGCTACCTCGTGGCGCGCCGCACTCCCGGCCAGGGCCTGCTCGTCATGGCCGCGCACCGGTTCCTGTACGGCGTCGTGTTCATCGCGGCGATCCTCATCTCGCGCAACCTGCTCGCGGAGCCCGGGGACACGAGCACGGGCCTGGCGAACTTCGCCCTCGTCATCGCGATGACGGGCGTCGGCGGCGCGTGCGCCGTCGTCGTCACGCCGGTGCTGTCGCGGCGCACGGGACCGCAGGGCTGGATCGTCGTCATGCTGCTGCTCGCGGCCGCGTCCCAGCTCCTGCTCGCGACCAGCCCGGCGCGGGCCGTCGTCCTGCTCGGAGCGGGCCTCCTCGGGCTGGCGGCGCAGAGCGCCAAGATCGCCGTCGACACCATCGTCCAGCGCGACACCCTGGACGCCTACCGCGGCCGGGCCTTCGCCTTCTACGACGTCCTCTACAACGCGGCGTTCGTCGGCGCCGCCGTCCTGGCCGCGTTCGTCGTGCCCGACGACGGCTGGTCGCGCGGGCTCTTCGTCCTCCTCGCCGTGGCGTACGTCGCCGTCGCCGCGCTGCTGTGGTTCCGCGGGGCGCGCACGCCCGTCGAGGTCGAGGAGACCGTGACGCCGTCGTCCCGCGAGGCCACCGCCTGACCGATGATTCCCGACCGATTATTCGGTCGACCCCCGCAGCGGGAATACCGCACCCTGGAACAGCACTTGAGTGGGCAGGTCTTCCGTGCGCAGCGTCGCCCGCGGCTCAGACAATCGATGAGTACCGGAGGGGCACATGACTGCACGCACGACGACGGACGCGCCACCTGGCCCGGTGGTGCCGCCCGCACGCGACGAGGGCAAGCTGTCCCGAGAGCACTTCAGCGTCATCGCGCTGCTGCTGGTCTCCGGGTTCGTGGTCATCCTCAACGAGACGACGATGGGGATCGCCCTGCCGTCCATCATGGACGACATCGGCATCACCGCCGCCGTCGGCCAGTGGCTGACGACGGCGTTCCTCCTGACGATGGCGATCGTCATCCCGACGACGGGGTGGCTGCTCCAGCGGCTCGGCACGCGGGGTGCGTTCATCCTCGCCATGTCGCTGTTCAGCGCCGGGACGCTGCTCGCCGCGCTCGCCCCGGCCTTCGGCCTGCTGGTCACCGCACGCGTGGTGCAGGCCACCGGTACCGCGATCATGATGCCGCTGCTCATGACGACCGTCATGACGCTCGTGCCGCCGCACCACCGCGGACGCGTCATGGGCAACGTGTCCCTCGTCATCGCGGTCGCGCCCGCGCTCGGCCCGACCATGTCCGGGGCCGTGACGGAGTCGCTCGGCTGGCGCGCCGTCTTCTGGGTGGTCCTGCCGATCGCCCTGATCGCGCTGGTCCTCGGCGGCGTCCTGGTCCGTGACGTCGCCACGCGGGCCCGCACCAGGCTCGACCCGCTCTCCCTGCTGCTGTCCGTCGGCGCCTTCGGCGGCCTGGTCTACGGCCTGTCCGCCCTCGGCGAGTCGGCACAGCACGAGATGCCGGTGAACCCGCTCGTCCCGGTCGCGATCGGCGCGGTGTCGCTCGCCCTGTTCGTCTGGCGCCAGCTCGTGCTCCAGCGCACCGACTCGGCGCTGCTGGACCTGCGGGTGTTCCGCGCTCCGGGTTTCGCTCCGGGCCTGGCGGTCCTCGCGGTCGCGATGATCGCCATGTTCGGCATGATCATCGGCCTGCCGCTGGTCCTGCAGGACGCGATGGGCCTCAAGTCCCTGACCGCCGGGCTCATCATGCTGCCGGGTGGCCTGCTGATGGGTGTCCTCGGGCCGGTCGTCGGGCGGATGTACGACCGCGTCGGTCCCCGCCCGCTCGTGCTGCCCGGCGCGGCCGCCGTCGGCGTCTCGATGCTGATGTTCTCGACCCTCGGCCCTGGTTCCGCCCTGTGGTGGGTGCTGGTCGGTCACCTCGTGCTGAGCCTGGGTCTGGCGTGCATCTTCACGCCGGCGTTCACCTCCGCGCTCGGCGGTCTCGTGCCGTCGCTGTACTCGCACGGGTCGGCGGCGATCAACACGGTGCAGCAGCTCGCGGGCGCCGCGGGCACGGCGCTCTTCGTCGCGCTGCTGACGATCCGCTCCGTGTCCCTGGCCGACGGCGGGGCCTCCGAGGCGGAGGCCACGGCCGGTGGCGCGCAGCTCGGCTTCCTCGTGGGTGCCGTCGTGATGGTCGGCGCCGTCGCGCTCGCCTTCCGGCTGCGCAAGGCCGACGCGGTCGAGGGCGCCGTCGCCCACTGAGCAGGAGCGGCCCGGTCGCGCGGACGCGCGACCGGGCCGTCCGCTGTTCCTCGCGCGCGACCGGGCCGTCCGCTGTTCCTCGGCGCGAGCGGGGCTCTACCTCGCGGCCGAGGTGTCCGCCTCGGAGGTCGGGGTCGTGGTGTCGGTCGGGGTCGTGGCGCCGCGACCGGCAGCCCGGAACGCCGGAGCGATCGCGACGACCCCGAGCGCCAGCACGGCCGGCACGAGGAACGCCCAGCGCAGGCTCGCCAGCTCGGCCACGCCGCCGATGACGGCGGCCCCCAGCACGAAGCCCACGTAGTTGAAGAGGTTCACGCGGGCGACCGCGACCCCGGACGTGTCCAGCGTCCCCGCCACGGAGAACGACAGCGGCACGACGACGCTGAGACCCAGGCCGGTAGCGCCGAAACCGAGGATCGCGGCCCACGGGGCCGGGGCCACGGCCGCCAGGGTGAGCCCGGCGGCGCCGACCAGGCCGCCGACGACGACCGGTCGCACGGCGCCGAACCGGTTGACCTGCGCATCGGCGGCAAGGCGTCCGACGAGCTGGCAGGCGAGGTAGGCGGCGAGCCCCAGCGGTGCCACGGCGTCGGCGCTGTCCAGCACGTCGGCGATGTACTTGGTGGACCAGCTGGAGACGGCAGAGTCCGCCAGGTAGACGATGGCGACGGCGGTGCCGACCAGCAGGATCGGGCGCCACGGCACGTGCCGGGCAGACCCAGCGACCCCGGGTGCGCCGTCCGACCCGGACGACCCCTCCGCGCCGGACGCCGCCTCGTCTCCGCGGCCCAGCAGCAACGGGGCGCCACCCAGGTCGACGAGGACCGCCACCGTCGCCACCAGTCCGAGGCCGCCCGCGAGGCTCCAGTCGAGCGAGTGCGCCAGCACGGCGGCCAGCGACCCGAGGATCCCGCCGACGCTCCAGGCGCCGTGGAACCCGTTGAGCAGGCTGCGTCCGTACCGTCGCTCGACGGCGACGCCCTGCATGTTCATCGTCGCGTCCACCAGGCCGAGCAGCAGTCCCGCGACCGCCACCAGCGGGTAGAGGACCGCCGTCGACGGCGCGAGCCCGACGGCGAGGATCGCCACGCCCACGAGCGGCCCGGCGACCCGCAGCAGGACGGCGCTGCCCGTCCGGGGCGCCACGGCCCCGGCGAGCACGCTGCCCAGCCCGGCCAGCACCGGCACGACGAGCAGGACGAGCGTCAGCTCGGCGTCCGAGATCCCCAGACCGCGCTGCAGGGTCGGCACCTGGGCCAGCAGCCCGGCGAAGCACAGGCCCTGCACGAAGTAGAAGGCGCTCGCACCCGCGCGTGCCCTGCGATCCGTTCCCATCCGGGCCTCCTCGCCGTGGTCCCGCCTGCCGGCGGCAACCCTGGCGACACCCTAGGGCCTGAGGGTCAGCCCTGGCGAGAGTCCCACCAAGTGCGCAGCTCCGCCGTCGCGCGCTCCTCGCCGAGCGGTCCGTGCTCCATGCGCAGCGCCAGCAGGTGCTGGTAGGCGGCGCCGACGTCGCGGCTCGGCCCGATGTCCAGGATCGCCATGATCTGCGTGCCGTCGAGGTCCGGCCGGATGGCGTCGATCTCCTCCTGCTCGCGCAGGGTCTCGATCCGCGCCTCCAGGTCGGTGTACGCGTCCGCGAGCCGCTTCGCCTTGCGCCGGTTGCGGGTCGTGCAGTCGGCCCGGGTGAGCCGGTGCAGGCGCTCCAGCAGCGGACCGGCGTCCGTCACGTACCGCCGCACGGCGGAGTCCGTCCAGGCGCCGTCGCCGTAGCCGTGGAAGCGCAGGTGCAGCTCGACGAGGCGCGCGACGTCCTTGACGACCTGCTTCTCGTACTTCAGCGCGCGCAGCCGCTTGGCCACGAGCTTCGCGCCCACGAGCTCGTGGTGGTGGAAGCTCACTCCCCCGCCGGACTCGAAGCGCCGCGTCGCCGGCTTGCCGATGTCGTGGAGCAGCGCCGCGAGCCGCAGCACCAGGTCGGGCGCGGGGACCGCACCGTCGGGCCCGGTCTCCTGGGCGATCGCCTGGTCGAGAACGATGAGCGAGTGCTCGTAGACGTCCTTGTGGCGGTGGTGCTCGTCGATCTCCAGGCGCAGGGCGGGCAGCTCGGGCAGCACCTGGTCGGCCATGCCCGTGTCGACCAGCACCTCCAGGCCGGCGCGGGGCGACGGCGAGCACAGCAGCTTGGACAGCTCGGCCTGGACCCGCTCCGCGGAGACGATGTCGAGTCGCGGCGCCATCGCCACGATCGCCTCACGCGTGGCGGCCTCGACGGCGAACCCGAGCTGACCGGCGAAGCGTGCGGCACGCAGCATCCGCAACGGGTCGTCGTCGAACGAGCGCTCCGGCTCGATGGGCGTGCGCAGCACGCCCGCCGCGAGGTCCGTGAGCCCCCCGAACGGGTCGACGAACGTCAGGTCCGGCAGGCGCACCGCCATCGCGTTGACGGTGAAGTCCCGCCGCGACAGGTCGCCGTCGAGCGAGTCACCGAACGCGACCACGGGCTTGCGCGACGTCGGGTCGTACTCGTCGGTGCGGTACGTCGTGACCTCGACGACGACGTCGTCCGCTCCGCCCTTGCCGTACCGGCGCGCGCCGATGGTGCCGAACTCCTTGCCGATGTCCCAGTGCGCGTCGCCCCAGCGCGCCAGCAGGCGCTGCGTGGTGTCGGGGTCGGCCGACGTCGTGAAGTCGAGGTCGTTGCTCGCCCGGCCCAGGAAGGCGTCGCGAACAGGGCCTCCGACGAGGGAGAGCTCGTGGCCCGCGGCAGAGAAGATCTCACCGAGCTCGACGGCGGCAGGCGCCATCGCGGTGAGGACGCTCAGCGCGCGACGAAGCAGCACGGCGGAGGCAGGAGGCTCAGGGGTCGGCACGACGTCCCATCCTCCCAGATCGACGGCGTCCCCGCGCACCCGCGTGGCGCGGCGCGCACCACCGACGCCGTCAGGAGCGGTCCCGGCCGTCGAGGCACGTCAGTCGGGGCGGGTGAACTCGGTAGGGTGGGCCCATGTCTTTCGTGGTACCGGCACCTGGGGCCCCCGACGGGCGTCCCTCCGTGCCGGTGCCCGTGCCACCCGGCGGGCACCCCCTGAAGGTCGACCCCGCCCGTCTGCACGGCGGCGCGCGCTCAGCGGCGAACGCGCCCGCGCTCCCGACGGGTCACCTCCCCGTCGTCGACGAGACGTCGGCGGGCGGCCTCGTCGTCGAACCACACTTCGGCGGGCCCCGTGCCGCCGTCATCCTGCGCCGCAACCGCGCCGGACGGCTGGAGATGTGCCTGCCCAAGGGGCACCTGGAGGGCCGCGAGACACCTGCCGAGGCGGCGGTCCGCGAGATCCACGAGGAGACCGGGATCATCGGGTCGGTCCGCACCACCCTCGGCGTCATCGACTACTGGTTCAGCGGCGAGGACCGTCGCGTCCACAAGGTCGTCCACCACTTCCTGCTCCGCGCCGAGGGCGGGGAGCTCACCGTCGAGGGCGACCCCGACCACGAGGCGGAGGACGCCCGCTGGGTACCGCTCGACGAGCTCCCGGACCGGCTCGCCTACCCGAACGAGCAGCGCCTCGCCACGGCAGCGCTGCAGGTGCTGAGCCGGACGCCGGACCTCGTCGAGTGAGCACCAGCGTGACGACCCCCCGCCTCGCCGGGCCGATGCTGCGTGCCCTGGCCGTGCTGCTGAGCCTCCTCGTGCTGTCCGGGCTGCTCGTCCTCGCGCCCACCGGCGAAGCGCTCGCCGCGGGCACCGACGAGCAGGACGCGGGCGTCTCCGCCGAGCTCGTCCAGGTCGCTCCTGCCGTCGTCGGGCCCGGACAGACCCAGACCGTCACGGTCCGCGTCACCAACAGAGGCACGACGGCGCTCACGGATCTCGGTGCGGAGCTCGGCGTGGGCTGGGCCATCGTCACCACCCGGTCCGCGGTGGCCTCCTGGGCGGACGCCGACAGCGCGCGCAGCGCGGCCGGCCAGCTCGACGCCCCCGTCGACGACCTGGCACCCGGGGCGTCCACGGACGTCACCTTCGAGCTGGACGTCCGCTCGCTCCAGCTCGGCGACGACGCGGAGTGGGGTCCCCGGCAGATGTCGGTGACGATCGGCGACGCCACCGGCACGCTGGCCATGCTGCACACCTTCATGATCTACGACCCCGACGGCGGGACGAAGGCCGCGGGACGCACCGCCCCCGCGCCGGTGGGTCTGACCGTCGCGGCCCCCCTGACCGGGCCGCCCCTCGACCCCGCCGACCCGGAGGGCTTCGACGACGTCGTCGCGGAGCGCGCGGCAGCCGGCGGGGAGTACGACCGACTCCTCGGCGCCGCCACCGCAGGAGCGCGCGGGCTCTCCCTGGTCGTCGATCCTGCGGTGGTCGCCTCGGCTGCGACCAGCACCGACGAGGTGGCCGGCACGTGGGCAGCGAGCCTCCAGCGCGAAGGCGCGGCCGACGTCGTCCAGCTCGCCCCGTACGACCCCGACCTCGGCGCCCTCGCCCACGCGGACGTCCGCCCGAGCGACGTCGTCGCCGTCACGGACGGCTCGGCGATCGTCGACGACTGGACCGCTCCGACCGCCTGGTCGACCAGGGTCGCCTGGCCCGCCGGCAGCACCGACCTGGCGACCCTCGCCACGGCCGCCGCCGCGGACCTGCGTCCCGTGGTCACGACGGACGGCCTGAAGACCCCCGACACCGACGTCCCGGTCACCTCCGGACAGGTCGCGACCGCCGCGGGAGACGTTCCCGTCCTCGTGTCCGACGACGCGGTCGGGGCAGCCCTGGCGACCACCCAGACGGCCGGCGGCACGTCGGCGACCGTCCAGCAGCTCCTGGCGGACACCGCCGTGCTCGCCGCCGACGCCGCCGACGCCGGGACCTCCGCGAACCTCCTGGCCGCCCTCCCCCGCGGATGGTCGCCCGACGTCGCGACCTTCGAGGCCGTGGTCTCCGCCGTCGTCGCCCAGGGTTGGGTCGAGGTCATCCCGCTGACCACCCTCGCCGCCGGCGAGGGCAGCACCGCGGTCCGGGCCGACGACGTCGTCCGGGACGACGCCGAGCTCCGGCCGTCCGCCGTCCGCGGGATCACCTCGATGCTCGACGACCTCGCGTCCTTCGCGACCGTCGCCAGCTCCCCCGAGGTGCTCACCGCCGACATCGACCGCGCCCTCGTCGCGCCGCTGTCCATCGCCTACCGGGCCGCACCGGAGGCGCGCGACGGCGCGATCCGGCTCGCGCAGGAACAGGCCCGCCAGGTGCAGTCCGGCATCTCCGTCGTGGACCGGGCCGACGTCACGCTGATCAGCGACTCGGGCAACCTGCCGGTGCGCATCCGCAACGACCTGCCGACCGACGCCACCGTCACCGTCACCCTGTCGCCCGACGACCCCCGCCTCGTCGTCGAGACGGCACCCACCCTCGTGATCCCGGCCGGAGAGTCCCGCGACGCGGAGGTCCGTGTCCGGGCGATCGGCTCCGGCGACGTCACGCTCGACGTCGCCGTCACCGCACCGAGCGGCGTCCCGGTGACGGACCCCGCCGAGTTCACGGTGAAGGTCCGCGCCGGCTGGGAGACGGTCGGCACGGCCGTCATGGCCGCGGGCGTCGGGCTGCTGTTCGTCGCCGGGATCTGGCGTACCGTGCGGCGCGGACGCTCCACCAGCCGCACCACCGGGGAGCAGGTGTCCGACGCCGCGGTCCCGACCGGGGCGCAGCACACCGCCCCGTACCCGGAAGACCCGGAGGACCCCGCACCATGACCGTCGAACCGCCCGCACCGAACGCCGCGGGCCCCTCCCCCGACGACTCGGGAGCACCCGCTGTCCCGGCGTCGTCCGGCGACCAGCCTGCGGTGCGGCGCACGAGCCTCGGCCGGGGCTCGCTCGCGATGTCCCTGGGGACGACGGCGTCGCGCGCCTCCGGGCTGGTCCGCACGATGCTGCTGGTCGCCTGCGTGGGTGCCACCGGTACCGTCGCCGACGCCTTCGACATCGGCAACAAGCTGCCGAACATCCTGTTCGCCCTGATCTCGGCGGGCGTCCTGCAGTCGGTCCTGGTGCCGCAGATCCTCAAGTCGATGCAGGCCACGAACGCCCGGGAGCGCCTCGACAAGCTCCTGACGATCTCCGGGCTCGGCCTGCTGTCCGGCACGATCGTCCTCGTCGCCTGCGCACCCGTCGTCGTGCACCTGTTCACCCTGAGCGGGAACTGGTCACCCGAGGCCCGCGAGCTCGCGACCGTCTTCGCCTACTGGTGCCTGCCGCAGGTCTTCTTCTACGGCCTGTACACGCTGCTCGGCCAGGTGCTCAGCGCGCACGGTCGGTTCGCGGCGTACGGCTGGGCCCCGGTCGCGAACAACGTCGTCTCCCTCATCGGGTTCGGCGTCTTCCTCGTCCTGTTCGGCTCCGCCCCGGACACGGGCATCATGGACCTGTCCGGCTGGACGTCGACGCAGTCGATCCTGCTCGCCGGGACCGCGACGCTGGGCATCGCCGTCCAGTCCCTGCTACTGGTGTGGCCGCTGCGCCGCGCCGGGTTCCGCTGGGGGTTCCGGCTCGGGCTGCGCGGCATCGGCCTGCGTTCCGCCGGCAAGGTCGTCGGCTGGACGATCGGCGCCGTCGTCCTGGAGCAGGTCGGCGTCCTGTACCTCACCAACGTGCTCGGTGCGGCCGGGCAGGCCGGCGCCGACGCCGGGGAGGCCGTCGCCGGTAACGCCGCCTACACCAACGCCATGACGATCTACCTGCTGCCGCACTCCCTCGTCGTGGTCTCGATCGTCACCGTGCTCTTCCCCCGGATGAGCGCGGCCGTGACCGCCGGTGACCTCGCGGGCGTCCGCAGCGACATGTCGCTCGGCCTGCGCTCGGCGGGCGTGTTCTCCGTCTTCTCGGCCACCGCGCTCA
This sequence comes from Isoptericola sp. GX10416, assembly GCF_056590155.1. Classification (NCBI taxonomy): domain Bacteria; kingdom Bacillati; phylum Actinomycetota; class Actinomycetes; order Micrococcales; family Promicromonosporaceae; genus Isoptericola; species Isoptericola sp. GX10416. The sequence continues at coordinate 80,629 of NZ_JBWPVO010000013.1, read as the reverse complement.
TCACGCTGGCGCACCCGCTCGTCAAGACGCTCGTCCCCACGGCCTCCGACGTCGCCGTCGACGCCATCGCCCCGATCCTCCAGGCCATGGCGATCGGCTGCATCGCGCTCGGCGCCACCGTGCTCGTGCGCCGCATGTACTTCGCGTTCGAGGACGGGCGCGGCGTCTTCGTCATCCAGATCTTCGCCACCGTGTCGATGGTCGCCGCCCTGTGGATCGCCGTCGAGACGCTCCCCGTCGAGTGGTGGGCCGTCGCCGCCGGCGGCGCTTTCGCCCTCTCTACCTGGATCTCCCTGCTCCTGCGCGTGCGCGGCATGAACCGCAAGCTCCAGGGCATGGACGGCGCCCGCATCCTCGGGATGTACGGCCGGGCCGCGGTGTCGGCCCTGGTCGCCGGTGGGCTCGGCTGGCTGGTCCTGCACCTCATGGACTCCTCCGCCTCGTCGTCCTGGCCTTGGGCGGTGCTGGTGACCGCGACCGCGGGGACCGTCATGGGTGCGGCCTACCTCGCGATGCTCAAGCTGCTGCGGGTGCGCGAGGTCGACGACGCGCTCGCCCCGATCGTGCGGCGCGTCCGCAGGAGGTCCTCATGACCGACCCGTCCACCTACCATGGTCGGATGGAACGGAGCATCGGCAAGCCCCGCCGCGCTCCCCACCACCACCACACCACCACGGAGGCGTCCAGGTGAGCAACGTCCAGGCTGGGACCGTCATGGTCGACCGCTACCGGCTGACCCAGCCTGCGCCGACCGACCTCGCCGAGGCGGAGGCATGGCAGGCGCAGGACCAGATCCTCGACCGTGCCGTGCGCGTCACGTTCGTTGCCGGAGAACACGCTGCGTCGGCCCTCGACGCCGCGCGACGCGCAGCCCTCGTCGCCGATCCGCGGCTGTGCCGGGTGCTCGACGTGGGCACGACGAACCTGGGCGACGGCGACCGCTCGTACGTCATCACCGAGCCGTACACCGGTGAGTCGCTGACGCAGATCGTGTCCCGCGGCCTCGTGGACGCCCAGCAGGCCAAGGCGCTCATGGGTGAAGCAGCCTCCGCGCTCGAGGCCGCGCGTCAGCGCGGCGTCCACCACCTCGCGCTACGCCCGGAGGCCGTCCGCGTCGACGGGCACCGCGTCGTCGTCACCGGCCTGGGCATCGACGCCGGTCTGGCGGGCATCGAGGCCGCCCAGGTCGACGCCGGCGCGACGGACGCCCGTGGGCTCGTCGCCCTGGGGTACTACGCCCTGACCGCCCGCTGGCCCGCCGAGAACCTCGAGGCCCCCTGGATTGCCGCGGACGCCGTCCGTCCGCTCCCCGCCCAGGCCGGCGCAGACGGCGTCGTCCCGGTCTCTGCGCTGGTCCCGCACGTCGACGAGCAGGTCGACGAGATCGTGCGCCGCACGTTCGGTACCGGGGACGACGTCCCCTCGTCGCCGTCCGACGTCATCGCCGCGATCGAGCCCTGGGGGCAGGTGTCCGTGATGGCCGCCCTGCCCCAGTTCGTCCAGCCTGCGGCGCCGGAGCGCCCGGTCCGGGCCTCGGTGCTCGGTGCGGGATCGGCGTCCACCGTCGAGAGCCGACCCGGTACCCCGCCCCCGGCCCCGCCGGTCCGGCGTCCCAGCACCGGGCGGATCGCGCGGGCGGGCGCCGTCGGTGCCGGTGCGGCCGCCGGTTCTGCGTACGCGGCCCAGCAGACCCAGGCGTACGGCCAGCCCCCCGCGGGCGCGTACGGCCAGCAGCCCCCGGCCCAGACCGCTGTCCAGGCCTCGCCCGCGTACGCGGCCCAGCAGACCCAGGCGTACGGCCAGCCCCCCGCGGGCGCGTACGGCCAGCAGCCGCCGGCACCGCCCCAGCAGCAGGCCTTCGGCCACGGTGCGGCCGCTCCGGCGCCCGCACCGGCACCGGCCGGTGGTCAGGGCGGCTCCGGCAGCCCGACGACGGGCTCCTTCGCCTCGACCGCCGCGCCCCGACGTCGCGGGGTGAACCCGACCCCGATCGTGCTCGGCCTCATCCTGGTCGCCGTCGTGCTCGCTGCGGTGTGGGCCGTGACGCAGGCCATCCAGCCATACGACGACGCACCGCCCGTCGCCGAAGCGTCCCAGAGCCCGGCCGGTGAGAGCACGGACGGCGCCACCGGTGGCGAGGAGTCGGCTCCGGCCGAGGAGGAGACTCCCGACGTCCGCCCGATCATCGAGTCGGGCAGCGAGGCCGTGCTGTCCGGTGAGGGCGACAAGCCCGACAAGGTCGAGCTCGCCTACGACTCCGACCCGTCGACGTTCTGGTTCACCTACACGTACAACAACAACCCCGTGTTCGGCGGGCTCAAGGAAGGGCTCGGCTTCGCCGTCGAGCTCCGCGAGTCCGCGCCGGTCACCGAGGTCAACCTGGACACCAACAGCTCCGGCGGCGCCTGGGAGCTGCGCGACACCACGGCCGACGCGCCGAACGGCGGCACGGTCCTCGCCTCCGGAACCTTCGCCGACGAGACCGTCATCCCGCTCGACGAGCCCGTCATCCTGGACGGCTTCGTCCTGTGGATCACCGAGCTGCCGCCTGTCGGCAACGACCAGTTCCGGGTCGAGATCAACGAGATCACGCTCTCCTGACCGCTGGAACACACTGACCCTCCGAGGTGTTGGCACCTCGTGCCGGCGCTCCTCGGACCGTTCGAGACGCCGCACCCGACCAACTCCTGGAGCGAATGTGACCGACCAGTCGACCTCGACCCCGACGACGACCCACGACATCGTCATCGTCGGTTCCGGACCTGCCGGGTACACGGCGGCCATCTACGCCGCGCGCGCCGGGCTCGCTCCCGTCGTCATCGCCGGGTCCGTCACGGCCGGCGGCGCGCTCATGAACACCACGGAGGTCGAGAACTTCCCGGGCTTCCCCACGGGCATCCAGGGGCCTGACTTCATGGAGTCCCTGCGTGAGCAGGCCGAGAAGTTCGGCGCCCAGGTCCTCTGGGACGACGCCGAGTCGCTGGACCTGCGTGGAGACGTCAAGACGATCGTCACCGGCGGCGGCGAAACCTTCCGCTCCCGTGCCGTGATCCTCGCGACCGGGTCCGCCTACCGCGAGCTCGGGATCGACGACGAGAAGCGGCTCTCCGGACGCGGTGTCTCGTGGTGCGCTACCTGCGACGGGTTCTTCTTCCGCGACCAGCACGTCGTCGTGGTCGGCGGCGGCGACTCCGCGATGGAGGAGGCCACCTTCCTCACCCGTTTTGCCTCGAAGGTGACCGTCGTGCACCGCCGGGACGCCCTGCGAGCCTCGAAGATCATGGCCGACCGCGCCCAGTCAGACCAGAAGATCTCGTTCGCCTGGAACAGTGAGGTGATCGGCATCGACGGCGAGGACAAGGTCTCCGGGGTCCGCCTGCGCGACACCGAGACCGGCGCCGAGTCCACCCTCGACGCCACGGGCATCTTCGTGGCCATCGGCCACGACCCCCGCAGCGAGCTGATCAGGGACCAGATCGACCTCGACCCCGAGGGATACGTCGTGGTCCAGGGCCGTTCGACCCGGACCAACCTCGACGGGGTCTTCGCCTGCGGCGACCTGGTCGACCACACCTATCGTCAGGCGATCACGGCGGCCGGCTCCGGCTGCTCCGCCGCGCTCGACGCCCAGTCCTACCTCGCCGACCTCGCCGACATGGACGAGGCCAACCCCGAGGAACTCCCGCCCGCGCTCGACTCGATCGCCGGCTGAGCGCTCACCGCACATCCAAGGAGCTGAACATGCCCACCATCGCCGTCACCGACGACACGTTCAAGACCGAGGTCCTCGAGTCCGACGTCCCTGTTCTCGTGGACTTCTGGGCGACGTGGTGCGGTCCGTGCCGGATGGTCGCCCCCATCCTGGAGGAGCTGGCTGCCGAGTACGACGGCAAGGTCAAGATCGTCAAGCTCGACACCGACGCCAACCAGGCGACGACCATGGCCTACGGCATCACGTCGATCCCGACCCTCAACGTCTACTCCGGTGGCGAGGTCGTGAAGTCGATCATCGGGGCACGCCCGAAGCGTGCGCTCGCCGAGGAGATCGACGGCGTGCTCGCCTCCTGACCAGTTCGTTCGCCTGACGAGGGCCGCACTCCGCGACGGGGTGCGGCCCTCGTCGTGTGACCACACAGGGCAGCAGATCGTCCGCCCGAGTCCGACATGTCAGGGTCGTCCAGGCTCTCGGCTGCGCCGGGGTCCGGCGCCGAAGCCCACACGCGTGTCGCCTGGCGGCTCTCTGTGGGTCGGGCTCCGCCTGGCGGCTCTCTGCGGGTCGGGATAGCAGTGCGCACGGCGCAACGTTCTGCCCCGTTTTCGGCGTGAACGTCCCGACGGAGCGGAGGTCAGTCAGTGCCACCCATCTGACGTGGTGCGCGTGCGTCACCTACGACGCCGAGCCCCGGGCCCTCGAACCGCCTGATGCCCCTCGGTGAGCCTTCGGTGAGCCTCGACGAGCTCGACCCGTGGCGCCCTTGTCGGCCCGGGGACCCCGCACCAACTGGATTCGTTTCACGTGAAACGGCGCTCCATCTCTCCTTCCCGTCCCGCGAGCCGGTGGCTCTCGACGACGCCCCACATGGGCTCCGTAGCGGAGGAGGTCCAGACCCGTGGCACGCACAGGTGTCAATGCTCTCCGGCGATCGCCCGCTCCTGTTTCACGTGAAACACGCCGGTAGCGGCGTGATCGGCCCCGACCTGCCGCGATCCCCGTCCAAGAGGCACAGGACGATGCACGCGAAGCCACAGACCGCGGCTCGTCACGGAGGCAACACAAAGGCCCCTGGCGGGTGTTTCACGTGAAACACCCGCCAGGGGCCTTTGCGGGAGGTCAGGGCCGGAGCAACCCTGGGTCCTCCGGTGCGATCACACCCAGAATGCGGTTCAAGTCGTCGACAGAGGCGAACTCGACCGTCATGCGTCCCTTGGTCTTGCCGAGGTTCACCTTGACCCTCGTCTCCAGCCGGTCAGACAGTCGCGTCGCGAGCTCGTCCATCGCCTCGCTGCGCTGACCTGCCCGCGGTACGCGACGCTGGACCTTCTCCGGAGCACCATCGGCGAGGATCGTCACGATCTCCTCCGTTGCGCGGACCGAGAGCCCTTCGGACACGATCCGCTGCGCGAGCCTCTCGATCTCAGCGCCGTCCGAGAGCCCGAGCAACGCCCGGGCGTGCCCGGCCGACAGGACACCAGCCGCAACTCGCCGCTGGACGAGCGGCGGAAGCTTGAGCAACCGCAGCGTGTTCGAGATCTGCGGCCTTGACCTGGCAATACGAGTCGCCAGCTCCTCGTGGGTGCACCCGAAGTCGTCGAGCAGCTGCCGGTAGGCCGCCGCCTCTTCCAGAGGGTTCAGTGCAGATCGGTGGAGGTTCTCCAGGAGGGCGTCCCGGAGCATCTGGGAGTCTTCGGTCTCTCGCACGATCGCAGGTATGGCCTCCAGGCCAGCCTGCTGAGCGGCGCGCCAGCGACGCTCGCCCATGATCAGCTCGTACCCATCACCGCCCGGATACGGGCGGACGATGATCGGCTGGAGGATCCCGATCTCCGCGATGGAGTCGACGAGCTCGTCGAGGTCCGACTCGTCGAAGACCGTGCGAGGCTGCTTGGCGTTCGGTCGGATGTCGTGGATCGGGATCTCGGCGAAGTGTGCCCCGGGTACCGGGACGAGCTCGTCGTCGCGCGGCGACGCCTCCGGGGTAACCGCCTCGGTCGGGACGACCACGTCGACCACGGGATCGGCTGCCCGTTCGGTTCCCAGCACACGTTCGTCCACGGTGACGACCTCGATCGTCCCGAGCTCCGCGATCGTGTCGATCTCGACCGCCTCGGTCTCGAGCTGGGTCGCAAAGTCTGCCAACTCGCTCAGGGGGTCGACCACCGGGGTGGGGGCGTCGGCCTCCGACTCAGTGCCGGCCTCGGCACTCCCCCGCACCGCACCGGTGTTGATCGCCAACCGACCGCCGGCGATCGCAGAGTCCCACGACGCTGAGCGGCGATCGGACTTGGAGGCGCTGCTGGCGGACTCGTCCGGGTCGACGGCGTCGCGCTCGTCCGCCGGAGCGGTCAGGACGGAGCCGACGTCCTCCCGAGCTTCGCCACCGGCGAAGAACACGTCCACAGGCTTCTCCTGCGGCGGACCTTGAGGGATCAGAGCGCCCAATCCACGCCCGAGTCCTCGCTTCTTCTGGCTCATGCTCCACCAGCCTCCTGGTTCCGGACGGGGTCTCCGCGCCGAACCATGTCAGATCCTCGGTGCGTCGGCGACGCTACCTGCTGCCGTCCTCACAACTGATGCTACGCGCGTCACTGCAGGTCAGCGCGTTGAACTGCATACTCAGCCACCTCGCGTGCCGCCTCGAGATAGGCCAGTGCACCTGTCGAACCAGGATCGTACGTCATGACCGTCTGCCCATGGGAGGGCGCCTCGGAGATCCTGACGGAACGTGGAACCGTCGTTCGCAGCGTCTGCTGGGGGAAGTGGGTCCGCACCTCGTCTGCGACCTGCTGGGCAAGGTTTGTCCGGCCGTCGTACATCGTCAACAGAATGGTCGAGACGATGAGGTCCGGGTTGAGGTGCGCCTTGATGAGCTCGATCGTCTTCAGGAGCTGGCTCAGTCCTTCGAGCGCGTAGTACTCGCACTGGATCGGGATGAGCACCTCCCGGCCCGTGACGAACGCGTTGACCGTCAGCAGACCGAGGCTCGGCGGGCAGTCGACGAACACGTAGTCGATCCGCTCCTCTCCCCGTTCGACCCGCTCGCGGAGGTAGACGTCGAGAGCCTTGCGCAGCCTCGTCTCGCGGGACACCAGTGACACCAGTTCGATCTCGGCACCAGAGAGATCGATCGTTGCCGGCACGCCCCACAGGCCCTCAACGTCGGGGCAAGCCTGGACGGCCGAGGCAAGCGGCGCGTCCTCCACGAGGACCTCGTAGATGGACGGCGTGCCTGCCCGGTGCTCCAGGCCGAGAGCCGTCGACGCATTCCCCTGAGGGTCGTTGTCCAGGACCAGCACCTTGAGACCGGCCCGGGCGAGCCCGGCCGCGACGTTCACCGTCGTCGTCGTCTTCCCGACGCCGCCCTTCTGGTTGGCCACGGTGATGATCCGCGTCGACTCCGGTCGGGGGAATCGTCGACCGTCGAGCTCGATGCGCCGTCGAGCATCCTCGGCGAGCTGAGCCGCCAGCGGGGTGGACTCATCCATCTCCGGCAATGACTGCATCAGCGCCGCGCGATGCTGGTCGTTGTGCGGCGCCGCTACCTGCGCCGACCAGCGGTCCGAGCCCGTTTCACGTGAAACATCGGTCGCCACCGACTCCGACCACGAGGAGTCGTCGGACGAAGCGTCCGGGCGTTCGGTACTCATGCTCACGGTCGTCCTCCACGTCGCGACTTCATGCCGCGATCACTCTACGGCGTCACAGCGTGAGTACGCAGGTGACACCCACAGGTATCCGCGAATGCTGAGTTCGTTCCGGTCTGCTCGCGACCCACAGCGGACGGCGCGAAGGAACGTGTTTCACGTGAAACACGCGTCGCCAACCCTGGGTACTCCCGGTCGATGCGCGCCGATCCCCTCTCCGCCAGGAGTGGCGGTGCGGTCGCTCCCACGCGAGCAGCAATGCGTCGCGCCCTGTTTCACGTGAAACAGGTCATCGCGTTGAATCAGGTGGCTCGGAGCCGAGCGGCGCCCACGCCTCAGCCGCGACGAAGGCGGAGGATGGTCGTGGACTCGACGCCGGGCACCGTCGTCCCCTGAAGGATCTCGGGTTCCATCGCTTTGAACGACCGCAGCACCTTTCGCGCCGGGTCGATCTCCTGCTCGACGTTACGACCCTTGAGGATCACCATCTGCCCGCCCTTGCGGACGAGCGGCAGGCTCAACCGTGCCAGCTTCTGCAGTGCGGCCACTGCCCGCGACGTGACGGCGTCCACCTCGAACGCACCATGGAACTCTTCGGCCCGTCCGTGCTTGACCTGCACGTTCTGCAGTCCGAGGGCGTCGGAGACCTCCGTCAACCAAGCCACCCGCCGCTCCATCGGTTCCACCAGATAGACCTCGGCCGTCGGCCTCATCGCCGCGATGACGATTCCGGGCAGGCCGGCGCCTGACCCGACATCCGCGACGGACGCCGCATCGTCCAGGAACGGCACCACGGCGGCAGAGTTGAGCACGTGACGCTCCCAGAGGCGATCGACCTCTCTCGGCCCGATCAGTCCGCGCAGCTCCCCCTGCTCGCGGAGCAAGCCGTGAAACCGCGCCACGGTGTCGTAGGCGTCACCGAGGTACTCGCGCACCTCTGCGCTGGTGCCGATCGCGTCGTCCGTCGTGGTCATGGGCACATCCTGTCATCGTTGGTCACACGGTTCAGCGTTTCGCCGCTGCCGCCACAGAAACGAAGGACCCGCTATTTCACGTGAAACAGCGGGTCCTTCGTGCTTCGTTCAGTCGACGCTGGCAGCAGCAGGGTGCACGACGACGTGGCGGTTCGGCTCGGTGCCCGCGGAGTCGCTCACGAGGCCCTGACCCGCGACGACGTCATGGACCACCTTGCGCTCGAAGGCGTTCATGGGACGCATCGCCACCACGGCTGACGTCTCCTTGACGCGTTCGATCGCGCCGTTCGCCTCGTGCTCCAGCTCCGTACGACGCGACGCCCGGAATCCCGCGACATCCAGCATGAGCCGGCTGCGCTCGCCCGTGCGCGCCATCACGGCGAGGCGAGTCAGGTCCTGCAGAGCCTCAAGCACCTCGCCGTCGTGGCCGACCAGTGCCTTCAGCGAGTCCGGTGACTCCTCCGACACCACCTCGACCGCTGCGCGGTCGTGGTGGATGTCCAGGTCGATGTCCCCGTCGAGGTCGACGATGTCGAGCAGCTCCTCCAGGTAGTCCGCGGCGATCTCGCCCTCCTCCTCGAGGCGCTTGACCTGCGACTTCTCGGGTGATGCGTTCGTCATGACAACGACCTCACTTCTTCTTCTTGCGGTTCTTGCGCACAGGCTGCTGGCGCTGACCGGCGGGCTTCGGCGGCTCGATCTCGGTCTTCTCCTCGAGCACGAGGCCGTTCTTCGCTGCCTTGGCGGCCTTCCGCTCGTTGAGCAGACGCTCGGCCTCGGAACCCGGCGCGGGCATGCGCTTGATCGTGTAGAACTGCTGGCCCATCGTCCACAGGTTCGACGTCGTCCAGTAGATGAGGACACCGACGGGGAAGTTGACGCCGGAGATCAGGAAGATGACCGGCAGCGCGTAGAGCATGATCTTCTGCGTGTTGGCCATCGGGCCCTCGAGAGCGGCCTTCGGCATGTTCTTCATCGTCAGCTGGCGCTGCGTGAAGAACATCGTGGCGCTCATCGCCAGGATCAGAGCCAGGATGACGATCCGGACGCTCCAGTCGTCCGTCTGCATGAAGACGTCCGAGAGGTTCGCACCGAACAGGTCGGAGCTCTCGATGTCGGCCGCCACCGCCTGGTCGATCGGACCGATCGGCTCCTTGGCGCCCTCGGAGATCGGCTGCAGGTTGTTGAGAACCCGGAAGAGCGCGAAGAAGATCGGTGACTGCAGCAGCACAGGAAGGCACGAAGCAAACGGGTTGGTCCCGTGCTTGCGGTAGAGCTCCATCGTCTCGCGGCCCATGGCTTCACGGGACGAGGGATCCGTCTTGCCCTTGTACTTCTTCTGGATCGCCTGCAGCTCGGGCTGCATGATCTGCATCCCGCGGGACGCCCGGATCTGACGGAAGAACAGCGGGATCAGCACGATGCGGATCGCGATCGTCAGCATGACGATCGACAGGACCCAGGCCAGGCCCGGACCGTCGTCCATCCCGAGTGCCGTGAGGATCTGGTGCGACCCGTACATGATCCAGGCCACGACCCATTGGATCGGGTAGAGCAGTGTGTCGATCACGAATTGTCTCCTGTGTCGGAATACCTGGGTCCCGGTGGCGCGACCGGGAGGTCAGTGGGAATCGGCGCCGCGGTGCTCGTGCGAACGAGCAGCGGGGACGTCGTCCACTCCACCCAGGCTCCACGGGTTGCAGCGCAGGATCCGCCAGAGTGCGAGGCCGGTGCCCCGCAGGGGTCCGTGCGTCCGGATGGCGATCAGTGCGTAGTGGGAGCACGACGGGTAGTACCGACAGGTCGGGCCGGTCATCGGTGACACGACCGCCTGGTAGGCCCTGATGGCCCCGACCAGGACCATCGTCGGCAAGAGCCTGAAGATCTCGCGTCCGCGACCGAGCACGCCGGCGCTCATCACTGAGACCCTGCAGCCCGGAGCACGACCTTGGCGAAGCCGCGCGAGACGTCCCCGTCCAGCTGGGAGAAGTCGGCCTGCGCGGAACCCGGCAGTGCGCGCAGCACGACGAGCGCATCGCTCGGCAGCACGTCGAGATGACGTGCTGCGGCGGTACGCAGTCGGCGCTTCACGAGGTTCCGGTGCACGGCATTACCCACGGCCTTGGATACGACAAGACCGACCAGTGGTCCGTCCACCTCACCGGTGCTCCGGTTGAGGTGGACGACCACGGTCGATCGGCCTGCACGCGTGCCGCGGCGCACCGCCCGTTCGAAATCGATCGAGCGGCGCATTCGGTGCGCCGCGGGCAGCACGGCTCAGGCAGAGAGCTCGACGCGACCCTTGCGGCGGCGGTTGGCCAGGATGGCGCGGCCGGCGCGGGTGCGCATGCGCAGCCGGAAGCCGTGGGTCTTGGCACGACGGCGGTTGTTCGGCTGGAAGGTCCGCTTGCTCACGAGGTACTCCAAGAAACGTCGGGGAGGTACACCGTCTAAGTCCTCGACGATGTCGGTCAGGTTGCAGGCCGCTCCGTGCAGGTACAAGGTGGCGACCGGGCCGACCCGAGGTTCGCGTCCGGACGAGGGCGCGCAGAAGTACCTGGAACGGCTGTCCGACGTTACGTCGTCGGAGGCCTTCCGGTCAACTGCGGGCGACGTGACGACGGTGACACGGCGGGCCTCCGTCCACCGCTGTCCACATGGATGTCCACAGCCTCCACAGGGTGTGGAAAACTATGTGGACATCGCAACCGAGCACGCATGGAGGAACCCCGTGGCCCAGATGGACGTGAACATCGCAGACGTCTGGTCACAGACGTTGGCGGCGCTCGAGGCCCGTTCGGACATGTCTGCGCGGCAGCTCGCGTTCATCAAGCTCGCCAAGCCGATGGCGATCCTCGACGACACCGTCTTCATCGCCGTCCCCCACGAGCAGACCCGCGCGTACCTGGAGACGAGCGTGCGGGACCAGCTCGTCTCGGCCATGTCGTCGGCGCTCGGCCGCGACGTCCGCTTCGGCATCACCGTCGACCCGGAGCTCAGCCACGAGGCCCTCACCGGCCCGACGCAGGACTACGCCCCGCCCGCGGACCCCGTCCCGGAACCGATGGCGCCCACCAACGTGGCCCCTCCCCTGCCGGACCGCAAGGACCGCCCCGAGCCGACCCGGCTGAACCCGAAGTACATCTTCGAGACGTTCGTCATCGGCTCGTCCAACCGGTTCGCCCACGCGGCGGCCGTCGCCGTGGCCGAGGCGCCGGCCAAGGCGTACAACCCCCTCTTCATCTACGGCGACTCCGGGCTGGGCAAGACCCACCTGCTGCACGCCATCGGGCACTACGCCCACAACCTCTATCCCCACGTGCGCGTGCGGTACGTGAACTCGGAGGAGTTCACCAACGACTTCATCAACAGCATCGGCGACGGGCGCACGGGCGCGTTCCAACGGCGCTACCGCGACGTCGACGTCCTCCTCATCGACGACATCCAGTTCCTGCAGGGCAAGGAACAGACGATGGAGGAGTTCTTCCACACCTTCAACGCGCTGCACAACGCCGACAAGCAGGTCGTCATCACGTCCGACGTCCCGCCCAAGCAGCTGGACGGCTTCGAGGACCGGCTGCGCTCGCGCTTCGAGTGGGGCCTCATCACGGACGTCCAGCCGCCGGACCTCGAGACGCGGATCGCGATCCTCCGCAAGAAGGCGGCGAGCGACCGTCTCGACGTGCCGACCGAGGTGCTCAGCTACATCGGCTCGCGGATCTCCACCAACATCCGTGAGCTCGAGGGCGCTCTGATCCGCGTCACCGCGTTCGCCAACCTCAACAAGCAGCAGGTCGACCTGGCCCTGGCCGAGATCGTGCTCAAGGACCTCATCACGGACGACGACCAGGCCACCGAGATCACCCCGGCCGTCGTCATCGCCCAGACCGCCGCCTACTTCGGCCTGACGATCGACGACCTCTGCGGGTCGTCCCGCTCACGCGTGCTGGTCACCGCCCGGCAGATCGCCATGTACCTGTGCCGCGAGCTCACGGACCTCTCGCTGCCCAAGATCGGCCAGCAGTTCGGTGGCCGTGACCACACCACCGTCATGCACGCCAACAAGAAGATCGCCGGCCAGATGGCGGAGCGACGGTCGACGTACAACCAGGTCACCGAGCTGACGAGCCGCATCAAGCAGCAGCACCGCGGATGATCCACATATCCACATCTCTGTGGATATGTCCCCTTTCACAGGTTTACGCACAGGCGTATCCGCAGGATCCTGCGGGTACGCCTGTCGTCGTCCCCACCATGTGGATCTCCACGGTGGAAAACTGCAGGTCAGCCCTGGGTTCGCGGATTCACACCTGTGGATTCTCCTGTGGACGCCTGTGGAACACGCCCGAGAACCGGTGGACAGAGGACGGTCGATCGGTGGACGCCTGTGGGGACAGCCGACGTCGCCCACAGGCGGGCAGTGTTGCCCACAGGTTGTCCCCTGCCTGCGTCCACACCCAGAAATCACCGCTGACCAGCGAAGACACTCGATTTCCCCAGAATCCACAAGCCCTACGACGACGATGAACGTGTTTTCTCCGAGGGAATGATGACCCGCCTTCATGGCGTGGAGGAGCCGTTCGAGCCAACCCCTCCCCGGAGGACCTGGCGCGGTAGGGTTTGCACGGTGCAGCGCGTCGCTCGATGTACGCCGTCGCACGTGAGAGGTCGCACAAGGACACTGAGGAGTGGGATGAAGTTCCGGGTTGAGCGTGACGTCCTGGCGGAGGCCGTGACCTGGACGGCCCGCACCCTTCCCACCCGGCCCCCGGCACCCGTGCTGGCCGGCGTGCGGATCGAGGCAGACGCCTCGGGCTCGATCGTCCTGGCGAGCTTCGACTACGAGGTCTCCGCGCGGTCCGAGATCGCGGCCGAGGTCTCCGAGCCGGGCACCGTGCTCGTCTCCGGCCGTCTGCTCGCCGAGATCTCGCGTGCCCTGCCCAACAAGCCTGTGGACGTGTCCGTCGAGGGCAACAAGGTTGTCCTGACCTGCGGCGCGTCCCGCTTCACGCTGCTGACCATGCCGGTCGAGGAGTACCCGTCGCTGCCCGCGATGCCGGAGCTCTCCGGCACGGTCACCGGCGACGCCCTGACCCTTGCCGTCGCGCAGGTCAGCGTGGCCGCGAGCCGAGACGACACGCTGCCGCTGCTCACGGGCGTGCGCATGGAGATCGAGGGCGAGCGCATCACGCTGCTGGCCACCGACCGGTACCGGCTGGCGCTGCGCGAGCTCACCTGGACCCCCGCGACGCCGGGCTACTCCGCCGTCGCGCTCGTGCGTGCCCGCACCCTCAACGACGTCGCGAAGTCGCTCGGCTCCGGTGGTGGGCCGGTCAACATCGCGTTGTCCACCGGTGACGGTGTGGAGCTCATCGGTTTCGAGGCCGGCGGGCGGCACACCACGTCCCAGCTGGTCGACGGCGACTACCCGGCCGTGCGCCGCCTGTTCCCTGACGCGACGCCGATCCACGCCGTCGTCCCCACCCAGGCGCTCATCGACGCGGCCAAGCGCGTCTCGCTCGTGGCGGAGCGCAACACCCCGATCCGGCTCGCGTTCTCCGAGGGACAGGTCGTGCTCGACGCCGGTCAGGGCGACGACGCGCAGGCCTCCGAGGCGCTGGAGGCCGTGCTCGTCGGCGAGGACATCCAGGTCGCGTTCAATCCCCAGTTCCTGCTGGACGGTCTTGGCGCCCTCGGCACGGACTTCGTCCGCATGTCGTTCACGCACCCCAACAAGCCGGTGGAGTTCACGGGGCAGGGCTCGCTCGACGGCGAGGACTCCTCCGACTACCGCTACCTGCTGGTTCCCATCCGCTTCTCGTCCTGAGCACTCCGGACCGTCCCTGCCCGCGCGGGACGACCCGCCCTCGGCTTACGCTCGCTCCGACGCTCTCCAGGAGGTTTCCACATGGTCACCCACATGGGTCTGGTCGGACTGGGCAAGATGGGCAACAACATGCGCGAGCGGCTGCGCCGCGCGGGCATCGAGGTGGTCGGCTACGACCCGCGCCCGGACGTGTCCGACGTCGTGTCGCTGGCCGACCTCGTCGCCGCGCTCCCCAGCCCGCGCCGCATCGTCTGGGTGATGGTCCCCGCCGGTGACCCGACCCGCGGCGTCGTGCGCGAGCTCGGCACCCTGCTCGGGGACGGCGACATCGTCGTCGAGGGCGGCAACTCCCACTACCCGGAGGACCAGGCCCGCGCGGCCGAGCTCGCCACGAGCGGCATCGGTTACGTCGACGTCGGTGTCTCGGGCGGCGTGTGGGGCCTGGAGAACGGCTACGGACTGATGTGCGGCGGCACCGACGACGACGTCGCGCACCTCATGCCGGTCTTCGACGCGCTGCGTCCTGAGGGACCGCGGGAGGAAGGCTTCGTCCACGCGGGCGGCGTCGGGGCCGGGCACTACGCCAAGATGGTCCACAACGGCATCGAGTACGGCCTCATGCAGGCGTACGCCGAGGGTTACGAGCTTCTCGCGGCCAAGGACGTCGTCACGGACGTGCACGGGACGATGAAGGCCTGGATGCGCGGCACCGTCGTGCGCTCATGGCTGCTGGACCTCATGGTCAAGGCCCTGGAGGAGGACCCGAGCCTCGCGGCGATCGACGACTGGGTCGACGACTCGGGCGAGGGCCGGTGGACCGTGGACGAGGCGATCGACAACGCCGTGCCGCTCCCGGTGATCTCCGCGGCGCTGTTCGCCCGGTTCTCCTCGCGGCAGACCGAGTCGCCGGCCATGAAGGCCGTGGCGGCGCTGCGTCAGCAGTTCGGCGGTCACGCGGTCAAGCCCGCCACGTAGTCGCGCGAGACTGGGGTCATGTACGTCTCGCACCTGTCGCTGAAGGACTTCCGGTCCTACGAGACCGCCGACGTCGAGCTGGAGCCAGGGCCGAACGCCTTCGTGGGTCGCAACGGGCGGGGCAAGACGAATCTCGTGGAGGCGATCGGGTACGTCGCGACGCTCGGCAGCCACCGGGTCGCGAACGACGCACCGCTGATCCGTGCCGGTGCCGAACGGGCGGTGGTGCGCACACGCGTCGTCCGCGGCGAGCGGGCCTCGACGATCGAGCTGGAGATCACCGCGGGCAAGGCGAACCGTGCGCGCGTCAATCGCGGCCAGCTCGGCCGGGCGCGTGACGTGCTGGGGATTCTGCGCACGGTGCTGTTCGCCCCGGAGGACCTGGCTCTGGTGAAGGGCGACCCTGACGGTCGCCGACGCTTCCTGGACCAGCTCGTGGTGCAGCTCCTCCCCCGGGCCGCAGGGGTGATGGCGGACTACGAGCGGGTCGTGCGCCAGCGGTCGGCACTGCTCAAGTCGTTGCGGGGTCATCGTGCGGCGGGTCGCTCCCCGGACCTGTCCACCCTCGAGGTCTGGGACGGTCGTGCCGCCCAGCTCGGGTCGCAGATCTTGGCGTGGCGGACGGCGCTGGTGCGGTCGGCCCAGCCGCTGGTCGCCGCGGCGTACGAGCAGGTCAGCGAGGCGGACGGGCACGCGGAGATCACCTACCGCTCGGCGGTGCTGCCGGCCGGCGCGGACGGCGGCGCGGACGGCCCGACGTCGTCGGCCCTGGACCAGGCGGACCTGGAGAAGCTCCTGCTGGCGCAGATCGCAGAACAGCGAGGTGCGGAGATGGACCGAGGCCAGAGCCTCGTCGGCCCGCACCGTGACGACCTGGTGCTCACCCTGGGCGGGCTGCCGGCCAAGGGATACGCCAGTCACGGGGAGTCATGGTCGTTCGCGCTGGCCCTGCGGCTGGCGGCCTTCCGGTTGCTCGGCGGGTCGCAGGAACCTGTGGACACCATGTTCTGGGACCCTGACCACGGTTCGGACGCGGACCCGGTGCTGATCCTCGACGACGTCTTCGCCGAGCTGGACGTGCGGCGTCGGGAACGGCTGGCCGAGCTGGTGCTGCCCGCCCGCCAGGTGCTGGTGACCGCCGCGGTGCCGCAGGACGTCCCCGAGCAGCTTGCCGGGGTGCGGTTCGAGGTCACCCCGGGCCAGGTCCGTCGTGTCTGACGCGTACGGAGGCCGGGACGGAGCGGGCATCGGTCCGGACGGCGTGCCCGGAGAACCACGGCCGGCCGCCTTCGGCGCGGACGACGGGGAGGCGAGCGTCGCCCGCGACCCTCGGCCGATCTCGGAGCGTTCGGCGCTGACACCGCCCGCCGAGGTAGCCCGCGAGGCGCTGAACCGCGCGAAGGCGGCGGCCCGCGCGAAGGGCCTGCGTCCGGGTGCCCCGTCACGCCGGTCGCCGCTGGCCGAGCCGCGCAAGGACCCGGGCAAGGGTCCCGCTGCGCGGGACCCGCGGTTGCTCTCTGAGGTGGTGTCGCGACTGCTGCGCGACAAGGGGTGGACGCAGGACGTCTCGGTCGGCGGTGTCATCGGCCGGTGGCGCGAGGTCGTAGGCGACCAGGTGGCCGAGCACTGCACCCCGGAGACGTTCGAGGACAAGGTGCTCGTGGTGCGAGCGAGCTCGACGGCGTGGGCGACGCAGGTGCGCCTCCTGGTGCCGACGCTGCTGCGACGGCTGGCCGAGGAGGTCGGTGAGGGCGTCGTCGAGCAGGTCCAGGTGCTCGGTCCGGCCGGGCCGAGCTTCCGTCGCGGTCGGCGTTCGGTGCGCGGTCCGGGCCCTGGGGACACGTACGGCTGACCTCCGCGGCACGGGATGTGGAGAACCCTGTGGACAACGTGTGAGAACGCACACGCGCAGGGCCGCAGAACCCGCGGTTTCCTGCCGTTACGCGGTAGACTTGCACGGTGTTCCGGGGGGCGTCCCGGGGCCGATTCGAGCACCGACGAGCAGCCGGCACGCAACCCCCCGTGTGCCAACCCGTGCGCTGCAGCCCGGACGACGTCCGGGAGCCCTGTCGCGTGCGTGGAAGACGAGGAGTGCTCCAGCCTGTGGCTCAGCGATCCGACAGCGGCTACGACGCCGGGAACATCACCGTCCTCGAGGGTCTCGAGGCCGTCCGTAAGCGACCCGGCATGTACATCGGGTCCACGGGCGCCCGAGGGCTCCACCACCTTGTCTACGAGGTTGTGGACAACTCTGTGGACGAGGCCCTGGCCGGGCACGCCGACACGATCGACGTGACCCTCCTCGCCGATGGCGGCGTCCGGGTGAGCGACAACGGCCGCGGCATCCCCGTCGCCATCCACCCGACCGAGGGCCGGCCGACCGTCGAGGTCGTCATGACGATCCTGCACGCGGGCGGCAAGTTCGGCGGCGGCGGCTACGCGGTCTCCGGCGGTCTGCACGGCGTGGGAATCTCCGTGGTGAACGCGCTCTCGACGCGCGTCGTGACGGAGGTCGAGCGCGACGGCTTCGGGTGGCGCCAGGAGTTCGCCGACGGCGGCGCCCCTGCGGGCGAGCTCCAGAAGCTGGGGGCCACGGACTCCACGGGCACGACCCAGACGTTCTGGGCCGACCCGGAGATCTTCGAGACCACCGAGTACGACTTCGAGACGCTTCGGTCCCGCTTCCAGCAGATGGCTTTCCTCAACAAGGGTCTGCGGATCACGCTGACGGACGAGCGCGCCGAGCACGTCTCCGGGCCGGACGAGGTGACCGGTGCCCTCGACGCTCGCGAGGTCATCGCCGCGCTCGCCGCGCAGGACAACGATTCCGACGCCGCGGGCTCCCCGGACGACCAGGTGCACGACGCCGAGATCGTCGGCGGCGCGGTGCGGACGGTGACGTTCAAGTACGACGGCGGCCTCATCGACTACGTCAAGCACATCGTCTCGGCGAAGAAGTCGGACATCATCCACCCGGAGATCATCGACATCGAGGCCGAGGACACGGCGGCGACGATCTCGGTGGAGATCGCGATGCAGTGGACGACGTCGTTCAGCGAGTCCGTGCACACCTTCGCCAACACGATCTCGACGACGGAGGGCGGCACGCACGAGGAGGGTTTCCGTGCGGCGATGACCACCCTGGTCAACTCCTACGCCCGGGAGAAGGGGATCCTCAAGGAGAAGGAGGAGAACCTCACGGGTGACGACATCCGCGAGGGGCTGACGGCGGTGCTGAGCATCAAGCTCGGCGAGCCGCAGTTCGAGGGCCAGACGAAGACGAAGCTCGGCAACACCGAGGCCAAGACGTTCGTGCAGCGGGTCGTGCGCGAGCGCATGATCGACTGGTTCGACTCGCACCCCAACGAGGCGCGCGACATCATCCGCAAGGCGATCTCGGCGTCGCAGGCCCGCATCGCGGCCCGCAAGGCGCGCGAGGCGACGCGTCGCAAGGGGATCCTCAGCTCGGGCGGGATGCCCGGCAAGCTCAAGGACTGCCAGTCGACGCGACCGGACGAGTGCGAGGTCTACATCGTCGAGGGTGACTCGGCCGGTGGCTCCGCGGTCCGTGGTCGGGACCCGCACAACCAGGCGATCCTCCCGCTGCGCGGCAAGATCCTCAACGTCGAGCGTGCGCGCCTGGACAAGGCACTGTCGAACGCCGAGGTGCAGGCGCTGATCACGGCCTTCGGCACCGGCATCGGCGAGGACTTCGACATCGCCAAGCTGCGGTACCACAAGATCGTGCTCATGGCCGACGCCGACGTCGACGGCCAGCACATCTGCACGCTGCTGCTCACGCTGCTGTTCCGGTACATGCGTCCGCTCATCGAGCACGGCCACGTGTACCTGGCCCAGCCGCCGCTGTACCGGCTCAAGTGGTCCAACGCCCCGCACGACTACGTGTACTCGGACCGGGAGCGGGACGCGTTCCTCAAGCAGGGGCTCGCGGCCGGCAAGCGGATCCCGAAGGACAACGGGATCCAGCGGTACAAGGGTCTGGGCGAGATGGACTACACGGAGCTGTGGGACACCACGATGGACCCGGAGCACCGCACGTTGCTGCAGGTCACGATGGACGACGCGGCCGCCGCGGACGAGATCTTCTCGGTGCTCATGGGCGAGGACGTCGAGTCCCGCCGCAGCTTCATCCAGCGCAACGCCAAGGACGTCCGGTTCCTCGACATCTGATCTGTACGAGCGTGTACACAACGTGCGCGCGCAGATGTACAGATCTTGACGAGGCAGGATCCGCGCCCCCGGCGGCGCAGGAAGGAACGATGACACGGTGACGGACGAGACTCCTGGACCCGAGAGCACGGACGGCCCGGAGGGCGACGAGATGACCGCCCCCGTGGCGGTGCATCACGGCCGCATCGAGCAGGTCGACCTCCAGCTGGAGATGCAGCGCAGCTACCTCGACTACGCGATGAGCGTCATCGTCGGACGGGCGCTGCCCGACGTGCGCGACGGCCTCAAGCCGGTCCACCGGCGCGTGCTGTACGCGATGTACGACGGCGGCTACCGGCCCGACCGCGCGTTCTCCAAGTGCTCGCGCGTCGTCGGCGACGTGATGGGCAAGTTCCACCCCCACGGCGACACGGCGATCTACGACACGCTGGTGCGCCTCGTCCAGGACTGGGTGCTGCGCTACCCGCTGGTCGCGGGCCAGGGGAACTTCGGCTCCCCCGGCAACGACCCCGCCGCCGCCCCGCGGTACACCGAGTGCCGCATGGCGCCGCTGGCCCTCGAGATGGTCCGGGACATCGACAAGGACACCGTCGACTTCCAGGACAACTACGACGGCCGCACCCAGGAGCCGACGGTCCTCCCGTCGCGCATCCCCAACCTGCTGGTCAACGGGTCCGCGGGCATCGCCGTCGGCATGGCCACGAACATCCCGCCGCACAACCTGCGCGAGGTCGCCGAGGGCGTCCGCTGGCACCTGGCGAACCCGGACGCCACCAAGGAAGAGCTGCTGGCCGCGCTGCTCAAGCGCATCAAGGGCCCGGACTTCCCCACCGGAGCGCAGATCCTCGGGACCAAGGGCATCGAGGACGCCTACCGCACCGGTCGCGGCTCCATCACGATGCGCGCCGTGGTGAACATCGAGGAGATCCAGAACCGGATCTGCCTCGTCATCACCGAGCTGCCGTACATGGTGAACCCGGACAACCTCGCGACCAAGATCGCCGACCTCGTCAACGACGGACGCATCCAGGGCATCGCGAACATCCGCGACGAGACGTCGGGCCGCACGGGCCAGCGCCTGGTCATCGTGCTCAAGCGCGACGCCGTCGCCAAGGTCGTCCTCAACAACCTGTACAAGCACACGCCGCTGCAGGACAACTTCAGCGCCAACATGCTGGCCCTGGTCGACGAGGTGCCGCGCACGCTCAGCCTCGACGCGTTCGTCCGGCACTGGACGACGCACCAGATCGAGGTCGTGCGTCGTCGGACGGCGTTCCTGCTGCGCGAGGCCGAGGAGAAGATCCACATCTACGTGGGCTACCTCAAGGCCCTCGACGCGCTGGACGAGGTCATCGCCCTCATCCGTCGGTCCCCCAACGCGGACGAGGCCCGCGCCGGCCTCATGGAGCTGCTCGGTATCGACGAGGTGCAGGCGAACGCCATCCTCGCGCTGCAGCTGCGCCGTCTGGCCGCGCTCGAGCGCCAGAAGATCCTGGACGACCACGCCGTGCTCGAGGCCGAGATCCTCGACTACCGCGACATCCTCGCCCGGCCCGAGCGCCAGCGCGAGATCGTCCGCACGGAGCTCGACGAGGTCACCGAGAAGTGGGGCGACGAGCGTCGGACCACGATCCTGCCCTACGACGGCGACATGTCGGTCGAGGACCTCATCCCCGAGGAGGACGTGGTCGTCACGATCACGCGCGGCGGGTACGCGAAGCGCACCCGCAGCGACAACTACCGCGCCCAGCGGCGCGGTGGCAAGGGCGTGACGGGGACGAAGCTGCGCGAGGACGACATCGTCGACCACTTCTTCGTCACGACGACGCACAACTGGCTGCTGTTCTTCACCGACGCCGGCCGCGTCTACCGGGTCAAGGGCTACGAGCTGCCCGAGGGCGGACGGGACGCCAAGGGCCAGCACGTGGCGAACCTGCTGGCGTTCCAGCCGGGCGAGAAGATCGCCCAGGTGCTCGCGATCCGGGGCTACGAGGACGCCGAGTACCTGGTGCTCGCGACCCGTCGCGGCCTGATGAAGAAGACGCGCCTGGGCGACTACGACTCTCCGCGCAGCGGCGGGCTCATCGCCATCAACCTGCGCGAGGACGACGACGGCACCCCCGACGAGCTGGTCGCGGCGCGCCTGGTGAACGCCGACGACGAGCTCATCCTCGTGTCGCGCAAGGGCCAGTCGATCCGCTTCCCCGCCGACGACGAGACGCTGCGGCCGATGGGTCGGGCGACGTCGGGCGTCACGGGCATGAAGTTCCGCCAGGACGACGAGCTGCTCGCAGCGGACGTCGTGCGCCCCGGCACGGACCTGTTCGTCGTCACCGAGGGCGGCTTCGCGAAGCGCACCCGGATCGACGAGTATCGCGTCCAGGGCCGCAACGGCTACGGGATCAAGGTGGCCAACCTCGTGGAGGCACGCGGCGACCTCGTGGGAGCTCTCGTGACCGAGGACGACACCGAGGTGCTGGTCATCATGCAGCAGGGCAAGATCGTGAGATCGC
Organism: Isoptericola sp. GX10416; assembly: GCF_056590155.1. Taxonomy (NCBI): domain Bacteria; kingdom Bacillati; phylum Actinomycetota; class Actinomycetes; order Micrococcales; family Promicromonosporaceae; genus Isoptericola; species Isoptericola sp. GX10416. The sequence goes on along the minus strand of NZ_JBWPVO010000013.1, from coordinate 58,787 downwards.
GCGTCGACGAGGTGAATCTCACGGGCCGCACGACCCAGGGCGTCACGTTCGCGAAGCCGGGCAAGAACGACCGCATCATCGCGGTCGCCCGGAACGTCGAGCGTCGCGAGGAAGAGGAGTCGGCTAGCGTGGAGGAGCAGGCCGCCGATGGTGAGCCTGTGGACAACGTGCCGGTGGCGACGCCGGAGCAGGACGAGACCGGAGACGGGGACAGCTGATGCCCAGCGAGAACACCTCGCCGCAGGCGGGAACGAAGACGGCGGAGGCCGCGGACAGCACGCAGCCTCTCGCGCCGGTTCGTGCGCCCGGAACGGGCGACGCGAAGGGCGCGGCAGCGCCGAAGACGAGCTCTGCACCGACGAAGGCAGCCACGGCGCCGGCCGAGGCGCAGGCACCTGTCGACACGGACGACGACATCACGCATGTGCGCACCGTGGACAAGAAGGACCTCCCCGACGTCGCCGAGCCGACGACTGCGTCCACGACGTCGTCCGTCAAGGACAGCGCGGTGAAGGCGGCCGCCGCAGCGCTGGCAGCGGCGCGCACCGCGGCCAAGAAGGTGCAGTCGACCGCGTCGACGGCCTCGGCAGGCGTCCAGAACGGGTCGCAGACGTCGGGGACGCCGTCGAGCACCCCCCCGCCGCCGCCCGAGGCCGGGAGCAGCGCTCCCCGTCCGGAGATGCACTACACGGCCGGCGGCGTCCACGGTTCGGCGACCAACGCCTCCCCGGACCAGGGCGCCTACGCGCAGCAGCCCCAGGCGGCTCCTGCGGAGTCGCTGGGCAGCCCGCGGCGCGTCCGGCTGTCGGTCTCGCGGATCGACCCGTGGTCGATCATGAAGCTCGCGTTCCTGCTGTCGGTCGCCATCGCCGTCATGACGGTGGTCGCCACGATCGTCGTCTGGTACTCGCTGAACTCGTTGGAGACCTTCGCGACCATCCAGGAGTTCATGGTCGACACACTCGGTCCGCAGGCCGCGAACCTCACCCAGTTCGTCGAGTTCGAGCGTGTCGTGTCGCTCGCCACCCTGATCGCTCTGGTGAACATCGTGCTGATGACCGCCATCGCGACGATCATCGCGATGCTCTACAACATCACGGCGGCCCTGGTCGGCGGCGTGCACCTCACGCTGACCGACGAGTGAGTCGCTGACGCCCGGCGCGACGGACGTCACACCGGCTCCGCCCCCATGCGGTTTGGGGGCGGAGCACCCGGTACGGTAATGTTCCGTGCTGCACGCGCGTTCACGCGCTGCGTGCAAGGGGCTATAGCTCAGACGGTTAGAGCGCTTCCCTGATAAGGAAGAGGTCGGAGGTTCAAGTCCTCCTAGCCCCACCCCCGACGAGGAGGTCCAGCATGAAGAAGCTGATGGTCGTTCTGCTTGCCGTTGCGGCGGGCTACCTCGTATGGCGTCGAGTTTCCTCCGACGCGGCGGATCGTGACCTGTGGACCGAGGTCACCGACACCCTCGACTGATCCTCGGGGCCATGGCGCAATTGGTAGCGCACCTGCTTTGCAAGCAGGGGGTTGGGGGTTCGAGTCCCCCTGGCTCCACCACCGAAGACCCGGGCTGAACAGCCCGGGTCTTTCTCGTTCCCCGACCCTCGCGGGCTCTTCCCCGACCACGACGCACGAGTGCCCCCGACCCGCCGGGTCGGGGGCACTCGTCGGTCTCTCGGCCGGGAGCCGGCCGCGCACCTACTTCGTGTCGTCCTTGGCCTGCTCGGCGGCATCGACGACGGCGTCCTTCGCGTCGTCGGCCGCCGCTGCGACGTCGTCCGCCGCGTTCTCGGCGGCGTCGCCCGTCTTCTTGCGAGCACGCGACGCGCGGGCGGTGACGTCGTCCTTCACCTCGGCGGCCTTCTCGGAGAGCTTCTCGGTCGCCTCCCTGCCCTTCGCGACGGCGGCACCGGCGGCCTGGCCGACGGCCTCGGCCGCGTCCCCGGCGACGTGCCGGGCGTCCCGGGCCACGTGGTCGAGGTCCGGGCCACCGGACGTCTGCTCCCAGGGTTCGGCCCACGGGTCGGTCTGCGGCTGGGCGCGGCGGTAGAACGCGTAGCCGACGGCGGCCGTACCACCGAGGACGGCGGTCCACACGAGCGCCTTGCGTCGTCGACCCTTGCGCTGCGCCTTCTTGGCAGCCTTCTCGGCATGCTTGGCGGCCTTCTTGGCCGCCTCGGCGGCCTCCTCGGCCGTCATGGCGGCACGCTGGGCCGCTGCGTTGAACGCGGCCACGAGCTTGGGCAGGTAGTCGTCGACGACCTTCTCGTGGGCGGTGTCGACGAGCGGCCCCGCCTTCTTGGCGGCGTCCTCGATCTTGGGGGCGGCGACCTGGATGCTGTCGTTCCACGCCTTCTCCGCGCGCGGCCTGAGCCAGTCGACGAAGGCGTCCACGCGGGGAGACGCCCAGTCGATGGCCTGACCGGCGGCATCACGCGCGCCGTCGGCGGCACGGGAGCCCGCGCCGACCAGTGCGGCCGCGACCTCGGCGGCCGAGTCCTTCACCTTGTCTGTGTCGATCTTCGGGGTCTGCACCATGTGCCCACTCTGCCACCGGCGCCCTGGGAGCGCACCGTCACACGCCCGATTCGTTCCATGTGGACGCCACCCGAGGGACGGGTGCGAGAATGGGCGGCATGTTCGCAACCCTGCACACCTCCGCCGGTGACATCCGCATCGAGCTCCTGCCGAACCACGCGCCGAAGACCGTCGCGAACTTCGTCGGTCTGGCCACGGGCTCCAAGACCTGGACCGACCCCCGCACGGGCGAGGAGCGCAACGAGCCGCTCTACGACGGCGTGATCTTCCACCGCGTCATCCCGGACTTCATGATCCAGGGCGGCGACCCGCTCGGCACGGGCACGGGCGGCCCGGGCTACACGTTCGACGACGAGATCCACCCCGAGCTGGTCTTCGACCAGAAGTACCTGCTGGCGATGGCCAACGCGGGCAAGCGGCGCAACCCGGTCACGGGCGCCGTCGAGGGCACCAACGGCTCGCAGTTCTTCATCACCACGGCCGCGACGTCGTGGCTCAACGGCAAGCACTCGATCTTCGGCAAGGTCGCGGACGACGCCTCGCGCGCCGTCGTCGACACCATCGGCACGACGCAGACCCGCCCGGGTGACCGCCCGGTCGAGGACATCGTCATCAACTCGGTGACCGTCGAGGACTGATCCGCACCGACGCCCGGAGGGCTGAACCATCTCCACCCCCCAGCCCGCCGGGCAGCCGGCCGGTGCGCCGCCCGTGTGCCCCCGCCACCCGGACCGGGTGGCGTACGTCCGCTGCCAGCGGTGCGGACGTCCCACCTGCCCCGAGTGTCAGCGTCCTGCCGCGGTCGGGGTGCAGTGCGTCGACTGCGTCGCCCAGGCGGCGCGGTCGGTGCCGAGCACCCGCACCGTGTTCGGGGCCACCGTGCGCCAGGGGCGCCCGGTCGTCACGCTGACGATCATGGGGCTCTGCGTGGTGAGCTGGGTGCTCCAGCTGGCCACCGGCGGCGCGTGGACCGATCAGTGGGCGTTCTCCCCGGACGCGGGCCAGGAGGAGCCGTGGCGCTTCCTCACCGCCGCGTTCCTGCACTCCACGAACCCGCTGCACATCCTGTTCAACCTGTACGCGCTCTGGCTGGTGGGCCCGTTCCTGGAGCAGGCGCTGGGGCGCGGACGGTTCCTGGCGCTCTACCTGCTGGCCGCCTTCGGCGGGTCGGTGGGCGTGCTGCTCCTGGCCGATCCGCTGACGTGGAGCTGGGTGCAGGGTGTCGTCGGCGCCTCGGGTGCGGTGTTCGGCCTCTTCGGTGCGATCATCCCGGTCCTGCGCAGGCTCGGGCGCAACGCGGGGCAGATCGTGGCACTGATCGCGATCAACATGGCGCTGCCGTTCTTCGTCGGCGGCATCGCGTGGCAGGCGCACGTAGGTGGCCTGGTGGTGGGCCTGGCGATCGGTGCAGGGTTCGCCTTCGCGCCGCGTGAGCGGCAGAAACTCGTCGGCTGGGTCCTGCCCGTCGTCGTCGGGATCGTGCTGGTGGGCCTGTCCGTCTGGAAGTACTCGACGGTGCCCGTCCTGCCCCTGTTCTGAAGTTGTCCCCAGGGATGTACACAGGTGTGGAATCACACCGGTGTGACTTGTACAGGTCTACTTCCAGCGCGTGGTCAGCGAGAAGCCGGCGATGATGAGCACGAAGCCCACGAGCAGGTTCCAGTTGCCCAGCGCCGGGATCGGCAGGCCGAGGTTCTGGCTCGTGAGGTAGTACGTCACGATCCAGGCGAGGCCGGCGATCATCAGCGTCAGCATGGTGGGGACCAGCCAGCTCGGGTTGACCGCGGCCTTTCCCGGGGTCGGGACCGACTGGTCCTCGCGCTTCTTCTTCCCGGGCTTCGGCGACTTCGACTCGGTCACGGGTCTGCTCCTGTCAACAAGGTGCGACGCCGGAGCTGAGGGACCCGGACGCCGACGACGGTTTGTCGTCTAGCGTAGTGGCCAGGACAACCGTCTCGTGCACGCGTGCGCGAGACGCAGCAGAGAGTTGTCCACAGGTTGCTGTGGACAACGGTTGTGGACAGAGCGAAACGCAGGAGGCCCCAGGTGTCACCCAGGATCAGGTCCGGGCTGTCCGTCGCGCTCGTTCTCGCGCTGTCCGGAGTCCTGTTCACCGTGAGCGCGCAGCTCGCCCAGGGTGACGAGTCGCGCCACACCGAGGACCTGTCCTCCGTGGTGGCCGACGAGTCCGACCGGGTCGATTCCCTCACCGACCAGGCCGCCGCCCTCAACGACGAGGTCCAGGACCTCAGTGCGGCGATCGATCTCGACGTCCCGACCCGGGGGGCCGGCCTGCGGTCCGACGAGAGCGTCGTGACCGGGGCCTGGCCTGTGTCCGGCACCGGGCTCAGCGTCGCGCTCGAGGACGCACCGACGTCGTCGCTCGACATCCCCGGCGTCGTCGCGGACGACCTGGTCGTGCACCAGCAGGACCTCCAGCACGTCATCAACGCCCTGTGGGCGGGCGGCGCCGAGTCGATGACGCTCCAGGGCGAGCGCGTGACCTCGACGAGTGCGTTCCGCTGCTCCGGCAACATCCTGCTGCTGCACGGCAAGGTCTTCTCCCCGCCGTACGTGGTCGAGGCCATCGGTGAGCCGGACCGCCTGCAGGCCGCGCTCGACGCCTCGGCCGGGGTCGCCGTGTACCGGCAGTACGTGGACTGGGTCGGCATCGGCTACGACGTCGAGCGCCACGACGAGATCGACATGCCGGCGTACGCGGGCAGCAGCGAGCTCCGTTACGCCGAGGTGCCGGCCGGCACGGACGTGTTCTCGTGAGGCACGTCCGAGAGCCGGGCACGGTGAGCCCACCGGCCGGGTCTCCGGCCCCGCCTCTGCACGGGCGCGTCCGACGGCGTGGCGGACTGGTCAGCTCGCTGGTGGGGTTCGTCGGCGAGCTGCTGATCACCGCCGGGGTGTTCCTCGGGCTGTTCGTCGTCTGGCAGCTCTGGTGGACCGACGTCCAGGCGGAACGCATCCACACCGAGGTGCTGGCCGAGCTGGAGTGGACCCCGCCGCCCGTGCCTGTGGACGACGGCCCGCTGGTGTCCCCGGAGTACCGCGACGACCCCCCGGTGATGGCGGAGCCTCCGATCGGCGAGGTGTTCGCCCAGTTCTACGTCCCGAGCTGGGGAGCGGACTACATCTCCCCCATCGCCCAGGGTGTGGACAAGGCGACCATCCTCGACCGCCTGGGCATCGGCCACTACCCCGGCACCGCGATGCCCGGCGATCTCGGCAACTTCGCGGTGGCCGGTCACCGCACCACCTACGGCAAGCCGTTCCACCTGGTCGCCGACCTGCGCGAGGGGGACGCCCTCGTCGTCCGCACGGAGGACACGTGGTACGTGTACCGCATGACGTCGCACGAGATCGTCTGGCCGAGCCAGGTCGAGGTCGTCTCACCGGTGCCCGGGGTCAAGCCCGGTGAACCGCTGCCCGAGCTCACCCAGCGGTTCATCACGATGACCGCCTGCCACCCGATGTACTCCGCCGCGCAGCGCTACATCGTGCACGGCGAGCTCGACTACTGGTCCCCGGTCGACGAGGGGACTCCGGCCGAGCTGCTCGACGCCGGCGTCCAGGTCCAGACGCTCGGCACGTCGGCGCCGGCGGGGGTGAGATGATGTACGGCCTGCTGTGGAACACGCTCCCGGGTCCCGTCTGGGTCCGGATCCTCATCGTCCTGGTCCTCTTCGTGGCGGCCGTCTGGGTCTGCTTCGAGTGGGTCTTCCCCTGGTTCTCCGAGTACGTCCCCATCAACGACAACACCGTCGAGGCGCACCCATGACCTCCATCCTCGTCGTCGACAACTACGACTCCTTCGTCTACACGATCGTCGGCTACCTCGACCAGCTCGGCGCGCGCACCACCGTGGTGCGCAACGACGCCGTCCCTGAGCCCGATGCCGACGGACGGTTCTGGCACGACGACGGCACCCCCTTCGACGGCGTCCTCGTCTCCCCCGGTCCGGGCACGCCCAAGGAGGCGGGATCGTCCGAGGACGTGATCCGTGCCTGTGCGCGATCGGCGACGCCGATGCTCGGGGTCTGCCTCGGCCACCAGGCTCTCGCGGAGGTCTACGGCGCGACGGTGTCGCACGCCCCCGAGCTCATGCACGGCAAGACGAGCGAGATCCAGCACGAGGGCGACGGTGTGCTGGACGGTCTCAAGGCGCCGTTCACGGCGACGCGTTACCACTCGCTCGCCGTCGAGCCGCACACGGTCCCCGCCGAGCTGGAGGTCACCTGCACGACGGCGTCCGGCGTCGTCATGGGGGTGCGGCACCGCGACCTGCCGCTGCACGGCGTGCAGTTCCACCCGGAGTCGGTGCTCACCGAGGGTGGTCACCGCCTGCTGGCGAACTGGCTCGCCGAGTGCGGCGACGCGGGCGCGGTCGAGCGCTCCGCGGGGATGGCCCCGCTCGTCCACGTCCCCTGAGCCACGGCGCCTCCGGTTCGCCCGGGAGGCCCGGCCGCACGTCAGAGGCCCCGGGAGCCAGCACACGTGCTGACTCCCGGGGCCTCTGCGCGTCTGCGGTGAGGCCCCGGGAGTCAGCACGTGTGCTGGCTCCCGGGGCCTCTGCGCGTCTGCGGTGAGCGCCTAGCCCTCGCCGTCGTCGCCGGAGTCGTCGCCGGGGAGGGTCGGGACACCGACGTCGGGAGTCGCCGCAGGCGTCGGGCCGCCGGCCGAGCAGTCCTGCCCGGGAGCACCCGTCGATACCGACAGCTGGACGTCCGAGCCCATCTCGACCTCGGTGCCCGCCGGCGGGTTCGTGTCGAAGACGAAGCCCGGGCAGTACTGCTCGTTGCCGGCGGTCGTCTCGACGCCCTGCAGGTTGGCCTGGCTGCCGAGGGTCGCCTTGGCGTCCTCCGCGCTCTGCCCGACGACGTCGGGCACCTGGACCATCTCGGCCTCGGGCTCGGTGCCGATGGTCAGGGTGACGCGGGTGTCCTGGTCGACGGTGCCCTCGCCCGGGGACTGGTCCACGACCTTGCCGACGTCGTTCTCGTCGTCGACGGGGGTCGTCTCGATCGTGGAGTCCAGGTTCAGGTCGGCCAGTGCGGCCTCAGCGTCCTTCTGCGTCTGGCCGATGAGGTTGGGCAGATCGACCTGGCCGCTGGCGATCACCAGGTTCACGGCGTCGCCCGGCTCGACGGCCTCGCGGGCCGCAGGGTCGCTGGAGATGACGTGGCCCTCGTCCACCGAGCCGCTGGCCGCCTGGGTGACCTCACCGAGCGTGAGCTCGTTCTCCTCGAGTGCCTGCTCGGCCGCGTCCTGCGACATGCCGGCGAGGTCGGGCATCGCGAACGTGTTGGGCCCGCCCGAGAAGTAGACCTGGACGGTGCTGCCCACCTCGACCGTCTCCCCCGTGGCCGGCGTCGATCTGGTGAGCGTGTTCGCCGGCTCGTCGGACTCCTCGTCGATGAGCTGCGAGAAGACGAGTCCGACCTCGTCGAGCGCGGCCTTGGCGTCCACCGGGCTCATGTCCGCGGTGAGCGCCGGCACGGCGACCGTCTGGGGTTCTTCGGCGCGATCGACGTTGACGAACCAGATGATCGCCACGAGAGCCACCACAGCGACGCCGATGAGCGTCCACATCAGCGCCTTGCGGTTCGGCTTCGACTCGTCGGGCTCCACCGGGCTGCCGGAACCGGTCTGGTCCGGCGGCAGCGCCGTCGTCCCCCACGGGGAGGCCTGGTTCGGGTTCATGACCTGCGTGGACATCGGGTCGCCGTACACCTGGGTGGCGGCGTAGCCTGCCGCCGCTCCGGCCGCGGCCGCGCCGACGGCGGGAGCACCGACGGCGCCGCCCCGGATGGCGGCCTCGAGGTCGGCCCGGAACTCGGCGGCCGAGGAGTACCGCTGGTCGCGGTTCTTGGTCAGCGCCTTGAGCGTGATGCGGTCCAGGACGTCGGGGACGTCGTTGGCGATCTCGCTCGGGCGCTGGGCCTCCTGGCCGACGTGCTGGTAGGCCAGCGCGACGGGCGAGTCCCCGACGAACGGGGGCCGGCCGGTGAGCAGCTCGAAGAGCACGCAGCCGGTCGAGTAGAGGTCGGAGCGCGCGTCGACCTGCTCGCCGCGGGCCTGCTCCGGCGAGAGGTACTGCGCGGTCCCGATGACGGCCTGGCCCTGCGTCATCGTCGCCGCGGAGTCCGCGATCGCCCGCGCGATGCCGAAGTCCATCACCTTCACGGCCCCGGTGGGCGTGATCATGACGTTGGCCGGCTTGATGTCGCGGTGCACGATGCCCGCGTGGTGGGAGTACTCGAGAGCGCTGAGGATGCCGACGGTGATCTCCACGGCCTCCTCGATCGGCACCGCGGCGCCGTCGGCGAGGATGTCGCGGACCGTGTGGCCCTCGACGTACTCCATGACGATGAACGGGATGTGGATCGACTGACCTGTCGCGTCGGTCGCCGTGTCCTCGCCGGTGTCGTACACCGAGACGATGGCCGGGTGGTTCAGCGCGGCGGCCGACTGGGCCTCGCGACGGAACCGGGCGAGGAACGACGGGTCGCGCGCCAGGTCGGAACGCAGCACCTTGATCGCGACCGTGCGGCCGAGGCGTGCGTCGTGACCGATGTGTACCTCGGCCATGCCGCCGCGGCCGATGAGCTCACCGACCTCGTACCGGCCAGCGAGTACTCGGGGTGTGTTCTCCACCACTCAGTCGTCCTTCTCGGTCGTGGTCGCGCCCAGCGGGCACGACCGGTCTGGGAGCATCATCCCAGAGACGGGAACGGTCAACGCCCGCAACGCCGCAGGCCTCGTCGTGAATGCACCGGCCGCGACGAGTGCCGCGGCGTCGGCAGGGTCGTCGCCCCCGAACAGCGCGCTCAGCAGCGACGCGATCGCCAGGACGGCGAGCAGACCCAGCAGGGCCAGCAGCGGCCACGAGAACCGGCCGAGCGGACCGAGCCGCTGCCCGGTGGTCGTCGACGCCCGGGTCGGCTTGACCGGCTCGTCGGCGCGTGGGGGCGTCGTGCTGCGGCTCCGTGTCCCCTGCGGCGGGGTCGGACGCGACATCGACGAGCCGGCACGCAGGTCGCGGCGGGCGGGATAGGTGCGCTGGGAGGGTGCGGCGGACGCTGTTGGTGCGGGTCGACGAGGTGCCGGGACCTCGGGCGCGTCCGGCGTCGCGGTCGAGGCGTCGTCGGCGGGCTCGACGCCGCGCGCGTCGTCGGGCCGGGCGTGGCGCACGGGTGCGGGCTTGCCGGTCCGCGCCGCGCGCCGCGCGGCCCGGGAGCGAGCGCCCAGCGGGTCCTCGGCGATCTCCAGGGCGAGCTGGTCGAGCTCCTCGGCCAGGGCCTGGCCCGACGCCGGTCGGCGGCTCGGGTCCTTGGCGAGCATCCGCATGACGACGTCGACGAGCCCGGGGTGGACCGTCGAGGGCAGCGGCGGCACGGCAGCGTTCACGTGCGCGACGGCGATGTCCACCGGCGTCGAACCGGTGAACGGGCGTCGTCCTGCCGTGCCTTCGTACGCGACGATCCCCAGGGCGTAGATGTCGGACGCCGGGGTGGCGGCCTGACCGACGGCCTGCTCCGGGGAGAGGTACTGAGCCGTGCCCATGACCATGCCGGTGGCCGTCATCGTGACCTGGTTCGCCGCGAGGGAGACGCCGAAGTCGGTGATCTTCACGCCACGTCCGTTGTGCTCCAGCAGGATGTTGCCCGGCTTGACGTCACGGTGCACCACCTTGGCCAGGTGGGCGTGGTGGAGGCCGCGAGACGTGGCCGCCAGGATCGGCAGGAGCTTGCGGGGCGCGACGACGGGCTCGCGCTCCAGGAGGTCGGCGAGCGGCTCACCGAGGACGAGCTCCATGATGAGGAAGCCCGCACCGTCCTGCTCGCCGTAGTCGTACATCTGGGCGATGTTCGGGTGCGAGAGTGCGGCGCTGTTGCGCGCCTCGGTCCGCAGGCGCTTGAGGAAGTCCTCGTTGCCCGTGTACTCCTCGCGCAGCACCTTCACGGCGACGTCGCGGCCCAGGTAGCTGTCGTCGGCGACCCAGACCTCACCCATGCCGCCGATGGCGATCCGTCGCGTCAGTCGGTAGCGGCCGCCGAGCGAGATGCCCACTGCCGGTCTCATCCGTTGAGCACCGCCTCGATGACCGCCTTGGCGATCGGTGCGGCAACGCGGCCACCGGTGGCCTCAGAACCCATCGACCCGCCCTGCTCGACGACGACAGCGACGGCGACCTGCGGGTCGTCCGCCGGGGCGAAGCCGGTGAACCAGGCGTGCGGGGGGACATCGGTGCTGGTCTGTGCGGTGCCCGTCTTCCCGGCCACCGACACGCCGGAGATCTGAGCGGCCGTCCCGGAACCGTCCTCGACGACACCGATCATCATGTCGGTGAGCTGGGCGGCGGTCTCGCTGGAGATGGCGTCACCAAGTCCGGAGGGCCGTGTCTCGTCCACGACCTCGAGCTGCGGGTCCCGGATGCGTTCCACGGAGTACGGCGCCATGAGCTCGCCGCCGTTCGCGATGGCCGCGGTCGTCATCGCGACCTGCAAGGGCGTGACCTTCACGTCGCCCTGTCCGATGGCCGAGAGCGCGACCCGGTCCGGCGTGAGCGTGTCTGGGTCCGGGTACACGCTGGCCGCCGTGGCGAACGGGATCGCCGGCGCCTCGCCGAAGCCGAAGTCCGCCGACTGCTCGGACAGTGCCTCCGCACCCAGATCGACGCCCAGCTCGGCGAAGGCGGTGTTGCACGAGATCCGCAGGGCGTCGGCCAGGCTCTGCTCGTTGGTCGGCGAGCAGGCCTCTCCGCCGTAGTTGGGCAGGTCCGTCGAGGTTCCGGGCAGGGTGTAGGTGACGGGTGCGGGGATCTGGGTGTCGGGCTGGTAGTCACCGCTCTCGAGGGCGGCGGCCGTGGTGATGAGCTTGAACGTCGATCCCGGCGGGTACAGCCAGTTCGACGCGCGGCTGAGCAGCGGGTCGTCCTCGTCGTTGAGCAGGTCGAGGTAGGCCTGGTTCGCGGCGCCGGTGTCGTGCGTAGCGAGGTCGTTGGGGTCGTACGTCGGCTTGGACACCAGCGCCAGCACCCGACCGGTGGACGGTTCGAGGGCGACGACGGCGCCGCGCTGGTCCCCCAGCGCGTCCCAGGCGGCCTGCTGCGCCTCGGGGTCGATCGTGAGCTCGACCGAGGAGCCCTGGGGGTCCGTCCCGGTGAGGAGGTTCTGCAGGCGGTCCACCCACAGGGCGTCGGCGGAGCCCGCGAGGAAGTCGTTCTCGGACTTCTCGATCGCTGACGTGCCGCTCACCAGCGAGTAGTAGCCGGTCAGCGGCGCGTAGAGCCGCGGGTGGGCGTACTCGCGCTGGTAGTTCCACTCGTCGTCCACCGGGACCGAGCTCGCGATGGCCTCGTCCCCCACCACGATGGGGCCGCGGTTGGTGCCGAACTGCGCGTAGAGCGAGCGCGCGTTGCGAGGGTCGTCGTTGAGGGCCTCGGCCCGGAAGAACTGGATCCACGTCGTGGAGACCAGCAGCGCCAGGAACATCACCATGACGATGCCGGCGAGACGGCGGGTGGTCGTGTTCACGCGCTGTCACCTCCTCGGCGGTCGTCTGGGTTCGCGGGGTCGATCCGTTCGGTGGGCGGCGCCGGGGGCGCCGTCGGGGTCCCGGTGGACCCCCCGCTCGCGTCGCGGTCCGCGACGCTGCGCCGCGGCAGGGGCAGGCCTGCGGCCGGGGTCCCGGCGTCCGGCGTGCCGGTGGAATCCTCTGCACCGCCGACCAGCACGGGCGCGGCGTCGCGGGCACCACCGGCACCCACCTGACCGCGGACGGGCAGGTCGGACGGGCGTCGGGCGCTGTCGGAGATGCGCAGCAGCAGAGCGATCACGATCCAGTTGGCCAGCAGGGAGGAGCCACCCTGGGCCATGAAGGGCAGGGTCAGGCCGGTCAGCGGGATGATGCGCGTGATCCCGCCGACGACGACGAAGATCTGCAGCGCCATGACGAACGCGAGGCCGCCCGCCAGGAGCTTGCCGAACCCGTCGCGCACGGACAGCGCCGACTTCAGTCCGCGCTGCACGATGAGCAGGTAGGTCAGCAGGATGGCGGCGAGCCCCGTCAGGCCCAGCTCCTCGCCCAGCGCCGCGTAGATGAAGTCGGAGAACGCGTAGGGGATCTGGAACGGTCGGCCCGCGCCCCAGCCGGTGCCGAACAGCCCGCCGTTCGCCATGGAGAACTGGCCTTGCACGAGCTGGTACGAACCGCCCACCTTCTGGTCGTACTGCGAGGCGTCGAACGGGTGCAGCCACACGTCGACGCGCGCCCCGACGTGCGGGAAGAGGCGCGCGGCCGCCACGGCGCCGACGGCGAACAGCGTCAGGCCCAGCACGATCCAGCTCGACCTCGCCGTCGCCTGGTAGAGCATCGCCACGAACAGGCCGAAGAACAGCAGCGACGTACCGAGGTCGCGCTGCATCACCAGGACCACCAGCGAGGCGGCCCACACGAGCAGGATCGGTCCGAGGTCGCGCAGCCGCGGCAGGTGCAGACCGAGGAACTTCGGCCCGGCGAGCGCGAGCGTGTCCCGGTTCACGACGAGGTACCCCGCGAAGAACACGGCGAAGGCGATCTTCGCGAACTCCGCGGGCTGCAGCGAGAAGCCGCCGACGGTGATCCAGATCCGGGCGCCGTTGATCTCCGTGCCGATCCCGGGGATCAGCGGGAGCGCGACCAGCACCAGGCCGACCAGCATCGCCGTGTACGTGTAGCGGCGCAGCCAGCGGTGGTCCTTGAGCAGCCACAGCAGCGAGAAGGCGACGACGGCGCCGATGAGGGACGCGGTGAGGTTGCCCTGGGCGTCGGCGGGCCCCATGTTCGCGGCCCCGGAGATCTCCAGGCGCCAGATCATCGCCAGGCCGATGCCGTTGAGCAGGACGACGGCGGGCAGGATCACCTGGTCCGCCCAGGGTGCGCGGAACCGCAGCACCAGGTGGGCCACGAGCGCGGTGCCGGCGAGCAGGAGGCTGCTGGTCCAGAAGCCCTCGGGCAGCTCGCCGCGGATCGACAGCCCCACCATCGCGAAGCCGCCGATGCCGCCGGCCAGCGCCAGGATCAGCAGGTAGATCTCGGCGATCCGGAGCGGTCGACGCTGTCGCGGCGCCACCGTGGGATTCTCGGAGGTCACGCGCTGGCCCCCTCGGCAGCGGCCTCCGAGGCCGCGGGGTCGGACGCCGTCGCCGGGCTGCTCGCGCCGGGCGAGGGCGAGACCGCGGGCGACGGGGAGACGGACGGGCTGGGCGTCGGCGTGGGTGTGGGTGTCGGGAGCGCGTCGGCGATGAGCCGGTCGGCGCGCTCGACGGCCTCGTCCTTGGACGACGCCGTGATGGTGCCGTCCAGCTGGTCGACCCAGTACTCCGGCAGGTCGTCGACGGACGTCCCGGTGAGCTCCACGGGCCGGGACAGCGTGATCGGACCGGCATCCTGCGGGATGCCCTGGAAGACCGCGACCTGGCCGTCGGCCACCCCGACGTAGTACTGCTGCTGGGTCCAGCCGTACGCCCACCAGCCGGCGTAACCCACGGCACCGAGGACGACCAGGATCACGAGGACGCCGATCCAGGGACGGCGCTTCGGCCGTGCGTCCTCGTCATCCTCGTCCTCGTCGTCGTCCGTACCGCCCTGCTCAGACGACGCGTCGGCCGGGGCGTCCGTCGTCGGGCGGGCCAGCGCGGGAGTGACGCCCGAGGCGGCGGCGCCCACGACCTGGGTGCCGGCGGTCGGCGCGGTCTCGGTGTCATCGACGATCTCGGCGACCACGACGGTGATGTTGTCGGTGCTGCCCGCCGCCATGGCGAGCGTGATGAGCATGTCGGCGGCTTCGTCGGGTGACTCCGAGTCGACCAGCACCTCGGTGATCTGGTCCACGGGGACGAACCCGGACAGGCCGTCGGAGCAGAGCATCCAGCGGTCCCCGGCGCGGGCCTCGCGGATCGACATGTCCGGCGTGAGGTCGACGTCGAAATCGCCGAGGACCCGCATGACGACGTTGCGCTGCGGGTGCGTCTCGGCCTCGTCCGGCGAGATGCGGCCGGTGTCGACGAGGTGCTGGACGAAGGTGTGGTCGATGGTGACCTGGGCGAGCGTCTCGTCACGCAGCAGGTAGGCGCGCGAGTCGCCGAGGTGCGCCATCGCGAGCGTGTTCCCCGAGCGCAGCAGGGCCGTGACGGTGGTGCCCATGCCGGCGAGGTCGGGTTCGACCTCGGAGGCGTGCACCAGGTCCTGACGGGCCTGCTCGACCGTGCGTTCCAGGTCGGCCAGAGCCTGCTCGGGTCCGTGGTCGGCGGTGTCGAGCGGGGCCAGGGCCGCGATGGCCAGGCTCGAGGCGACGTCGCCGCCCGCATGGCCGCCCATGCCGTCCGCGACGACGAGGAGGTTGGGTCCGGCGTAGGCCGAGTCCTGGTTGTCGCTACGGACGAGCCCGACGTCGGACCGCGCCGCATAGCGCAGGGCGAGGGTCATCCCGGGTCACCCCTGCAGCTCGACGACAGAACGACCGATCTGCACGCTGACGCCGGCCGGCAGATGCACGGGCGAGGTGACCTTCTGGTCCCCGATGTAGGTGCCGTTGGTGGACCCGAGGTCCTCCACGTACCACTGGTCACCCTGGGGGAAGATGCGCGCGTGACGCGACGAGGAGAAGTCGTCGTCGAGCACGAGCGTGCAGCTCGGCGCGCGACCGATGAGGATCGACGACGTCGTCAGCGGCAGGGTGGTCCCCGTGAGCGGACCGGCCACCACGACCAGGCGCGAGGGTCCCGAGCGCGACGGGGCGGGCGGGCCGACGGGCTGGGCGGACGAGGCGCTCGCGTCGGCGGACCCCTTGTCCTTGCGCCGTCCGCGCGGTGTGCGCAGAGCCAGGTCGCGGCGCAGCACGGCGACCGCGGAGAGCACGAACACCCAGAGCAGCACCAGGTAGCCCAGCCGCAGCAGGGTGAACGTCAGCTCGTTCATCCTCGGTCGATCACCAGTCCTCGGTCTGCCGGCCGGCGGAGGTGCCGGTCCAGAACATGATGCGGGTGCGACCGATGGTCAGCGTGTTGCCGTCCAGCAGGGTCGCCGCCGGGACCTGGTGGCCCTCGACGAAGAGTCCGTTCGTCGAGCCCAGGTCGGTGGCGACGACACCCTCGGGGGCGACGCGGATCTCGAGATGGCGGCGGGACACGCCGGGGTCGTCGACCACGATGTCTGCCTCGGCGTCACGGCCAATGACGGTGACGGGCCCGGTGAGCAGGTAGCGCTGCCCGTCGATGTCGATCAGCGGGTGACGGGTGCTCGGGGCCGAGCTCGTCGCCGGTGCGACGTTGCCGCGCACCGTGGCGGAGCGGAGCTGGAAGCGCCCGCCCGTCAGCTCCTCGTGGTCCTCGAAGGAGACGCTCACCGGGCCGACGAACGCATAGTGCTGCGACGCGGCGTACTCGGTGAGGTTGGAGGCGAGCTCGTCGGCGAGAGTCTCCGCGCCCCAGCTCTGCACCTGGTCGAAGTCGGCGGGCGAGAGCTCGATGGTGAACTCGTTCGGCGCGACCGTGCGGTCGTGCCCGACGACGGCGGCACGGTCGTCGATCTCGCGCCGCAACCGGCTCGCGAGCTCCACTGCTTTGACCTCGCCACCACGCCCGACCTTCGCGAACGCGTTGTTCATCACCCGCTCGACGCTCTTCTCGAAGCGATCCAGCGCTCCCATGCCACCTCCTCTCGTCGACCCGCAACCGTTTGCGGGCAGACTATCCAGATCGTAGGCAGCGGCGCACCACCCTCGCCCGGGAACCTGTGGATTTCGTGCGAATCCCTCGCGCAGAGTCGGGCGCGCAGGTCACGGGGCGGTCACGGGGGTGTCGTGCGAACGGCGGCCGGGTCGCGCACCCGGTCCACCGCGCCGTCCGCCCGGCACGTTCGTGTGACGCACGTCCCGGCGTCGGGCCGCGGAACGGGTTGGGATCTGAGGGCGTCGCCGTGCTAATCTCCTACGGCACGCGCGAGTGGCGGAATAGGCAGACGCGCACGGTTCAGGTCCGTGTGCCCGAAAGGGCGTGGGGGTTCAACTCCCCCCTCGCGCACGTGAGGGCCGTTTCTTTGGAACGGCTCAGGTGTGAACGAATCTCCCGTCCGGAGTGATCCGGGCGGGAGATTTGTCGTTTCTGGGTGGTTCGTGGCCGGTCGTGAGGCGCTCGTGGCACGTCGCGAGTGCTGGTTCTGGCTGCCAAGGCTGGTCGGTGGCGTCATCGGGGCGGTTCCGGGCGTGCGGGGTCCCGATGGTCTTTCGTGGTGGTGACGGCGGGTGCGCCGTGGGCTGTGGTGCTCGGTGGGGTCAGGGGCCGCGGGTGCGGTAGATCGGATCGGGTGTGATCGCTTCGGGTTCTTCGTCGAGCTCGATCTGCCAGGGGTCGGGGCGGTCTCGCTCGAGGTGCCACTGGTGGAGGCGCTTGGCGTTGTAGCCCAGCATCGCCAGGGCCAGGAGGAAGGCAGTGCCGAAGAATCCGCGGACGCGTAGGTAGCCGCGGTTGATGTTGCTGGCGTTGTAGCGCACGTTGCCGAAGAGGCCTTCGACGAGGGTGCGGCGGTCGTAGGAGCGTCCCCACTCGCTGGTCTGCCACAGGTGGCGCTCGCGGTCGCGCTCGAGATCGGTGTCGGCGACGGTGACCGTCAGGCCGCAGCCGCAGGGCACGTCCGGGGTGCAGTTGGTGGTCGGGATTTCGGGGCCCCGCCGCATCGAGGCGGGGTTGTTGGGGCAGCGGACGTGGCCGGCGAGGGCGGGGCCTTTGAGTCGCTGGGTTCCTCGGCGGTCGTCGTGGCGCGAGTGAGCGACGAAGAAGTGGCATCGGCGAGCGTCGAAGAGCTCCCGGCTGCGGCTGACGTCCCCGGAGCTGTCTCGGGGGTTGGGTGCCACGAGGTCACGCTGGGTTTGTGGCAGTGAGTTGGACGCGAGGTGGCCGTCTTGCCAGATGGTTCCGGCCACAGGGCCGGGGCGGGTGCCGCGTTGGCTGGCGTGGAGGTCCATGACGACGGAGATGCCGCGCTGACGCAGCTTGCGAGCGAACCGCTCGGGCTTGGCGGTGCTGTAGCCGCGGTCGACGATGACCTCGGTGATGCGTTGTCGGGTGTTGCTGAGGGCGTCGAGAAGGTTGATCGCCGCCGAAGGTACGTCTCGTGAACCGGGGCGCAGTGCGATCCCTAGGCACAGTTGTGGGATGGGGTCACCTCCGACCGGTGGGGCGCCGACGATCATGTGGACGGAGTACCCGAGAAACCTCGTGATCTGGCGACGGTCGGTCGCTGTGCGGTGACCCCAGCCGGCGGTGTGGTCGGGGGACCAGTAGGTCCGTCCTGCAGCGTCGATCATCGGCACGTGGGGGTGGGCATGGATCTCAAAGTCGGTGCTGTCGACGGCGGCAGTGCTGGGCAGTGGGACGGACTCGGGGATGCCGGCGAGCACGAGGAAGCTGATCAGCGAGTCGAGGTTGTCGGCGATATAGGTGCAGCCTTCCGGGCACGGAGCCACTTCCCCGGTGCGGGGATCCGCGACGACGTCGTGCGTGTGCTGCGAGAACGCACCGGTCTCGATCTCGCGGACGATGGCGCGGTAGCCGCTGTAGAGGCGGCGGTACGTGATGTCGGTCTTGATCGGGAACCCGAGCTGGAGCCTCTCCGACCTGGACAGCGTCTTGAGGCCGGCGTTGACGTTGGTGAGCGTGAAGCGATCCGGGGTGTTCAGGGTGTGGAAGACCAGGGCGGCCAAGACAGCATGGACGGGATAGGTACGCCGGCGGCCCTGGGACCGGTAAGTCGCCGCCACGAGTCGGCGACCAAGGGCGCTGTTCGCGACGGCCGCTGATCGACGCAACCTTTGGCTGACCGTGTAGGGAACGGTGTGCCACGAGATGGTGCTGGCCAGCTGCTTGTTCGCCTCCGCCTTGCCCCCGGGTGTCGTCATCGCCCGATGACCTCCGCGACGAGCTCGTTCTGGTCCAACGGTGGCATGTACTTCATGACATGACTGAACGTCTTCCACGATGTCAGGCCGGCCATCTGCGCCAGGGCGTTGAGGTGGACGCGGTTGTTGAGGTGGTCCAGCATCCAAGTGGCGCGCAGCCGGTGCGTCTTGATGTCGGGGCAGTCGGCGGGGCGTTCGATGTGCTCCATCAGGTGGCCCAAGGGCGAGCGTTCCCAGTCCTTGGCGACGAAGCCCAGGATCGTTGAGCCGGGATCCTCCGCGGCGATCTGGGCGAGGATCGCGTCGTAGGGCGGGGTGATCGGGATGATGCGCGCCCGCTCGCCGTGGACGACCAAGCAGAGATGACCGGCGTGCTCCACCAGGTCGTCCGTCATCGCTGCGCGGGCCTCCCGCGGGTAGACGCCGGTGCCGAGCCCGAGGGCGAGCAGCGCCGTGAAGCGGCGCCGCTGCAAGGCAGTGCGCTGGTGGGCCGCGACGTCAAGTAGGCGCGTGATCTCGACCGGGGTGTAGGGGGCAACGGTGTAGTCGGCGCGCATCTGTCGCGGCAGGGGTGCCCAGGGCGCTCGGCGGGTCAGGGTGGTGGAGAAGCGTCGCAGGTCGGCGCGGCGCGTGGCCCGTGAGGACTCGGCCAGGCGGGTACATCCCACGGCGATGTATCGCTCGACGACGTCGGGGTGGAAGATCGCCTCGCGGTCCAGGGGGTGGCCCTGGCGATGTGCCCACACGATGAACTGACTCAAAGTCCTCATGGACTCCGTGGCCCGGCGTGCGTCGGTGGGGTGCAGGTCGAGGGCAGCCTGCCGCGTGAATTCCGCGACGGGTTCCCAGAAGTCGGAGCGCAGGGCGTTCGGGACGTAGGCACGCACCCGTTCGGCAGCAAGCGCAGCGGCGTCGTCGGCGTGGCGGTTGACGGAGTGGGTTCCAGAAGAGCACGCTGAAGGCATAGAAGAGCCCCAATCGAGGTGGGAACTTCCTGCAGCGGGAGTAGCGTCCCGCTGATGCAAGGCGATCGGGCTCGGGAGTTGCAGCTCCTGGGCCTTTTTCGCGCCTCGGCGCCCTGCGCCGATCCGGCTCAGACCATCGCGGCTCCGGCATCGTCGTCGAGTGCCTTGGCAAGAAGGTCCGCATGGACGGCCGTCACTGGCCGTCCCGTCCGGTGCGCGACTTCATACAGCCGTTGCGCGGTGCGGGCGGGAATGCGCGCGTCGAAGCGGACGAGTTCGTCAGGCTGATAGACGCGCGGGCGCGACGACCGGCGTCCGGTCCTCGCAGATCGGACCTCGACCCTGTCCCTCGGCTCCATCGCTGCGTCCTCTCGTCTGCCTCGTCCACTCCCACAAACACCGGATCCGTGGATCCGTCGTGTCGGGTGGTTGGGCCGACTCAGAGGACGGTGGTCAGCCGCACCTCGAGTGCCGCGGTCTGGAGCCGCAAGCCAGCTCCCGCACCTTGTACGGGTAGCAGTTCCAGAATAGGCGCCCGCCCCCCGATGTCACGAGGACGCGCGGGGCCACCCGACGCCCAGCGCGGGTGCTCGGTCCGAGCGGAGGGTCGAGGGCGTGAGACGGATCCGATGGACCAAAGTTGTGCAGCACGCTGCTGCACAATTGCTCCCGGGGCCACCGAGCTCCCCCGGGCTCCACTCGATCTTCAAGTAGCAGAGGGCCTCGAGCTGCGAGGATTCGGGTCCCACGCCCCAGACGCGCAACTACGCTGGCTGACGAGCTGGGGCGAGAGCGTCCGCAGCGACGTCGTCCCGGTCGACGGACTCGTCGACATCCCCGTGCTCGGCGAACTGACGAGCAGGGACGGCCGGCGTGCGTGGTCAAAGCTGAGCGTCGTCCAGCACAGTTTTCCTCCGGGGTCCAGGTTCGCGTTGATCGAAGGCGACGTGACTCAGGCGCAACGGCGCCGTGTCACTCGAGAGTATGGAGCCAATGTCCTGGTCGTGAGTCCAGACCCGGGCGTGGGACTCATAGTGAGCGAGCTCAACGAGGGGCGGGCGGGGACCGCAGAACGGGTAGGTGAAACCTGATCCTCCCTTGGAGGCGTCGCGGGTGAATAAAGGTGCTCGAACTGGACATATGGCGTCGTGATCTTCGTCTGCTGGACGGCTGTCGTAGACAGGCTCGATGGGATGCTCTAGTTTTCGCGTCACCAGACGCGGCGCGTGTATCCGCAGTCACTGGGGCCAGCGTCACGGGCGGCTGGTTGGTCTGCTGGGCGTTGTGGCTCGGCTCGTGTCGGGGAGTTGGGCCGGTATGGCTGCTCTGGTGTCGTTCGCTGGTGTCCCGGAGGCGTGGTTCCGCAGGATCGCGGTGACCGCAGCGGTGACCGCCGTGTCGGTGGGTGTCACGGGGACGTATCTGCCGAACCCTGCTGCCGCGGTGGTAAACGCTCCCGCGCAGGCGGTGGCGCCGGCTTCGGTGGCGACGGGTAAGCCGCTGCGGGGTTCGCATGGCGCGTTGGTGGCGCCGGACGGTGTGTCGGCGCAGGTGAACGCGCGGCTCGCGGGGGAGCGGGTGGAGGACCTGTCGCAGCGTACGGAGTCCTCGTCGACGTTCGCGATGCCGGATGGGTCGTGGCAGTCGGCGTTGTCGTTGTCGCCGGTGTGGGTGCGTACGGGCGGCGATGGCACGGTCGAGGATGACTGGGAGCAGTTCGACGCCACTTTGGAGCCGGGAGACGGCGGGTTCCGTCCGGTGGCTCACCCGGGGGGTGTGGTGGTCTCGGGGGCGCAGGACGCGGGTAAGGATGGCGTCAGTGTGGTGGCGTCGTTGACGGACCCGGCCACGGGTGTGACCTCGGAGCTGACGTTCCCGGGTGATCTGCCGGCCCCGGACGTGACGGGTGAGCGGGCCGTGTTCGCGGGCGTCGAGGCCGGCGTGGACATGGTCGTGGACGTCACGGGCGGTGGTGTGGAGCAGTACTTCGTCATCCACGAGGCCCCGGCCGACCCGGCTGCGGTGGAGCTGGACCTGGGGTTGAGCGCTGAGGGTGCCACGGTCAAGCAGCCGAAGAAGGCTCTGGTGGATCTGGTGGTGGGCGGGCAGGTGGCGGCGCGTGCCGCGAGCCCGGTGATGTGGGACGCGACGGCCGATGCCCAGCTGGCCAACCCGGTGACCGAGCAGTGGTCGGCCGAGCAGCCCCCGCTGTGGGCGGGCACCCCGGCGGACCTGGACGACCTGACCGACTCCGACGCCGCCTCGAGCAAGGACGACTCGAGCGATGCGGAGTCGGACGTGGCTGCCGCGGGTGAGGCGCCGGTGTTGGATGCGGGTGTCACTGAGGTGGTGCCGGTCGAGGTGACCGTCGAGGGCGACTCCGCGGCGGTGACGATGTCGCCGGGGGAGGAGTTCTTGACCGACCCGGACGTGCAGTATCCGGTGGTGGTGGATCCGTCGGTGAGTCTGGGGCTGCCGCGGGACACGTTCGTGCAGACCGACTGGTCTGATGATGCGTCGTTGCAGACGGATCTGCGGGTGGGGACGTACAACGGGTCGGACAGGGCGCGTTCGTTCCTCAACGTCGATGTGAGCAAGATCAAGGGCAAGAAGATCCTCTCGGCGAAGTTGAACCTGTGGCAGTTCCACTCATGGTCGTGCACGGCGAAGTCGTGGGAGGTGTGGTCGGCGAACCTTGCCGAGACGGGCACGGTGTGGGGTAACCAGCCGGCGATGATCAACAAGTGGGCGACCAGCACGGACACCAAGGGTCACAGCTCGGGGTGCGCGGACGGCTGGTCGAACGTGACGATCACGGACCTGGTCCAGGCGTGGGCGGACCAGTCGCCGACGACGCGCGGGCTGGCGCTCAAGGCGACCTCGGAGACCGACACCTACGGCTGGAAGCGGTTCAACTCGACGAACGCCGCCTCGGGCAAGCCGACGATCACGGTGTCGTACAACTCGTACCCGAACACCCCGGCCAGCGCGTCGTTGAACTCCAGCCAGTACAACTGGTACCCGTCGAGCACGGATGCGAACAAGCAGTTGTTCGTCAAGACGACGAAGCCGACGTTCTCGGCCGTGGTGTCCGACCCGGACGGTGGGAACGTGTTCGCGTGGTTCGACGTGCTGCAGGGTTCCACGCAGGTGTGGGACAACCTGGCCGGTAAGACGGTCGCTTCGGGTGGCACGTCGACGTTCACCCCGACCACCTCGACGCCGGCGTTGAGCAACGGCACGACGTATTCCTCGCGGGTGTTTTCCCATGACGGGTCGCTGTACTCCAAGGCGTACAAGTCGTTGTGGACGTTCACGGTCGACACGACCAAGCCCACCACCCCGAGCATCACGGCGTCGGGGTACGACCCCGGGCAGTGGAAGGACACCGCGCCGACGTCGAACACGTTCACCTTGAAGTCGACCTCGACGGACGTGGTGCGGTTCGA
Source organism: Isoptericola sp. GX10416 (assembly GCF_056590155.1). Lineage (NCBI taxonomy): Bacteria > Bacillati > Actinomycetota > Actinomycetes > Micrococcales > Promicromonosporaceae > Isoptericola > Isoptericola sp. GX10416. Next base: position 35,886 of record NZ_JBWPVO010000013.1, on the reverse strand, counting down.
GTACTCCCGCGACGGCGGAGCGTGGACGTCCGTGGCGGCATCAGGGTCGACCCCGACCGCGAGCGTGCCGTGGAATCCGGGCGCCGGCGCCCACACGCTGAAGGTCCGCGCGATCGACAAGGCGGCGTGGGCGTCGCCTGAGGTCACGTTCTCGTTCGGTTCGGGTGGGGCGGCGCTGTCCGCGCCCGCCTCGGACACCAAGTCGACTGACACGTTCTTGGTCAAGGCGACCGCGCCGACGGCGGGGTCGGGCACCGTGACGCGGTCGATCTGGTGGCGAGCCTCGGGGGTCAGTCCTACCGGGGATGCGACGAGCAACGGCTCGACGGCAGGGTGGACCAAGGACATCGACCTGCCGGCGGTGCCGGCGGGGGCCGCGGTGAGCGTGTCGGAGCCGTGGTCGGCGGCGGCCGCGGCGGCGTCGCTGGGTAAGGAGCGTGTCCCGGTGCTGTTGGACGTGCAGGTGTGCTTCACCTACTCGGCCACCGGCACGGTGCGGTGCACGTGGAACAGCGCCAAGTCGCATCGTTCGACGGTGGTGCGGGTGCCGCACGCCTTCGGTGACAACTACCCCACCGCGGACGCGGGCCCGGGGCAGGTCGCGTTGTGGACGGGTGAGTTCAACACCTCCGCCACCGACGTGTCGGTGCCCGGCTACGTCGGGGACCTGTCGATCTCGCGGTCGTACTCATCCCAGGCCGGCATCGAGGAATCGTCGGTGTTCGGGCCGGGCTGGTCGGCGTCCTTCGACGGCACCGATGTCGGTGTCGCGGGCTGGCAGGTCGTGGACAACACCGGGATCGACGGCACGATGGCGTTCATCGACGACGAGGGCGGCGCGCTGGTCTTCCGTCAGCCCGACGGCGGGCGCGAGTTGGGCAAGACCGGCACGTACACGCCGGTGGACTCCGAGACCGCCGAGACCGGTGCCACGTTCCGCAAGGACGGGTCGGTCGTCATCTTCACCGACCCGTCGGGCGCGGTCACTCGCTTCGGCTTCGCAGGCGCTACTACCAGCGACCGCGTGTGGCGCGCGACCTCCGTCAGCGAGCCGGGGTCAGCGCGCACGACGTCGTTCGTCTGGGACGCGCAGACCAAGCAGATCACGCGGATCCTCGCGCCGGTCCCGGACGGGGTCACCTGCCCCAGCACCGGTGCGCTCAACGCGGGTTGCCGCGCGGTGGACATCACCTACGGCACCACGACCTCGGCCGGTGAGGTGGTCGGTCAGGTCAAGGAGATCTCCTACACCGCCTTCGACCCCGACCGTACGGGCGGGGCGGGCATGACCACGGTGGTGGTCGCGAAGTACACCTACGACACCGATGGTCGCTTGACGAAGGTCACCGACCCGCGCACGAACCTGTCCACCTCCTACGGCTACGGGACGGCCACGTCGTCGTCCGGGCAGCCGCTGCTCACCTCCGTCACCGAGTCCGGGCTCGAGCCCTGGAGGCTCGCCTACGGCAACTCGTCGCAGGACGCCAAGTCGTCGCTGTTGACGGTGCACCGCGGCAACCCCACCGGTTCGGGTGCGGACGTGCAGGTTGCGAGGTTCGTGTATGGCATCGCCCGTGACGGCAGCAGCGGGCTCCCCGCAGTTGCTGACGAGGTCGCCGCGTGGGGCGAGGCGACCGCGCCGGCTTACGGTGCGGCGGTGTTCGGGCAGGATCGTGCCGTCTCGGCGACGCCCGGGGTCGCGGACTGGCCGTTCGCGGAGCTGCAGTACACCGACGCGCAGGGTCGCCTCACCGCCTCGGCGTCGCACGGGGCCGGGCAGTGGCAGTTCGCTGCGACGCGGTTCGACGATGCCGGGCGGGTCACCCACGCGTGGGACGAGCACGCGACCAGCCAGCTGCGCGCGCAGCGTGCCGAGCAGGGTGATCTTCCCGCTGAGGTGATCGATTCTCATGCGACGATTACGCGGTACAACGCGCCGGTGACTGCTGCGTCGGCGATCACGTGGAAGCCGCCGGGCGGCAGCGCCCAGACCATCGCTGCCGGCACGGTGCTGCTCGCCGCCGGGAGTCTGGTTACCGACACGTGGGAGCCGGCTCGTGAGGTCGACGGGGAGTTGGTGCGTACCCACACCCACATCGACTACGACCAGGGCGCACCGAACGGCCGGGTCAATCCGGTCACGGGGATCGCGTACGGGCTGGCGACCACGACCACGGTCACCCAGGCTGACGGGCTGTCCGGGTCGGCGGACCTCGCCGTGCCCGTCGCCTCGGGCGAGCCGGTCCTGTCTCGTCAGGTGAGCGGGTACATCCCGATCGACGGCAAGTCCGCCATCGACCCCACCTCGGGGTGGAGTCTCGGGCAGGCCACCACGACCACGACCCGCATGGGCGCGGGCGGGGCCTCCTCGGGTGCGGACATCACCACGAAGTTCCGCTACGACGTCGAAGGGCGGCTGCTCGAGGAGCGGCGCCCGGGCTCGGACGGCACCGACGCCGCCACGATCAAGACCGGCTACTACACGACCGGCGTGAACGATGACTTCCCCGCCTGTGGCGGCAAGCCGCAGTGGGCGGGCCTGACCTGCCTGACCACCACCGGCGAGGAGAACCCGACCCTGCCGGTCGAGGCCACCACGAAGTACTCGCTGTACCTCGGGGCCGCGACCGCCACGGAAACCGCAGGCAGCACCGTGCGCACCACCACGACCACGTTCGACACCGCTGGTCGCACGGTGCGCACCGGCACGACGATCACCGGGCTCCCCGGATCTCAGCCCGTCCCGGACACCACAGCCCTCTACGACCCGGCCACCGGCCTGGCGACCGCGACCGTCAGCCTGAACGTGGACGGCTCGGAGAAGGACCGGATCTCGGTCGGGTTCGACGGGTGGGGCCGCCAGGTGTCCTACACCGATACCGATGGCGCCACCACGGCCACGACCTACGACCCGGCCGGACGGGTCCACACCGTCACCGACCCCCAGCGCATGGTCACCTACACCTACAACGGCGCCGGTGAGCATCGTGGGCTGCCCACCACGGCCGAGATCCAGGGCGTGGGTGCGTTCACCGCAACCTACGACGCCGCGGGGAACATCACCCGACAGGCCCTGCCCGGCAACACGGTCGCCCAGCAGCTGACCTACGACCGGGCCGGTGACCTGGCCGAGCAGTCCTACGCCACGATCCCCGCCAGCGGGCAGGACGCCCAGGAGATCCTGGCGTGGACGATGGCCACCGACGTCCAGGGCCGCACCACCCAAATCACCTCCGGTGCCGCGGCCAGCGAGACGGGTGTGGGCCGGGTTCAGCGGTTCGGCTACGACGCGGCCCAGCGGCTCGTCACCGCGAAGGACGTGATCGGGCAGGACTGTGCCACCCGCACCTACGCCTTCGACGTGCGCGGCAACCGTACCGGCCTCACTGCGACGACGGGCACCGACCCCGAGAACCCGTGCGCTACGACCGGGGACACGGTCACCAAGACGTGGACCTACGACACCGCCGACCGCGTGCAGCACGGCGCCAGCGTCAACGGCGCCACTTCGACGCCGTATGCCACCGACAAGTTGGGCCGGCAAACCACTCTGCCTGCCGTCGACACCCCCAGCGCCGCCGGCGGGGACGTGCGCCTCGGCTACTACGACACCGACGCCGCCCACCAGATCGTCCGTGGCGACGTCACCACCACCTACACCCTCGACCCCGCCGGACGCCGCTCCAGCGAGGCCACCACCGGCGGCGACACCGACAGGGCCATCGTCCGTCACTACACCGACACCAGCGACAACCCCGGCTGGGCCGTCAACACCACGGGCACAAAGACCACCACCAGCTGGTACGGCGCATCCATCGGCGGCGACCTCGGCATCGAGACCATCCACACCACCGACACCGCCGATAGCAGTGAGGGCACGGTCGCCAACCTCACCCTCGCCGACCCCCTCGGCTCCGCCGTCACCAGCATCACCATCCCCGCCGCCGGCACCGCGGTCCAACTCGGCGCTGTGGGCTCCTGGGACGAATACGGCAACACCCTCACCACACCGGCCGACGACGGCGCCATCAACTACGCCTGGCTCGGCGCCAAAGAACGCGCCACCAACACCCTCACCGGCCTCGTCCTCATGGGCGCACGCCTCTACAGCTCCACCACCGGCCTGTTCACCAGCGTGGATCCCGTCACGGGCGGCAATACCACGGCTTACGCTTATCCCCAGGATCCCGCGACTAGTCATGACTTGGACGGCCTAAGCCGTAAATGCATGTGCGGCGGATCTTGGATTCTCGCACTCGGCGGTAGCCGAGTAAACTTGTTTAAGTCGTCGGCAAAACCTCCCTACAAGAAGCCCAAGAAGCACACCGTGCAGACGAACCGCAACCGCGGATTGGCTGCGGAAAACTACGTCGCCAGTCAACTCCGCAAGGCAGGATGGACGGTATATACTGGTCGGGGGTATAGGACGGAGCATGGGATGAGGTACCCGGACTTGGTGGTCTTCGACCGCCAGGGGCGTAAACTCATCGTCGAAGTAAAGGTCGGAAATGCGCGGTACTCCAAGACGCAACGGAAAAAGGATCAATGGCTCATGAAGAACGCCGGATTCGACGGGGTGCTTCTGTTCCGGTTCCCCAACTACTAGGAGGCGACACGAAATGATCCTCGCCCCGGAAAGTGCGAGACGAAAAGCGAGGAGCGAGCTCGGTCGAAGACTACGGGCCCTTGGCTACAAGAAATCACCGACAGATAGAGCATGGGTGCGACCGCTGCTAAATGCCCCGAGGTGGATCCACACGGTGCACATAGAGATCTATGCCCTCTATCGAATGGCGTACATACTGGAGGATAATCCAGTGGTTAAGTCGCCCACAGTTCGAGTATGGGCTGGTCCGGTCTCTATCGACAAGCTATACCCCGGGAATGAGGACACCTTTCCAACACCGATGGTGAGCGCTTTTCTCAACGAATCCGAGTTCATCGCTGCCTCCATTGCAGCGGTCGCCCGAGAGTATGCGGCCGCCGGGCTGGACTATGACGGCGAGACAAAAGAGCGCGTCCGCGTTATGCATCACCAGGCCCCTTCAATGCCATTCGCGCTTTTCACCGACGAGGATATCATCCAGTGGCTCGATTGGGTGCTACCGGCGATCGAAGCCAGCTACGAGTACGCGAACACTCACCCCTTCTGAGCAAGATGCATGTCGATCCCGGCAACTGTGGGACGAAGTTTGCGGATCCCGAGAAAAGGGTGACAGCTCAGGACGGGCACGGGGGTCGGCCCGTCTGCGCGGACTGCGGTGGTCGCCGAGCCGCACGGCGCGCGGGTCATGGGTGTGCCTAGAAGGGCGTCAAGGATGTGCCTGACGCCGAGGCCCTCCCCGCGGAGCCGCTGGTCAGCGAGTTTCGGGAACCACCCACGTGAGGGCTGTTTCTTTGGAACGGCTCAGGTGTGAACGAATCTCCCGTCCGGAGTGATCCGGGCGGGAGATTTGTCGTTTCTGGGTGGTTCGTGGCCGGTCGTGAGGCGCTCGTGGCACGTCGCGAGTGCTGGTTCTGGCTGCCAAGGCTGGTCGGTGGCGTCGAAGCCAGCGATTTCTGGCCGCGCTGCGCCGTCACGACCTGCGCGGATCCATGGGGCAGGTCGCCTCCGCGGGCGACAACGCCGCCATGGAGTCCTTCTTCGCGCTGCTGCAGAAGAACGTCCTGGACCGGCACCGCTGGACCACCCGCGAGGACCTGCGGATCGCGATCATCACCTGGATCGAACGCACCTACCACCGACGCCGCCGCCAGGCCCGCCTCGGACGATTGACCCCCATCGAGTACGAAGCCATCATGACCACTCAGGTCGCACTCGCCGCCTGACAACCGCTGTCACCTATCCGTGCAGCAGTCCCAGGCGACCTTGGGATGTGTTTGAAGCGCGACGAGGTGGAAGGTTCTTGCTGGGTGGTTCGTTGCGCCGATGGTAGGAGTGGGACCAGGCGGTGACGGCGGTTGAGACTCTCGAACCCATGGAGGATGAGGGGATGTCACGAGAGATTCTTCGGGCGATCCTAAAGAACGACCCGGAGACCTTGGACGCCCTCGTCCGCGACGGCGGAGATCTCCGGGCGCGCACGGACGCGGAGAGGTGGAACTACCTGCACCGGGCCCTGCTCTCCCCCGTCGTGACGCCGTCCGCGGCCATGCTGCGACAGCTCGTCGCGAGCGGCGTCGACGCCGACGCCGTCGACGTCTACGGGAACACGCCGATCCACTACGCGGTACGAGCGAAGCGGCCGGAGCTGGTGCAGGTTCTGGTCGATGCCGGCGCGAACGTCGACGTGGTGAACCGGGAGGGCGCGAGCCCCCTGCGGCAGGCCCTCGCTTCGAGGCCCTTCGACCATGAGTCCCTGAGGATCCTGGTGCACGCCGGTGCCGACGTCCACCAGAGGGCTCCTGATGGTTCGTCCGTGCGAGAGCAGGCCGAGCTCGTCGCCGACGGGGACACCGAGCTGCTGTCGGTCTTCGGGATCCGATGATCCCGGGACGTGGTGGTCGTGCAGCGCTGCGTGCGGTGGCGTGCGGCGTCGTGCTCGTGCCCCTTGTCGCCTGCGGGCCGCCTCGTGTCGAGGCCGACCTCACGACGAACTACACGACGTTGGAGGAGCTGGCGGCCCACAGCGTCGACGTCGTGACGCTGAGAGCCGAGGGATCGCGTGTCGAGGGCAGCCCGGAGACCGGCTTCGTGATGACGGAGGCGGTCGTGCTGAGCTCGGCGGAGCAGCAGATCGGGGTGGGTGAACGCATCGAGATCAGGCAGTGGGCGATGCAGTTCTCGAACACGGCGCCCCCGCTGTCGGTCGGCGAGACCTACGCCGTCTATCTCGTCCCTGCGGATCCTCCGGGAATGGAGGCGACGGCGGCCTACGACGTCGCCGGCTCGGTGGGCGTCTGGGTGGTCGAGGACGGTTCCGGCGAGCTGATCGTCCGCAAGAGCGACCTGCCCGACCACATCGAGGTGTCGGTCGACGATGCCGGACTCCTCGACGTGCGAGCGTCCGGATAGCCGGGCCGCTCGGGCAGCACGCACGTCAGAGCGCCGCGAAGAACTCCAGGATGTCGGCGACGGTCTGCTGCGGCTCGAGGTGCGCGGCGTAGTGGCTGCCGCGCTCGTAGGTGGTCCACCGGCGGATGTCCGCGTGGTCCCGCTCGGCGAACCGGCGGATGGAGGCGAAGTCCCCCTTGCCCTGGGCGAGCGCGATCGGCACCGTCGTCGGCCCGGGCCGCTCCCCCGCCTCCTGGGCGCGCCGGGCAGCCAGGGCGTTCTCCCGATAGAGCCGCAGGGCAGAGCCCTGCGTCCCGGTGAACCAGTACACGGCGGCGTTGGCGACCACGAACTCCGGCTCGACGTCGCCCATCAGCTGGGCGTTCCACCCGAGCAGGCCCGACGGCGAGTCGGCGAGCGCGTGCGCGAGGGTCTGCGGCTGCTGGGACTGCAGCACGTTGAACCCGCCCATGTTCTCCCAGAACCAGCCGAGGTGGGCGATCGCTGCCTGCTCCTCCTCGCTGAGGTCGGCCATCTCGGCGGGGTCGCCGGACGGGAAGGAGAAGAGCTGGGTCACGTGCACCCCGACGACGCGCTCGGGGTCGAGGCGGCCGACCTCCGGAGAGATCATCGACCCGGCGTCGTTGCCCACCGCGCCGTACCGCTCGTACCCGAGCCGGTGCATGAGCTCGACCCAGGCGCGGGCGATGCGTGCGTTGTCCCAGCCGCGCTCGGTGGTCGGGCCGGAGAAGCCGTAGCCGGGCAGCGACGGCAGGACGACGTCGTAGCCCGCGGCGGTGAGCGGTTCGATCACGTCGAGGTACTCCACGACGGACCCCGGCCACCCGTGGGTCAGGATCAGCCCGACGGCGTCGGGTCGTCCGGAGCGGACATGGATCGCGTGGATCCGCTGACCGTCGATGACGGTCTCGACCTGGGGGTAGGCGTTGATCCGCGCCTCGAGCGCCCGCCAGTCGAAGTCCTCGAGCCAGCACCGCACGAGCTCACGGAGCCGGTCGACGCCGGTGCCGTCCTCGCCCTCCTCGCCGATCTGGTCGGTGAACCGGGTGCGAGCGAGGCGCTCGCGGACGTCGTCGAGCTCGGTCTGGGGAATGTCGATCCGGGTGGGGGTGATCTGGGTGCTCATGGTGTGCCTCCGTGTCGTGCTGGATCGTGCTCTTGTCGTGCGGCCCGGGACGAGGTCCGCCGTCAGCGGGACGGCGTCCAGTGCGGGTCGCGGCCGAGGTAGCGCAGCAGCTCGTTGACGGCTACGCCCGGCGCGTCGTCGGCGCCATGGGCCGGGCGCTCGACGACGGCCGCGTATACGCCGTACTCGCGCAGCGGCTCGACGATCTGGCGGGCGACGGCGAGGAGCTCGGCGGCGACGTCGTCGTCCAGCGGGCACGCCTGGCCGGTGGCGACGGCGACGTCCCAGGCGTGGACACCGGCGTCGAGCGCGGCGGCACCTGCCGCGACGGCGGCCGGGAGCTCGCCGTGCGGCAGCGGGGTCGGGGCGGAGCCGTCGGGGTCGACGCCCGCGAAGGCTCCGGACGCGGCGGCGACGGCCGTGCCGACCAGCGCCACCGCCGTCCCGGCCAGCGTCCCGGACGGGGCGAACGGGTTCTCGGTGGGCCCGCCCTGGCCGGTGAGTGCGGCGACGTAGGCGAGCTGGTCGCCGGCGGCGTGCTGGAGCACCTGCGCCACCGTCCAGTCGGAGCAGGGCGTCTGTCGGTCGAAGTCCTCAGGAGCGAGCCCTTCGGCCACCGCGACCAAGGCTGCGTGCGCGCGATCGAGGGTGGTCCAGCGGGTGCTCGGCGTGGCGGTCATGGCGTCTCCTCCGGGTCGAACGGAACGGAATGTTCCGCTACCCAAGAGCGTAGCGGAACGTTCCGTTCCGCACAAGTGGTATCGTCGAGCTCGTTCCCACCGGACATCAAGAAGCGGAGCACGGCATGAGCACCCCGAGGATCGAGGCCGTTCCCAGCGGACGGCGCGCCCAGGCAGCACGGAACGACGAGACGATCCTCGCCGCCGCCCGCGAGGTCTTCATGAGGGCGCCCGACGCTCCCGTCGCGGCCGTCGCCCAGGCAGCGGGCGTGGGCATCAGTGCCCTGTACCGGCGGTACCCGAGCAAGGAGGAGCTGCTGGCCACGCTCTGCCTGGACGGACTGCGGCGGTTCGTCGAGGTCGCGCGGTCCGCCCTGGACGTGGCGGACCCGTGGGACGCCTTCGAGGCCTTCCTGCGCGGCATCGTCGAGGCGGACGTGCACTCGCTCACCGTCCACCTCGCCGGGCGCTTCACGCCGACGCCCGACCACCTCGCTCTCACCGAGGAGTCCGGGCGGCTCGCGACAGAGATCCTGCGCCGCGCGCAGGACGCCGGCGTGGTGCGCCCGGACGTCGTCGACGCCGACCTGCCGATGGTCTACGAGCAGCTCGCCGGGATCCGGATCGCGAGCGGCGAGCGGCTCACCGAGCTGCGCCGACGGTACCTCCAGGTCCACCTGGCCGGCCTGCGCGCCGGCGCCCTGGCGTCGGGGACGCTCCCGGGCGAGGCGCCGACGTCGGCCGAGCTCGGCGCCCGCTGGCAACGGGCCTGAACCCCACGTCGCCCGCGAGCCCCCGCTCGACCCCGGCGGACGCGCGGACCTCGACCGGCTCCCGGTCCCGCAGCCAGCCGAGCACCCACCCGGCGTCGGGGAGTTCATCAGCGGTGAACTCTCCGGCCACCGCTCGTCCATGATTCCCCGCTTCAATCGGGGCGAACCCGCTGACGGAACCCGGTCGCGGACCGGGCCGTCGGCGTGCGTTCGTCCGCATTGACGAAGGGGAGACGATGACGAACTCGACAGGGCGGTGGGGCCGCAGGGCCGCCGTCGGCGCAACGATCACGGGCCTGGTCGCCGGTGCCCTCGCGGCGCCCGCGGCGGCGGCCACCGAGGTCCCGGGCACCACGGCGATCCAGGCGAGCGAGGTCGACCCGACCGCGCCGTCGCGCGTGATCCTCACGCCCACCGAGACGCCCGAGACGAGCCAGTCCTTCTCGTGGCTCGCCGGGCACGTGTCGCAGACCGCCGGGCAGGTGCAGATCCGCCCGGTGGCCGGGGGCGACGTCCGTACGGTCGACGCGTACGCCGCGGGGACCGTGAACGGCAACCCGCTGCAGCACTTCTCCGCCACGGTGGACGGCCTGGCCGCGGGCACCGACTACACCTACCGCGTCGGCGCCGAGGGTGCCTGGAGCGGCTGGAACGAGTTCACCACCGCCGACCCGACGGACACGGACTTCCAGTTCGTCTACTACGGCGACGCCCAGATCGGCCTCGACTCGACGTGGCCGAAGGTGGTCGACATGGCCGAGGCGTCCGCGCCCGACTCCATCGGGTCCGTGCACGCGGGAGACCTGATCGACACCGGCGGCAACGAGACGCAGTGGACGAGCTGGTTCACCGGCATGGAGACCTCCGCCGCGACGACGAACGTCATGGCGGCGCCGGGCAACCACGAGTACTCGGGCGACAAGTTCCTGACGTCGTGGAAGGCCAACTTCGAGTACCCGCACAACAACCCGACCACCGAGACCATCGGCGACCTCGCCGACCTCGCCGTCGGCGACACCGACGTGGCCAAGCAGTACGCGGCGTACTTCGCGCACTGGACCCAGTTCGCCACGGAGACGGTGTACTTCACGGACTACCAGGGCGTCCGCTTCATCACGATCAACGCCACCCGCGACACCACGTTCCTCACGCCCGACGGCCTGCCCGCCTGCACGGGCGCCGAGTGCCCGTCCACGAAGGTCGCGGCCCTGTGGACGCAGTTCCAGGCGGCCTGGCTCGACCACGTGCTCACGCAGAGCCCGTCGAAGTGGAACGTCGTGACGTTCCACCAGCCCGTCTACTCGACGTCGGCCGGCCGCAACGAGCCGATCCTGCGCGAGTACTGGGTGCCGGTGTTCCAGGAGCACGACATCGACCTCGTGATGATGGGCCACGACCACACCTACGCCCGCGGGTACAACAACGACGACGTCACCGGCACGCCGGGCATCACCGACGGCCCGGTCTACATCGTGTCGAACTCGGGCGCCAAGCACTACGCGCTGGAGACCGACGAGAAGAACGTCTGGACCAACAACGGCGCGACCCAGGTGCTGCGCGGCGCCGGGGTCACCACCTACCAGGTGATCGACGTGACGGCTGACTCGCTGCACTACCGGTCCTACCTCGCCGAGAAGACCGCGACCGCGACCACGGACCTGCCGGTCGGCGCCGTCTACGACGAGTTCACCGTCACCAAGACGGACGACGGCGAGAAGTGGGTCACCGAGGCCGGCGTCACCCCGCCCGTCACCGAGCCGGACACGACGCGCCCCGAGGTCACGCTCGTGACGCCGACGTCGTCGGGCCCGGTGCGCGAGCTGGCCGTGCAGGTCGACGCGACCGACGACCGCGGCCTGGCCAAGATCGTCGCCAACGTCTACTCCGGCGGCACGCTCGTCAAGAGCACGCAGTCGGCCGTGGCCGACGGCGCGAAGGCCGGCACGCACACGGCGACGCTCTCGCTCCCGTCGGGCGCGTACACGGTGCGGTACAACGCCCACGACGTCGCCGGGAACGTGTCCCGGACCAGCACGGTCGACGTGACCGTCGACGCGACCGCGCCGACGGCGACGGTCAAGGAGGGGGCGGCGTTCACCACCCGCACCGGGGACGGGTACGGCCAGGTCAGCTTCAAGCTGCACGACGCCGGCAAGATCGACAAGGTCGTGCTGAACGGCGTCACGAAGGACCTGACGAACAACGCCTGGTCGGACCTCAACTTCGTCAAGCCCGGCACCTTCGGCGCGAAGGCCGGGGTCAACACCCTCGTCGTGCACGACGTCGCGGGCAACACGAGCACTGTCGAGTTCACGCTCCGCTGACGCCACCCCCGCCCCACCCCCCGGCCGGCCCCCCCGGCCGGCCCCCCCCGGCCGGCCCCCACCTCCCGCTCCCCCCCGGCCTGCCGGTGGTTCTGATCGCTTTCACTATGAGCCTGAGAGTGAAAGCGATCAGAACCACCGGCGGGGGTCGCGTGGCCGGGGGCCGGGGGCCGGGGGCCGGGGGGCGGGGTCGCGGGGCCGGGGGGCCGGGGGCCCCTGGGGGATGTCACATCGGCGGGCGCTGCCTCGTCCACCCTGCATGGACACGAACATGCACGAGAAGATGAGTCCTATGCGGATCGCTGTCGCGGGAGCGACGGGCACCGTCGGGCGTCACGTCGTCGACGTGGCGGGCGAGCGGGGCCACGACGTCGTGCCGTTGACGCGGTCGTCGGGGGTGGACCTCACGACGGGCGGCGGGCTCGCCGAGCGGCTGACCGGCGTCGACGCCGTGATCGACGTCGCCAACGCCCCCGCCACGAAGCAGGAGGACTCGGAGGCGTTCTTCGGCACGGTGACCCGGACGCTGCTGGCGGCCGAGCGCAACGTCGGGGTGGGGCACCATGTGGCGCTGTCGATCATCGGCATCGACCACGTCCCGTGGGGCTACTACCTCGGCAAGGTGCTGCAGGAGCGGGTCCTCGCCGAGTCAGACCAGCCGTGGAGCCTGCTGCGGGCCGCACAGTTCCACGAGTTCTCCGAGCAGGCGCTGAGCTTCGCCCGGGTCGGGCCGTTCTCGGTGGTCCCCCGGATGCGGTCGCAGCCGGTCGCGGCCAGAGAGGTCGCCGAGGCCCTGGTCTCGTTGGCCGAGCAGGGCCCGTCGGGCCGGGTCGCGGACCTCGCCGGCCCGGAGGTGCACCTGATGCACGACCTCGCGCGGCAGCTCTCCCAGGCTCGCGGCCTCGGACGTCGCGTCGTCCCCGTCCCGCTGCCGGGTGCGGCCGGGCGCGGCATGCGGGACGGATCGTTGACCGCGTCGGGCGACCCGACCGCCGTCCTGGGCCGGACGACGTTCGCGGACTGGTTGGACGGCGGCGCGGATGAGCGCTGAGGACCTCGCGGTGCAGTTCGACGCGCACCGACCCCGGCTCGTGCGCGTCGCGTACGCGATCCTGGGCAGCCGCGTCGAGGCCGAGGACGTCGTCGCCGACACCTGGTTGCGACTCGTCGACGCGGACGCCCGCGATCCAGTGCGTGACGTCCTCGGGTGGTCGACGGTGGCGGTGTCGCGCGCCGCGATCGACGTCCTGCGATCGGCGCGCGTGCGCCGCGAGGCGTACGTGGGCCCGTGGCTGCCGGAGCCGCAGGTGCAGGAGCCCGGCCCGGCTGACCGGGCGACCCTCGACGACACGGTGCGCTACGCGCTGCTGGTCGTGCTCGAACAGCTCACCCCGGCCGAGCGCACGTCGTGGGTGCTGCACGACCTCTTCGACTTCCCCTTCGACGACGTCGGTCGTGTCGTGGGGCGGTCGCCCGCGGCAGTGCGACAGCTCGCGAGCAGGGCACGGCGTCAGATCGCCGAGGACAGGCCGCGCATCGAGGTCGACCAGGACACGCACGACCGGGTCGTCACGGCCTTCGTGACAGCCGTGGCGGGCGGCGACCTCGCGGGTCTGGTCGCGGTCCTCGACCCGGACGTCGTCCTGACCAGCGACGGGGGCGGCGTGGTCAGCGCGGCCCGTCGGCCGGTGTTCGGCCCCGACCACGTCGGGCGGTTCATGGTGGGGCTCGGCCGCAAGCAGGGCTCGATCGTGTTCGACCTTGCTCCCGTGAACGGCGACCTGGGGCTGGTCGGCCGCGCGGACGGGCAGTGCGTGTTCGTCATCGCCTTCACCGTCGACGCCGGCCTGGTCGCGCGGGTCGACATCGTGCTGGCGCCCGACAAGCTCAGCGACTGGGCGTCGCCGCCTCAGCGACTGTGAGCGTCGCCGCGAGGCGGCCGAGCGCCGCCGTCGGGCCGCTCAGGCCGCGGCGATCCGTTCGCGCGGGAACGTCGCACCGGTCAGCTGCTCGGAGACGTCCCACAGGCGTGCGGCCACGTCCGCGTCCCGCGCCTGCGGCGCCCGGTCGACGAGACCCGGTGCCCCACGGAACTCCTGGAAGCCCTTCGGGCCGACATAGCTGTCGCCGGGGACGTCGGCCACGGCGGCATAGAGCGTCGGCAGGGCGCCCGCGGCGTCGTCCTGGGCGAACAGGGCCACGACCGCCGACGCCGCACGCTGGACCAGCGGGTGCCTCCCGTCCGCGCGGAACAGGTTCGTCGCCGCCAGGCCGGGGTGCGCGGCGAGGGCCCTGACCGGGGAACCGGCGTCGTCCAGGCGGCGCTGCAGCTCGCTGGTGAACAGCAGGTTGGCGAGCTTGGACTGCGCGTACGCCGGCATCGCCCGGTACGCCTTGCGTTCCCAGGACAGGTCGTCGAAGTCGATGACCCCGCTCCGGTGCGCGTTGGACGACACGGTGACGACACGGTCGCGGACCTGCGGCAGGAGCAGGTTCGTCAGCGCGAAGTGCCCCAGGTGGTTGGTACCGAGCTGGAGCTCGAAGCCGTCGGCGGTGCGGGTCGGGGGCGGGATCATGACGCCGGCGTTGTTGACGAGGAGGTCGACGGGCTCGGTGAGGTCCTGGGCGAAGGCGCGCACGGAGGCGAGGTCCGCCAGGTCGAGCGCACGGACGTCGACGTCACCGGTCATGGCGGCGGCAGCGTCGCGCCCCTTGTCGACGTCGCGCACGGCGAGCACGACGCGCGCGCCCTTCGCGGCAAGAGCGTGTGCGGTGACACGGCCGAGGCCGCTGTTGGCGCCGGTCACCACCGCCGTGCGGCCGGTCAGGGACGGGATGTCGGACGTGGTGAAGGCTGCCATCGCCCCAACGTAACCGCTGGGCGCCGGGAAGCCGGTACGCCTAACCTGGCCCTATGACTGGCGGCCGTCCCGGGCCCGCTGACGGCGAGGCGCTCGGACCCGAGCGCTTCACGACGTCGGACGGCGTCCGGCTGTGCTTCCAGGCGGTCGGGCCCGACGACGCCCCGGTGGTGCTGCTGCTCGCCGGAGCGGCGTCGTCGATGGACTGGTGGCCCGTGGACCTGTGCCTGGCCCTGGCCGCCCAGGGGCGGCAGGTGGTGCGCTACGACCACCGCGACACGGGGCGCTCGACGACGTCGCCGCGCGGTGCGCCCGACTACACCGGTCGTGACCTCACCCAGGACCCGCTGCGGGTCCTGGACGCCCTCGGCGTCACCGCGGCGCACCTCGTCGGCCTCTCGATGGGCGGAGGGATCGCCCAGGAGCTCGCGATCGACCACCCGCACCACGTCGCGTCCCTGACCCTCGTCGCCACGACCCGCGCCGTCGCCGCGCCCGACGCCGCTCCGCTGGCCCCGCCGTCGGACGAGCTGAGCGGACTGTGGTCGGGCGACGGACCGGACCCTGACGACCCGGACGCGCTGGTCGAGTCCCTCGTCGCCGCGGACCGCGCCCTGACCGGCCGCGGGTGGTTCGACGTCGAGCGCACCCGGGCGGTCGCGCGCCGGGCCGTGGCCCGGTCGAGGGACGCCGGCGCCGGGGACAACCACCTCCAGGCGCCCGCGGGCGAGCCGCTCCGGGGCACGCTGGACGACGTCGGCGCACCGACCCTCGTCGTGCACGGCGCGCACGACCCGCTGTTTCCTGGGCACGGCACGGCGCTCGCCGAGGCGATCCCGGGCGCGAGGCTGCTCGTCCTCGACGGCGTCGGGCACCAGGTGCCCCCGCCGGAGTCGTGGGACGTGCTGCTCCCGGCGCTCGACCGGCACCTGGCGTCCGCCGACGGCCGTTGACGCCTCAGGCCATGAGCAGCCGCACCGGCAGCGCGCGCTCGACGGCGCCGCCGTCCGGCAGTCGTTCGACATGGAACACCGGCCGGTCCGGTCGCTCGGCGACCGCCTCCACGAGCTCGCCGTCACGCAGCACGACGGCGGTGAAGTCGTCGGCGGCGTACCCGGCGTCGAGCACGCCCTCGCCCACCCAGCGTTGGTAGAGCTCACGCCGTCCCGGCTCGCCCAGGTAGTGGGGGCAGGCGCTGGCAGCGACGAAGCCGAGGCCGTCGCGCAGCGGGGCCAGCGGGCCGAAGGAGTCGGTGGACGACCCGGTGAACCAGCAGTTCATGCCGGCGCTGATCCCCGCCAGCACCGTCCCCGCAGCGGCGGCCTCGCGCAGCAGGTCGGGCACCCCGTGCAGACGCCACAGTGCGAGCAGGTTCGCCGTCGACCCTCCCCCGACGTAGACGACGTCCTGGTCGAGCAGCATCGCCGGGTCGGTCCAGCCGCCCTCCTCGTTGCCGAAGAGGGACAGCACCGAGGTGGTGGCGCGGCCGTCGAACGCGGCACGGAACCGCTCGCCGTAGCCGACGGCGTCGCCGCTCGCGGTCGGGACGAAGCACACCCGCGGGGCGTCCTTGCCGGTCAGCGACAGGATGTGGTCGTCGATCGCCGACGAGCCGTCGTCGGACATGGAGAAACCGCCACCGCCGAGTGCCACGACCGTTCCGATCATGGTCGGCATCCTCGCACGCGAGCAGGGACGCCGATGGCACGGCCGGCCGGGGGGGAGCGGACCCGGCCGGCCGCAGCGCTCACCCGACCGGCGTCACCGCACCCCGTGGTGCCCGGACGGGCAGGATGCCCGGACCGGTGAGGTGCGCGCCGTAGGCCTTGACCGTCCACGGCGTGCGCAGCGCCCGGTAGTCGTAGACGTCCGCCGGGTCCCAGGACACGCCCCAGGTGATGTCGGCGGGCAGCGTCGCGCTCAGGTCGACGGGTCGGGTGCCGAACCAGGAACCCTCGTCGACGAAGGCGCCGCCGAATCCCGAGACCGCGATCGACGCGTCGGCACCTGGGCCGACGTACTCGAAGACGTTCCGTTCGGAGACCACCTGCGACTCGACGCCGACACCGATGAAGTACCCGGCACCGGGGCGGATCGGCGAGACCGCGTCCTCGACGTCGGCCCGGAAGTAGTTGTTGACGACGTGCACCTGCCCGAAGCGCACGCGCGGGGAGCGCTGGGTGACGCCGTCGAAGTAGTTGCGCACGATCGTGGCGCGCAGCTTGCCGCGGTCGGTGTCCCAGTTGCCGTCGCCGGAACCGAAGAGCATGGCTTTGTCGTGGTTCTCGACGCGGCTGTTCGACAGCGTCACGAAGTCGGTGCCGTCCTTGATGTCGAACAGGCCGTCGTGGAAGTTGACGGGCTTGTCGCTCGGGCCGATCGGTGCGGAGCTGTCGGGGAAGCGGCCGTCGGTGAGACGCACGTGGTCGAGCCAGATGTTCGTGCTGGTCACGGACGAGACGGCGTCGAACCGGGCGTTCCAGGCGCCCTTCTCGCCGTCCCAGGGGTCCCAGCTCGTGAAGAAGTCGCGCGGCGCCTCCACGGTGAGGTTGCGGATCACGACGTCGTGCGCGAGGTGCAGCATGACGGTGGCGCCGCGGATCTCGGCGTTCTTCCCGAGGCCGAGGATCGTCGTCTCGCTGGGCACCGAGAGCTCGATCTGGCGCTTCATGTTGTTGCTGCCGGTCTGGCGCTTGCGACGCTGGTCGCCGCAGTAGTCGTGGGTCTGGTCGCTCCAGCCCGCCTCGGTGAAGCAGCTCAGGTACTTCTGGATGTCGTAGCCGGGCGCGTAGTCCTGCTCCCCCATCAGGGTGCCGTCGGCGCGCTCGTTGCCGTCGATGACGCCGTCGACGTAGATGATCTTGGGGGCGGTGCGCTGGCCGCCGTTGTCGAGCGCGGCCAGCAGCTCGGCGCGGGTGCTCACGACGTAGGTGCTCGACGCCGGGGCGCCGGCGCCGCCGTCGGTCCCGCCGTTCGCCGTCGCCCAGCCGGTGGGTGCGGCCTGGGAGGCGATACCCGGCAGGCCGGTGAACAGGCCGGTCGTCGAGGGGGTCGCGTCGGCGGCCTGCGCCGAACCGAGCGGGGCGACCAGGGCGGCAAGCGTCAGGGCGGTGGTGGCGACGGCCAGACGACGACGTCGGGAGCCGCGGTATGAATCGGTTCGAACCAGGGTCACGAACATTCTCCTCATCATTGAGAAAGCGGTTTCCCGACCTTACGACATGCCTCCGCGGTGTCAAGGCGGCGCCCGTCAGCGCTCGAAGCCCCACTCCCGGTCGGTGAGCATGCGCGCCACCGCGAGACCGATGGCCAGCGCCGCCACGACCAGCCCGGCCTCCACGGCATAGGCGAGAGCCTGCGTCGTCTCCCCGTTCGACAGGTAGTAGATCGACCGGAACGCCGTCGCGCCCGGCACCATGATGACGACGGCGGGCACCGAGACGGTCACCCGTGGCACGTTCATCCGCGGGGCGACGACGGCGGCGAGCAGGCCGACGACCAGCGCGGCCGCCGCGGCGGCAACCTGCGGTGCGACGTCGGCGTCGACGAGCCACAGGCGTCCCCCGTTCGCGACCATGCCGATCGCGGCCGCCGTCAACGCCATCGACCACGGGCTGTTGAACATGAGCGCGAAGCCGAGCACCCCGAGGAAGCTTGCGAGCAGCCGCAACCCCAGCAGCAACCCAGGGTCCAGCTCGGCGGGAGACTCCGGCACCGGCGTCAGGCCGACCGCCATCGACACGGCCCACAGCGCCAGCGCCGCCGACGTGAGGATCATCAGCGCGTACGACAGGCGGGCCAGACCGGCCGAGAAGTCGAGCTTGGCGAGGTCGAGCGCGCCCGTGACCAACGGGAACCCCGGCACCAGGAACAGCACGGCCGACACGTAGCCGGCCTCGTGGCTCGTGGCCGCTCCCCCGAACGCCCCGAGCAGCTCCAGGAACAGCACGTAGGTGAGGCTCGCGAGCGCGGCGGCGAGCATCGTCACCCCGAACTGGTTCCAGCCCCGGTGCACGAGCGTGCGACGCAGGAGCTGGCCGGCGCCCGCCGCGAAGAAGACCCCGACGAGCTCCACCACACCGCCGTTGTTGAGGAACGCGAAGGCCGCGCAGGCGATCGCCGCCCACAGCGCGTTCAACGGCGTCGGGTACAGCGGAGGCGTGGCCTGGATCCGGTCGAGCTCGCGCGTGGCGTCCTCGACGGTCACCGGCGCGCGGGCCTCGACGTCCTGCGCGAACCGCTCCAGGGCGCACAGCCGGTTCGCGTCGATCCCGACCGAGCGCACCTCCGTCACCTCGGTGCGGAAGCTGTTCTGCTGGTGCGACGTCGCGGTGATCTCGGTCAGCGTGACGTGCGCCCGGTGCGCGTCGATCCCCAGGGCGCGGGCCGTGCGGGCCATCGACGCCTTGACCCGGTACGAGCCGGTCCCCGCGGACAGCGACAGCGTGCCGACACGCAGCGCGACGCCGGAGCGTCGGATGAGCTCTGTCTCGGCGTCGTCGGGGGCCGTGGGCACGGGTCCATCCTCGCGGCGCGCGCACCGGAGCGCGCGGCGGCGCGGGCCGGCGCGCCGAGGGGGGGTGGGCGTCAGGCCTTGCCCGACGACGTCCCGCTCCCCTCCGTGCCGTGCTGCGGGGACGGCCGCACCTCGTCACGCAGGCGTCCCATCCGCTCGTCGAGCTCGGCCGCGACCCGCGCGGCGTCGTCGATCTCCGCGGCGATGTGGGGCGGGATCTCCGTGCGGTACTTGTAGTGGAGCTTGTGCTCCATGCTGGCCCAGAAGTCCATCGCGATCGTGCGGATCTGGAGCTCGACGGGCACGTGCTCGACGGTGCGGGACAGGAACACCGGCACCTCGACGATGAGGTGCAGCGACCGGTAGCCGCTGGGCTTGGGGCTTTCGATGTAGTCCTTGGTGGTGAGCAGCCGCAGGTCGGCCTGCGTGCTGAGCATCTCCGCGATCCAGTACGCGTCGGAGACGAAGCTGCAGGTGATGCGGATGCCCGCGATGTCGCGGATCTCGGCCCGGATCGCCGGGACGGTGAGCTCGGTGCCCTGGCGCAGCGCCTTGGTGACCAGGCTCTCGGGAGACTTCAGCCGGCTCCGCACGTGCTCGATCGGGCTGTAGTCGTAGACGCTCTCGAACTCCTGGCGCAGGATGTCGATCTTGGTCGACACCTCGGCGATGCCGAACTCGTACAGCATCTTCAGGTGCTGGAACTGGTCGCGCAGGTCGCGGAACCGGGCGAGGAACTCGGCGTTGCCCGCGACCGACGCCGGCAGCATGTCGCGGCCCGCGTCGGTGCGCAGCCAGGCGACGAGCTCCTGCTCGCTGTCGACCGGGTCCGCGTCCGTCGGGTCGTGCGCCGTGCCGTCGTCCACCGGGGCCCCCTGACTGCTCATGCCTCGTCAAACGCTACGCCGGTCGACGTCGTTCCGGGGGGTGATCGCGCGTGCCGGGCCGGGCCGCACCTGGGACGGAGGAGACCACCCGACTGAATGGTTTCGTATGTGGAGATGGCGTGATGGTGACGTGTCTGCTGCGTGAAGTCTGCGGAGAGCCGTTTCCTGTTCGTGACCTGAGCGCCACCAGTTCAAGGGCAGCCCATCCATCGTCCTTGACGAAGCGCGACGGCGTTGCCACCGGACGGTTCTGTGCCGCCTCCGCATGCACCCTGACCTGCGAGAACCGCCAGCCGGTGCCGACCTCGGGCGGACCCTGCGGCAAGGCCGGCGAGCGCTTGGCGTGAAGCGATGGTCGATGAACAATCTGGCAGAGGTCAAGGTATCCCCATCAGAGAATCACCAAACTGGGTCTTGCTTTACCGGGAAACCGCTCTCTAGGATCGAGAAACCGGTATCTCACGGTGATGGGTCCATCTGGGTGCCTGCTCCAACGTCGGAGCGGGACATGCTCGGGGCGACGTCGTCGGTGACGCGGTGCGGGCGTGGCCCGTGCCGTTGAATCGACGGCACGGATGCGACCGACCGCGAACCGGAGCGTGCACGACGACGTGGACGCCCGCACCCAGCGGGCCGCCGCCGAGCCGGGCGGGGAACCCACCGTCACGCACCTTCGGATCGCATCGAAGCTATGACCCGAAGTTCAACGACGAAGGTGAGACGACGATGAAACGTCCAGTCGCAGCCAAGCTCTTCGCGGCAGGTGCCTCCGTGGCCGTCGCGGGCGCGATCGGCATCACGGCCCTCATGCCGGCCTCGGCCAGCGTGACGGGAGACGCCACGGGGTTCGCCACCCAGAACGGCGGCACCACCGGTGGCGAGGGCGGCCAGACGGTGCGCGCCACGACCGGCACGCAGATCCACGAGGCGCTGTGCAACCGCGCCGCCGACGACACCCCGATCATCATCGAGGTCTCGGGCACCATCAACCACGGCAACACCTCCAAGGTGTCCGGAGACTCGTGCAACACCGCTGACGGTGTCATCGAGCTCAAGCAGGTCAGCAACGTCTCGATCGTCGGCGTCGGCAGCGGTGCCACGTTCGACCAGCTCGGCATCCACATCCGTGAGGCCGAGAACATCATCATCCAGAACGTGACGGTCAAGAACGTCAAGAAGTCGGGTTCCCCGACCTCCAACGGCGGCGACGCGATCGGCATGGAGTCCGGCGTCCGCAACGTGTGGGTCGACCACGTGTCGCTCGAGGCCTCGGGTGGCGAGTCGGCAGGCTTCGACGGCCTCTTCGACATGAAGGCCGACGTCAAGTACGTGACCCTGTCGTACTCGACGCTGAAGAACTCGGGCCGTGGTGGCCTCATCGGCTCCAGCGAGTCGGACCGCGCCAACGGGTTCGTCACGTTCCACCACAACCTGTACTCGAACCTCGACTCGCGCACCCCGCTGCTCCGCGGCGGCGTCGCGCACATGTACAACAACCACTACGTGAACCTCAACGAGTCGGGCATCAACTCCCGCGCCGGGGCCAAGGCCAAGGTCGAGGACAACTACTTCGAGGACTCGAAGGACGTGCTCGGCACGTTCTACACCGACCAGGCGGGCACCTGGGAGGTCGACGGCAACATCTTCGACAACATCACCTGGTCGGCGAAGAGCGGCGACAACCAGCCCGCAGGCCCCAACCCGGTCTCGACGACGTCCGTCTCCATCCCCTACTCGTACTCGCCCGACGCCGCGAACTGCGTCCCGTCGGTCGTGGCCGCCACGGCCGGTGCGAACAAGGGCATGAAGGTGTCGGACGGCTCGTGCACGCCGACGACGCCGGACCCGACCACCGGGCCCACGGAGGAGCCGACCGAGGAGCCTACGGAGGAGCCGACCGAGGAGCCGACGCCGGACCCGACGGGCCAGCCCAGCGGGACCAACCTGTCGCTCGGCGCGGGCGCTGACGGCTCGGGCAAGGCCAGCGGGACCGGCTACGGCAACGTCATCGACGGCAACGCGAGCACCTACTGGTCGCCCAGCAGCTCGACGGGCCGCGTGTCCGTCAAGTGGAGCTCCGCCACCACGGTGTCGTCCGTCGTCATCCGTGAGGCCTCCGGCGCGGTCGGCAACATCCGCGGCTGGAAGCTCACGAACAACGACACCGGGGCCACCCTGGCCACCGGCACCACGGCGGGCACGGCGTCGTTCGCCGCCACCTCGCTGAAGAAGATCAACTTCGAGATCACGAGCTCGTCCGGCACCCCGCGCGTCGCCGAGTTCGAGACCTACGCCGGTGGCTCGACCACCAACCCCACCCCGACGCCGGAGCCGACGGAGGAGCCCACCGAGGAGCCGACGCCGGACCCGACCGAGCAGCCCTCCGCTGACACGCTCTACGTCGCGACGAACGGCTCCGCCAGCGCGGCCGGCACCGAGGCCGCTCCCACGACGCTCGCCTCGGCGATCACCCGCGTCAAGCCGGGCGGCCAGATCCTGCTCAAGAGCGGCACGTACAACCTGTCGAGCACCATCACCATCCAGCCGGGCAACAACGGCTTGTCGAGCAAGCGCACGCTGCTCGCCGCGGCGTCGCCCAGCCAGAAGCCCGTGCTCAACTTCTCGGCCCAGGCCGAGAACTCCGCCAACCGTGGTCTCGCCATCGGCGGTGACTGGTGGCACGTCCGCGACATCATCGTCGAGCACGCTGGTGACAACGGCATCCTGCTGGGTGGCGACAACAACATCATCGAGCGGGTCGTGACCCGGCACAACGCGGACACCGGTCTGCAGATCGCGCGTCTCGTCGCCGGGGCTCCGTCCAGCGAGTGGCCGTCGAACAACCTCGTCGTCTCCTCCGAGTCGCACGACAACGTCGACTCGGACGGCGAAGACGCTGACGGCTTCGCCGCGAAGCTCACCGTCGGGCCGGGGAACGTGTTCCGCAACACCGTCTCGCACAACAACATCGACGACGGCTGGGACCTGTACACGAAGTCCGACACCGGTGCCATCGGCCCGGTGACGATCGAGAACTCGCTCGCCTACGAGAACGGCACGCTGTCGAACGGCGGCCAGGCCGGCAACGGTGACAAGAACGGGTTCAAGCTCGGTGGCGAGGACATCAAGGTCAACCACGTCGTGAAGAACTCCTACGCGGTGGACAACGGCAAGCACGGGTTCACGTTCAACTCGAACCCCGGCTCGATCACGATGTCCGGCAACGTCTCCGTCCGCAACGAGGAGCGCAACTTCTCGTTCGACGAGGGCACGCACGTCTTCACCAACAACACCTCGTGCGACTCCGGCTCGAACGACAAGACCGTCGGTACCGTCGGCAGCGGTAACCAGTTCGACACCGGGACCAACGGTTCGCGCTGCTCGAGCTACTCGGGCGACCTCTCCTGGTCGTTCGCCTCGGACGGCACGCTGCAGGTCAACTTCGGCTGACAGGCACCGGCTGATCCGATAGCAACACCCACGGGCGGAGCCCCGGACGACCTGGTTGGAGGTCGTCCGGGGCTCTGCCTCGTCGTGGGCGGTCCGGCGGCTCAGGAGATCGTGAAGGCGGACGTCTCCGCACCGTCGTGGACCCGCGCCTCGCGGTGCAGCCATCCGGAGTCAGGCCCGTCCGTCCCCAGGTACTCCTGGCGCAGGCGGACGTCGCACCGGTGGAACGTGTCGACCGAGCCCACACCGTCCAGGATCGTCGCCAGCGGGCCGCCGAGGTCCCCGCTGCCCTCGTCGTCGTACGTCCTCGGGGTGCAGCCGGAGACGTCGCCCTCGAGATGCACGACGACGCGTGGACCGCCGTAGAACGGCTCGGCGTAGAGCACGGCGACGACGATCCCCTCGACCGGGGGCTCGAAGGACACGCAGCCCGCGTGACCGGGACGCACGGTGCAGTGCCGTTCGGCGGGGCCCGCGGTCAACGAGCTGACCGGCACCGGGTCGGGCATCTGATGGGACCACGGCTCCGCGGCCTCGCGCGCCGACACCGGTGCGGGCAGGGCTGCCACCCCCAGTGCGGAGCCGACGACGATCGCTGCGACGGTGCGGACGTTGTTCGCCTGCTTCCGCGCCTGCCTCGTGTGCATGGGGGCCTCCTGTCCAGGAAAGAGCGTCGATGGTCTGCCCTGAAGGAGGCGGTGGTCGTCGGCAGCGATACCGGCTCGTTCCGGAATCACCCGGGCGGCAGGGCGACGTCAAGGTGTGCTTGACATGGGGAGCCGTGTTAACCCATGGTTGACACATGGACGAGTCTCGATCGGCGTACTCCGTCGCCACGGCACTGCTCGCGCGCGCGCAGGCGCTCGCCGGTGTCCTCCACCGCGAGGACAGCCAGGCCAACGCGTTGCAGCTCGTCGAGGCTGCGGCCGCCGTCAAGGCCGATGCGGACCGCCTGCTCGTGGCGAGCGTCGACGACGCGCGTCGCGTCGGCGCGACCTGGCAGGCGATCGGCACGACGCTGGGGATCTCCCGGCAGGCGGCGTACCAGAGATTCGGTCAGGCGGTGGATCCGAGAACGGGGAGGCCAGTGGTGAAGAGTGTTCCTGTCGAGATGGTGGACCGTGCGAGGTCTGTCTTCTCCCAGATCGCGCAGGGCGACGTCGAGGCCGTGTGCGACGAGTTCGACGAGCAGATGAGCGCGGCGATGACCCCGGCGGCCCTCGGTGACACCTGGGCGAGCGTGCTGGCAGCGGTCGGGCAGCTCGAGTCGACGGGTGATGCATCCGCCCACAGGGTCAACGGGATGTACGTCATCGACATACCGTTGGATTTCGAGGCGGGCTCGATGGTGGGCAAGGTGACGTTCCGCGAGTCCGGCGAGATCGCGGGACTGTTCATCCTGAACGCTCCTGCGTCGACCGAGGGCCCGGCGGGGGCCGCATGATGACGGCGCTCCGCACCGCTCCCCAGACGAGGGCCGCGCGCTGGGCCCTCCCTTCGTTCCTGATCGTGTCCTTCGTGCTGGCCTGGCTGTTCGCGCTGCCGCTGTACTTCGACGGCGGCCTGTCGAACCCTCTGACGCCGCTGCTGCTGATCGCGATCATGATCACCCCCGCCGCCGGTGTGCTGGTGGCGCGGCTCGTCGAAAGGGCTCCGGACAGCCTGTGGCGATCCGTCGCTATCGTCCCGCTGCGCCCGTGGCGCAGGGTGCTCGGAATGAGCCTGCTCGGTCTCGTCGGTGGGGCTGCGGTCGTCGTCGCCGGGGTGTTCGTCGCCGCGCTGTTCGGGCAGATCCAGCTCGATCTCACCCATTTCAGCGGCTACCAGGAGTCGGTGCGGGCCTTGGGCGTGGAGAGCCTGGCGCTCCCGGTGGGCACCCTGGTGGCGATCCAGCTGGCGGCGATCCCGTTGAACGCGCTGCTGAGCGCTCCTGCCGCGCTCGGCGAGGAGGTGGGTTGGCGTGGATGGCTGCTGCCGCGCCTGATGCCGCTCGGGCCGTGGCCGGCCCTCCTGATCACTGGCGTCGTCTGGGGCCTCTGGCATGCCCCGCTCATCCTTCTCGGGTACAACTTCGAGCGGCCTGGTGTCGACGGCCTCCTGATGATGGTCGTGGCGTGCGTGCTGCTGGGGGTCCTCCTGGGTTGGCTGCGGCTGCGGTCGGGGTCGATCTGGCCCCCGGTCCTCGCGCACGCCTCGTTCAACTCTGCAGCCTCCGTCTCCACCCTGCTGGCGGCTGCGGGCCAGGATGTCGACCTGGCCGGCGCAGGTCCTCTGGGCTGGCCGACCTGGATCGTGATGGGGATCCTGGTGCTCGTCCTCGCAGCAACGGGACAACTTCGCAAGAGTTCATTGACGGCGTTCCGGAGTTCATGACAGGCTGGCGCTCGTGGCAAGCAACGTGCAACCTCCCCCTCGGCGTGAGGAGTCGGATGTGACCGGCTCGAAGCCCGGTGTCCAGAAGACCAGCCGCGGGCAGGACCGTGCCAACAGCTCACCCTGGCTCTGGTGGGGTCTGCTGATCCCGATCGCCGGTGCGCTCGTGGCGATGGTCGCCGTCACCCTGTCCTGGGCGCCGAGGCTGCCGGGCGAGGTCGCGAACCAGTGGGCGGACGGACAGGTGACCACCGTGCGGTCGCTGCCCGCAACGATCGCCTCCCTGGCGCTGCCGGCCGCTGCCTTCTGGGCCGTCCTCGCCGGCTACGTCGCAGTGGGACGCCCCGCGACGGCCTGGGTCCGGCGAACGACGATCGGTGTTCTCGCGGCGCTGGTCGTCACCGTGACCTTGGCGCTGCCGATCGTCGTCGTGGCATCCCTGGGGGTCGCCGACCCGTGGCTTGCACCCGACCCAGGGCTGGCCTCGTTCGGCTCGGCCGCACTGATCGGTGCCGTCGTCGGGACGACGACCGGACTGCTGACCCGTCCTGCACCGACCACCGCACACGCTGGCACGCCACCGCAGGTGACGTCGAGCGCCACGACGGAGCACGTCTTCGTCGCTCCCCTGGCCGCCGCGGTGGCAGCGACCAGTGGAGTCCTGGTCGTGCTCGGCGCGACCGGGGTCGTCTGGTGGCCGGTGGCTTTCCTCGGAGGCGCCGGCGCAGCCGTCGCGCTGGTGGGGCTGCGATGGCGCGTCGCGGTCACCGGGACCGAGTTCGCCCTGGGACCCGTGGTGGGCCCCGGGGCCGTCACCGTGCGGCGAGAACCCGGTGCCAGCGCGCAGGTCGATGCCACGCGCCCCGCGTGGGGGCCGCTGGGGTGGGGCATCCACCTCAGCCGCGGAGGCTCCTCGCAGGTGCTCCTGGGCGGCGGGGACGTCCTCGTCCTGCGTCGCTCCGACGGCACGGAGCTCCGCGTGACCGTTCCCCGTGCCGCCGAGCTCGCCGCCGAGTTCCACCGGGATCGCGACTAGGCCGCACCACCTTCCCGTGACCATCCTCCGGGAGATCCGACTTCGCGACACACACTGACGTCTCGCGACCGCTGGGAACGGCTCCGACCCCCACGGAACTGCCGGGGCCAGCAGCTCAGCGGGAACCGGAACTGGAACCGGAGTCGGAGCCTGAGCCGGAGACCCGATCGACGATGGCGGGCAGCAGCACGGCGAGGTGACCGTCAGGCGAACGGGTCCGGCGTCAACGTGTACTTCGTCTGCAGGTACTCACCGATGCCCTCGGCACCGCCCTCGCGGCCGAGGCCGGACATCTTCCAGCCGCCGAAGGGTGCCGCGGCGTTCGACACGACGCCCATGTTGAGCCCCATCATGCCGGTGGCGAGCCGCTCGATCATGCGCTGTCCGCGCGACAGGCTCTCCGTGTAGACGTAGGACACGAGGCCGTACTCGGTGTCGTTCGCCAGGCGCACGGCCTCGTCCTCGTCGTCGAACGGGACGATCGCCAGGACCGGACCGAAGATCTCTTCGCGCAGGATCTCGCTGCCCGGCCGGACGTCGTCGAGCACCGTCGCGGCGAAGAACGAGCCGGGCCGGTCGAGCGCCTCGCCGCCGGTGCGCAGCGTGGCGCCGCGCTCGACGGCGTCGGCCACCAGGGAGGTCGCCTTGGCGACCGCGCGGTCGTCGATGAGCGGGCCGATGGTCACGCCGTCCTCGGTGCCGCGGCCGGTGGCGAACGACTCGACGCGCTCGGTGACGCGCCGCGTGAACTCCTCGACGACGGACCGGTGCACGATGAACCGGTTGGCCGCCGTGCAGGCCTGGCCGATGTTGCGGAACTTGGCGGCGATGGCGCCGTCGACGGCCTTGTCCAGGTCGGCGTCGTCGAAGACGACGAACGGGGCGTTGCCGCCGAGCTCCATCGAGGTGCGCAGCACGCCGTCAGCAGCCTGCTTCAGCAGCTTCTGCCCCACCGGCGTGGAGCCGGTGAACGACACCTTGCGCAGCCGCGGGTCGCTGAGGATCGCCTCGGAGACCGGCCCGGTCGAGGTCGTCGTGACGACGTTGAGCACGCCGTCCGGGAGCCCGGCGTCGGCGAGGATCTGTGCGAGGAACAGCGTGGTCAGCGGCGTGAGCGACGCGGGCTTGATCACCACGGTGCAGCCGGCGGCCAGCGCCGGCGCGATCTTGCGGGTCGCCATCGCCAGCGGGAAGTTCCACGGCGTGATGAGGAAGCACGGGCCCACCGGGTGCTGGGTGACGACCATGCGCCCTGTGCCCTCAGGGTTGGCGCCGTAGCGGCCCTGGATGCGCGGCGCCTCCTCGGCGAACCAGCGCAGGAACTCTCCGCCGTAGGTCACCTCGCCGCGTGCCTCCGTCAGCGGCTTGCCCATCTCGATCGTCATGAGCAGCGCGACGTCGTCGGCCCGCTCCTGCAGCAGGTCGAACGCCCGGCGCAGGATCTCGCCGCGCTTCCGGGCCGGGGTGGCGGCCCAGGCGTCGGCCGCGTCGCACGCCGCGTCCAGGGCGGCGACGCCGTCGGCCACCGAGGCGTCGGCGATCCGCTTGACGGTCTCGCCGGTTGACGGGTCGGCGACGCCGAGCGTCCTGCCGTCCGTGGCCGCGCGCCAGGCACCCCCGACGAACAGGCCGTCCGGCACCGAGGCCAGCAGGGCGGTCTCACGGGTCTCGCTCATCAGAACTCCTTCGTTCGTCGCGTTCGTCGCGTCCGCGGCGACACGCACCAGACTAGGCACGTCGGTCGGTCAGCACGGCCAGCAGGTCCCACTGGATCAGGCAGTCGCCGTCGAGGACGGCGGCCATCGCCTGGCGGGCCGGGCGGCACATAGAGCATGTCGCCGGTGGTCCAGCCCTGGCGAGGCTCGCCGGTCACCGTGAGACGCATCCTCAGATCGAGGGGGTCCGCGATCTCGTCGCCTGTGGTGAGCCACGGCCCGATCGGCCCGTGGGTGTCGAACGGCGTGCCGAAGGTGCACGGGCGGTCTTGTCGTTGACGCCGGTGGCGTCCGCCATCCGTGCGGTGTTGAGCACCTGGGCGGTCTGGCCCGCCGCGCGTTCGAGGATGAGTGGCAGAGCGTGGGCCTGGCGGACCCTTGACAGTTCTTGGACGTCGCGTTCCAGGGTGATGCGCACGTAGTCATCGATCCATCGTCCTCGGGCGCGGTCGTTCGTCGCGGCGAGCGCGAGCGGGAATCCGCCGAGAGCTACCTTGGTGGCGTACTCCTCGCGCGTCGTCTGTGAGGAGATCGTGGCAGCGGACTCGACGAGGGAGGCCGGGTCGGCCAGAAGCCTTGAGAGCAGGTCGGGGCGGGTTCGTGCGAGCTCGGACTGTGCCAGTGGCAGAAGCGGGAGCCGCTGGAGCCGGCCGGTGAGTGCCTGCGCCGCCCGGGGCAATGCTTCGTGCCGTGCGGAGCCGGTCAGGACGAACTGTCCGGGACGCCCGGAGATGTTGAGCCTCGCCTTGATGGCGTCGAGCACGATCGGGGCGTGCTGGTACTCGTCGATGAGGATGACCTGGTCGCCACCGATCATCGTGGCTGGGTCGCGGGCGACAGCTTCGCGGGTGTCGAGGTCGTCAAGGTCCAGGATCCGCCCGTCGACCGCGGTGGCCAGCTGGCGCAGCAGCGTCGACTTGCCCACGGCGCGCGGACCCTCCAGCAGGAGCACGGGGCTCTCGCGGTGGCGTTCGAGGGCGACCTCAAGGATCCGACGTGGTACCAGCTGGTCCGAGCCGCTCATCAGGCCAGATGAGGCGAAATCCGAAACTGCCGGGAGGTGAACTCCGAAACTGCCGACGCCCGAGCTGCGAGAGTGCCAGGAATCTGAACTCCGAAACTGCCATGGAGTGCTGTACTGAGGTCGCTAGGCTCGACGCATGGAGAACAGCCCGGCGTCGAACGCGCGCAACCCGCTCACCACCGGATTCCTCACCGTCGCGGTGATCGAGGGCGCGATCCTCGTCGCCGCCGTCGTGCTGCTGACCCTCGACGTCATCTCCATGCCCGTGTTCTTCGTGATCATCGTGGTCTGCATGGTCGTCTCGGCCGCTGCGATCCTCGCCATCGTGAAGAGGGTGCACCGGCAGGGCGCCGCCTCGACGACGGCGGGCGGCTCGGTGGAGCTGCCGTCCTCGGACGGTGCGGTCGAGCGACCGACGTCGGGCTCTACGATCGACCCCGACAAGCCGTTCAGCAGCTGACGTGAGCGACGACTCGACCGGTGCGCTCGCGGGTGCCTCGCACGGGCGCCCGGAGACCCCGGAGCAGCGCTCGGACCGCAACTGGAACGAGCTGCTGCAGGAGCTTCGCGTCCTGCAGACCGGGGTACAGATCCTCACGGGTTTCCTGCTGATCCTGCCGTTCCAGTCCCGCTTCGCGGAGCTGGACGACCTCCAGCGGGCCGTCTACCTGGTCGACGTGCTGCTGTGCATCGCGGCCACCGGGGTGTTCATCGCCCCGGTCGCGCTGCACCGAGCCCTGTTCCGCAAGCACCTGAAGACGTCGGTGGTCACGGGCGGTGACCGGTTCACCCGGGTGGGTCTGGTGCTGCTGGCGGTGGCGCTGTCCGCGACGACGATGCTGGTCTTCGACGTCGTGCTCGGCCGGGTCGAAGGGATCGTGGTGGGCGGTGCGGTCGCGTTCGTGCTGCTGGTCCTGTGGGCGGTGCTTCCGGTGGTGGTCGGACGTCGGCACTGACGTCGGCGCCGTCGGCGGAACGTTGCACGATCGTTGCCAGGAAAACCGCGGCAACCCCTGGATTGAAGCGCTTTCCATCCGGTAGGTTGCGGCGCGTGAGACGCAATGAAGCGAGCTGCCCCCGATTCGTCCGTACGCTCATGACCGCAGGTGCGGTCGTGCTGCTCGCCGCGGGCTGCGCGGGTGCCGACGAACCCGGTTCCGCCGGGAGTGAGTCGCCCTCGGCGCAGAGCAGCGCCAGCACCGCTCCGGCCGTCGCCAGCGCCTGCGAGGGTTCGGTGATGGTGGTTCCGGACGGCGAGCCGACCAAGGACGACAAGTACACGGCGATCGTCGTGTCCCGCGTCGGCGACGACGGCACCATCGAGGTGCGGGACCAGTGGGACCGCCAGGAGGACGCCGGGGTCAAGGCCGCCAAGGGCACCACCGCGGAGCAGCAGGCGATCATCGACGACGCCACCTCCGCCGGTCTGATCGGCTCGACCTCCGCTCCCCGTCTGGCGGACCCTCAGGAGCTCCTCGTCGGCAAGGCGAAGGGCAAGTACATCCAGTTCTCCTACACGACGCGGACGGTCGAGACGCTCGTGGTGTCGTGCGGAGACGGCAGCTCGCCGGTGGACGCCACGGCGACGAGCTTCAAGGTCGTCGAGACCGGGCTCGTGAACTGCAAGGACACGCCCGACCCGGTGAGCGAGTACATCGCGTCGAACGCGATCGCCACGTTCTGCGAGCGGGGCTGAGGAAGACCCGCGGGCCGGAGGCGGTCGCCTCCCGCCGTGCTGGACGATGGCACGGCAACCCGCGGGTCCCCGGTGGTCGCAGGCTTCAGCCCGCGACCACCTCACTGGTCCGAAGAGTCTTCACTTCTCGGATCACCTCCTTTCGGTTCGTCGGCGACGCTACGCCCGACGGCGGTGCGGTTCCAGGGAATTAGCCGCGCCGGTCAGTCGATCAGGTCCTGCCACTCCCCCGGGTAGTCGTCGAGCCACTGCTCGAACGACCGGGCCGGCCGCCCGACCAGCCGGGCGACGTCCGACGACACCCCGGCGAGCCGACCGGCGGCGATCGCCTCGTACGACGACACCCAGCCGGCGAGCTCCACGGCCGACGCACCGGACGACTTCCGGGAGGCGTAGGCCTCCTCGACGGTCTCCGCGTGGTACGTGATGGTGCGGCCGCCCGCCGTCGTGAGCAGGGCGGCGACCTCCTCCAGCGTGAGGGCCTGCGGGCCTGTCACGTCGTAGACGACGCCGTCGTGACGGGTGGGGCGCTCGTCCAGCAGGACGGCCGTCGCGACGTCGGCGACGTCGTCGTGCGAGACCGAGGCGACCCTGCCCCGCCCGGCCGGGCCGCGGATGACGCCGTCCGGACCGACGAACGACGCGACCGCCCGGTGGTAGAGGTTGTCCCGCAGCACCGTCCACCGCAGGCCGGAGGCCCGCAGGTGCTCCTCGGTGTGGAAGTGGTCCCGGGCGAACGTGAACACGGCGTCGGGTGCGGCGCCCACGAACGACACGTACACGAGCCGCTGGACTCCCGCGTCGACGGCCGCGTCGATGGCGGCGACGTGCTCCGTCACGCGGTCCGCGGACTCTCGGGCGCTCACGAGGAACACGGTGCCGACGCCGTCGAAGGCGGCGCGCATCCCGGCGGCGTCTGTGTAGCCGTCGCAGACGGCGACCTCGCACTCGGGCAGCGGCCTGCCGTCGCCCAGACCGGGCGCGCGCGCCGCGTCCCGGACGACGAGGCGTTGCCGTGCGCCCTCGGCGGCGAGGCGGAACGCCAACCGGGTGCCGAGGCGCCCGGAAGCACCGGTCACGGCGATGCGGTCGTCACCGATGAGTCCCATGCACCCACGCTACGCGCGGGGTGGTGCCGGCGCCCGGGATGCCCTCAGCGTCCCGTGAGGCGGCGCCACCAGGGGCGCCGCGGGCGCTGCGCCTCCGGCTCCGGTTCCGGTTCTGGCGGGGGGACGTACGCCAGGAACCACCGGCCGATCTCCCGCCAGACGACGTCGCGCACCTCGGGTGCCGAGAGGGTGACGTCGTGCAGGGCGTCCTCGACGCGGCACAGCGTGAGGACCCGGCCGAGGTCGACGGCACGACGGGCCACGCCCTCGACGTCGAGCACGCTGTCGGCGCGCAGCATGTCGGGGTTCCAGCGCACCGGTGCGATGGACCGCGTGGAGAGCAGCATCAGGACCGGCAGGTCGAGGTGCAGCCCGCGCGCCACGCGATCGTGGCCCGTGAAGATCGCCGAGAGCCAGGCCGGGGTGGCGCGCCAGCCGTCGTCGGGCCGCCAGGCCGGGTCGATGTCCCACGCGCCCTCGTACCGCGACGAGATCGACCGCGCGTAGAAGCCGAGGTCGACGTTGACGAGGTGGCGGCGCGGGGCGAGCGCCGCCTGCGCCCGGACCGTGGGCTCCAGCATCATGCGGCCCACGCGGCGGGTCTGGAACTCCAGCCACGGGCTGTTGAGCACGAGACCGTCGGCGCGTCCGGGGTTGTCGGCGGTCCACAGGCTGAGGACGAGCCCGCCCGTGGAGTGGCCCATGAGGATCAGGCGCCGGGCCGTCGTCGACCCCTCGCCGTGGCCGAGGACGGCGAGCGCGGCCTCGATGTCCTCGCCGTAGGTGTGCAGGTCGGTGACGAAGCCCGGCGTGTGGTGCTCGCGCAGGCTCCGGCCGTACTTGCGCAGGTCGAGGGCGTGGAAACGGACGCCGAGGCTCTCCCAGAAGTCCGCGAGGTGGGTCTGGAAGAAGTAGTCGACCCAGCCGTGCACGTACAGCAGGTCGACCCCGGCGTCGGGGCGCAGCGTGTCCGGGGCCGGGCGCACCAGGGTCGCGACGACGGAGCCCTCGAAGTCCGACGCCAGCTCCAGGGTCTGCTGCTCGTAGCCGGGCAGCACGTCCTGCACCCAGCGGCCCGGCGGCCCGGGCGCCTGCGGCTCGGTGGGTGGGACCGGTGGCGTCGGCGTGGCGGGCTGCGCGCCGGGGTGCACCTCGTCCATGCACGTGAACCTAGGTCGATCGCGGCGTCGCCGCGACCTGGGCGGCGGTGACCTCTCAGACGCCGCGCAGCAGGTCGGGGGTGGCCAGGAACGTCACGGGCACCTCGTCGACGACGTCGGCGAGCCGTTCGGCGAACAGGCGCATCCCCGCCTGCTCGCTGGGGAGGTGGCCGGCCACGACGAGGCCGGTACCCAGCACGCGGGCCGCGTCCGTCGCGTACGACGCCGTCTCCCACTCGTGCGCCTCCCCCACGACGACGGCGTCGACGTCGTCGCGCCGCAGCAGCGCGCGGTTGCGCGCGAACCCTCGGAACCCCAGGTCGAGGCCGACGCGCCGCACCGTGCGGTCCGGGTCGCCGGCGAACCGGGCCTGCGTGGAGCCGAGGCCGTGCGCGACGTGCGCGGCCAGGGCGTGCAGCGTCGTCGGGCCGATGTCGCACAGGGCGACGCCGTCCGCCGCAGCCTCGGGATCGAGCGTCCAGCCGAGCGCGCGGGCCGTGCCCGCGTCGACGCCGTCGGGCCGGACGTCGTGCCATGCGTCGTGCAGCCGCCACACGACGAGGTCGTGATCGGCGACGAACGCCGCCTTGGCGGCGTGCACCGGGTCGCGCTCGGCGACGAGGTCGGCGATCGAGTCGCCCTGGTGGTCGTAGTAGAGGGGTTCGTGGGTGACGACGACGTCGGCCCCGACGGCGACCGCGCGCTCCAGCACGTCCATGGTCGCCAGCGTGGTGACGACGACGCCGTGGACGACGGCGGCAGGGTCGCCCGCGACGATGCCGTCCACCCCGCCGGTGCGTGGTGGCGCGTCCAGGAGGGTCGCGGTGGCGCGGGTGACGAGGTCGGCGGCCGTCAGGGAGGTCACCGGCACACGCTACCGAAGCGGCATGATGGGGACATGAAGGTGTCGCGCCGCAGCCACGTGCCCCCGTTCGCCGTCATGGAGGTCCTGGCGGCCGCGAACGCGCGCCGAGCGGCGGGCCACGACGTCCTCAACCTGTGCGCCGGGGAGCCGTCGACCGGGGCTTCCGACGTGGTGCGCGAGCGGGCGGCCGACCTGCTGCGCAGCGCAGACCTCGGGTACACCGAGGCGATGGGCGTGCCCGCCCTGCGCACCCAGATCGCCGGCCACTACGAGCGCTGGTACGACGTCGAGGTCGACCCGGGGCGGATCGCCGTGACGACGGGGTCGAGCGGCGGCTTCGTGCTGGCGTTCCTGGCCTCGTTCGACGTCGGCGACCGGGTGGCGCTCGCCCGGCCGGGCTACCCGGCGTACAAGAACATCCTGGCCGCGCTGGGCTGCGAGGTCGTGGAGCTCGACTGCGGGCCCGAGACGCGCTACCAGCCGACCGTCTCGCAGCTCATGGGCGCCTACTACGACGGCGGGCTGGACGGGCTGATCGTGGCGTCGCCCGCGAACCCGACCGGGACGATGATCGCGCCGTCCGAGCTGGCGGCGGTGGCCGGCTGGTGCGCCGAGCACGACGTGCGGCTGATCAGCGACGAGATCTACCACGGCATCGCCTACAGCCAGGACGTCCAGCAGGCGACGGCGGCGAAGTACCTCGACTCCGGGGCGGTCGTCGTGAACTCGTTCTCGAAGTACTGGGCGATGACGGGCTGGCGGCTCGGCTGGCTCGTGCTGCCGGACGAGCTCGTCGCGCCGGTCGACGCCCTGGCCGGGAACGTCGCCCTCTCTCCCCCGGCCCTCGCGCAGCACGCCGGCGTCGCCGCCTTCACCACCGAGGGGTACGCGGCCGCGAGCGAGAACGTCGCCGCCTACGCGGCGTCGCGCGCGGCGCTGCTCGACCGCGTCGACGAGCTCGGATGGCGCCCCGTCGCCCCGGCCGACGGCGCCTTCTACCTCTACGGGAACATCGCCCGGTTCGGCATGGACTCCGTCACCTACTGCGCGCGGCTCCTCGCCGAGGCCGACGTCGCGATCACACCCGGTACCGACTTCGACGGGGAGCGCGGCCGCGACTGGGTGCGGCTCTCGTTCGCGGCGTCGCCGGACGTCGTCGCGCGCGCGGTGGACCGGATCGTGGCCTGGCAGGGCGGGCTCTAGGGCCTGTTTCGGAATGGGCTAGCGGCGGCTGATCCAGGCGAGGATGTCGTCAGCGATGGTCTTGGGATCAGCG